>NZ_JBDKWG010000110.1:0-34306 GCF_040151475.1 Reichenbachiella sp. MALMAid0571 | reverse complement strand
GGACAAAGGTGGACTAAACAAGGTGCGCAGCACATGCTAAATTTAAGGGTGGCACATATGAATGGACAATGGGACAAAGTAATCAAGATGGTTAATACAGAATTTAAAAATGTGGCATAAACGACAATTTGATATGCACCCGATTTTGTGAAAGCCGACATAATAAGAAGGGAAGTATAATAACGACACCACAACAAAAGCTCATAAAGAATACTGCTTTGCAGCAGGCGCAACGCAAAGCGTTACGCTTCAAAGTCAAGCCGTTTTGGTGAATTGTGCCGAACTGCTACATAAAAAATGTATCATAATGACATTCAACGACTAAAAGGAAAATACACCACATAGCAAATGCTTCCATGAATGTGGGTTCATTCGCCTTTGTTGGACTTGTGTCCAACAAACCACTAGACTGAACTAATCACAAATCATAACAATTGACTTACCAACCTTAAAAACAAATAATATGAAAAGAATTAAAAAATTTGGAGTTTACCAGACGGCAAAGGTTTCAGGTATCATTTATTTTCTAATTGCAGCAGTTTTTATGATCCCTTTTGGAATTATAAGTTCGATGTTTGGTGGTGGTAATTTTCCGGGTTTTCCATTTGGAGGTGGATTCTTTTTCATTTTTATGCCATTTCTGTATGGAATTATTGGGTTTATTATGGCAGCAATTGGATGTTTGATTTACAATGCGATTGCCAAGTGGACAGGAGGAATTGAATTGGAAGTTGAGACAGTAGATGAGGCATGAGATAATTAAAAACACCTGCGAGTCAGTAGACCTAGAGATTCACTTAAACAAAATAACTCACCTTGTCACCTTGACGAAGGAAAGGTCTTGTAGTTTAGTTGAAGGTAGTATCCAATAGCAGGGCTGTCTGTATGTTTGACTTGGGTCTTCATGACGTATTTACATTTGAATTCTTAGGTTTTGTTGACTGGTTGAATAGGGCAAAAACTGAATTGAGATCCTTCATTGCATTCAGGATGACAACAGTTGCAGATTCGGATTGTACTGTTTTTGTTTTGATATTTATAGTGTTCTTGTCACGTTAAAGCGAAGGTCTTGTTGGTTAGTTGAGATAAAAACCAGCTACATGACTGCAAGTAGATGGTGCTTGGCTTATTGTGATGCACTTCCACTCGGTTTCCGTCATTTCTGCGGAGGCAGAAACCTCATAAGGATGCTTCAAGGTTTCTGCAATGTGAGACCCCTGTTTTGTCTCCAGCAAACAACCGAATCAATCTGGTTCGCTGTTAATTCATGGTGTAAAATCTTTGCAAGAGACAAACTCTGCATAATTCTATCAATTGATTTCTAACAATAGGATAGAAAGAAAAAAATGATTTCCTTTGGCTAGGGGACTATTCAGCTTTCAACGACATTCACTTACAGGTATTTATACACAGGCCATCTAATGTCAATTTGAAAAATGAAAAGTAGTAGTCTTAAAAATCAGATAGTAGCAATTGCTACACTTCTGATTTTATCAACCAGTATTTCTCACAGCACACTATCACAGAGCGGTTCAGTTATAACTTTCGAAAAAGGATTGGCTGTAAACCTCGGGCCTTTTGTGAAATACCCACGCTATGCCAGATCAGAATTTCCGACAGATATAGTAGTTTCTAAATTGATGGATGGCTCGTTGGATCGTCCCACAGACAATGGAATTTTGATGCGATATTCGGCCGATAGTGTAGTAAGGTGGGGAGCATTGGAAGCTGACGAGACCAGCTATTTCAATAGTGATAAATTTGCCTACGGAGGATTGTATCTGGAATATGAAAGCCCTTCTGATCAAGTTATGATGTTTGATGCTTCAGGTCATTCAAAAGCCTATGTCAATGGAATACCTCGTGAAGGAGATCATTTTGATTTCAAAATAACCAAGATTCCGGTGAAACTGAAGAAGGGGCTGAATACATTCTATTTGGTTGGGGGAAGAAATCCGAAAATGAGAGCTACATTATACGCTCCGGATTCTCCGGTTATGCTCTCAACCGATCACATTACTCTGCCAGACCTTGTAGTGGAGGAAACAGGCTTTAAATGGGGTGGAATTATGGCCGTTAACGCTACTGAAAAACCTGCATCCGGCTATGTAATAGAGAGTATTGTCAATGGTACCAAAAAAACAAAAACAGATGTACCAACGATTGAAAGGTTAACCTCCAGACGTATTCCTTTTCAGATAAGTGAATTGACTGGGGTACAAGATGAGCAAGTGGAGGTACAGGTAAACCTGTTGGCCAAGTCTGGTAAGCAATTGAGTTCGGTCACATTTCAACTTAAAAATAAGGAGTCAGGCGAGCTTCACGATGGTACTTTTATTAGTGGAATAGATGGTAGTGTTCAATATTATAGTGTTTCACCGGGAAAAGTGCCGGAGGGTACAAATCCGGCACTTTTTCTTTCCGTGCATGGTGCAGGTGTGCAGGCTCGAAATCAGGCGGGTGTTTATGCATCCAAAGATTGGGGGCATTTGATTGCACCTACCAACCGGGGACCTTTTGGGTTCGCATGGGAAGATTGGGGCAGGTTGGACGCTCTGGAAGTGTTGGCTATTGGAAAAAAATTGTTTAATCCGGATCCACAAAAGATATATCTCACTGGCCATTCTATGGGTGGACATGCCAGTTGGTATCTGGGAGCATCCTATCCCGATTATTGGGCAGCTATAGCTCCTTGTGCAGGTTATCCAGAACTGCATGGATGGATTCAGCATACCCGAAAGGTTGAGACGGCAATTCAAAAAATGTACGAAAGGGCGAGTAATCCACAAAGGACTAAATTATTGGTTCGTAATTATTTACACTATGGTGCATATATCAATCATGGAAATAATGATCAGGTGGTTTCGGTAGAACATGCCCGGGAAATGAAAAAAATATTGGCTGATTTTCATCCTGACTTTGCCTATTATGAATATCCTGAAGGTGGCCACTGGTATGGGAAAAACTCAGCAGACTGGCCTCCGTTGTTTGATTTTTTGAAAACTCATGAAATACCAAAACCGACCGAAGTACGTAAATTGGAATTTTATACGGCCAGCCCCGGAGTTTCGGCCAGCTCCAATTGGGCAACTATATACCAGCAAAATCATCCTTATCAACTTAGCAATGTAAACTTACAATTAGGAAAAGATTCCCTGTCAGTGTCAGGAACAACCGAAAATGTATTGGTCATGAAATTGGATTTGGACAAGGCAGGTTTAAAGTTTCCATTGTCAATTAAAATTGATGAAGGGTCGCTGACAGTTGAGCCTATGCAGTCTGAAATATGGCTGGTTAAAAATAAGCAGGGGAATTGGGAAACCAGTTCACAACCCGATTTGAATGAAAAAGGACCGCATAGATCTGGCAATTTTAAAGATGCTTTTCGCCACAATGTTGTTTTTGTGTATGGTACTGGTGGTTCCAGAGAAGTAAATGATTGGAATTACTATAAAGCCAGGTATGATGCAGAGACATTTGGATACCGTGGAAACGGATCGATAGAAATAATACCGGACAATCAATTTGACCTGAAAAAGTATAAAGACAGGGGGGTAATTGTATATGGCAATGCAGACAACAATAAGGCATGGAAATTACTTCTTAGCAAAAGTCCTGTTCAGGTGGAAGATGGGAAAATACAAATAGGGGATAGAATTGTATCTGGTGATGATTTGGGTTGTTATTTTATATATCCCCGGCCTGATAGTGACATTGCTTCGGTAGGAGTGGTTGCAGGTACAGGGCTTGCAGGGATAAAGGCAGCCCATGCCAACCAATATTTTATGGGAGGTACTGCATTTCCCGATCTTACAGTATTAGGCAAAGATGTTTTTGAAAAAGAATATGAATCCATAGAATGTACTGGTTTTTTTGGCAATGACTGGAGTGTGGAAAATGGTGATTTTGTTTGGAAGTAAAAAAATAATTTCACCACCAGCTCAATGGTTTTGAAGAGCGGGAAGTAAAATGAAAAATGCCTGTTCATCAATTTGAACAGGCATTTCGAATTATGTTTCATATTCAGATTGATGTTATCCCAACTCGAAGAAGGAGGTTGATTTGGATTCTAAGACTGATTTTCCCATAAGGTACTCATCTACTTGCCTTGCAGCTTCCCGGCCTTCTGAGATGGCCCAAACTACCAATGACTGACCTCTTCTCATATCTCCGGCAGCAAATACGCTTTTAACGCTGGTAAGGTATTCTCCTTCATTAGCAATTACATTGCCTCTGTTGTCGATTTCTACACCCAATTGTTCAAGCATTCCTTCTTTTTGTGGGTGCACAAATCCGGCTGCTATCAACACCAGTTCGCAAGGAATAATTTGCTCACTGCCTTCTATTTCGGTAAAACCTTTTTCGTTCCATTCTATATTTACCAACTTCACCCCCGTCAACTCACCTTTGTCATTTCCAATAAATTCTTTGGTGAGAATTGCCCAGTCTCTTTCACAACCCTCTTCATGTGAGGTGGAGGTTCGCACTACCATAGGCCACTCAGGCCAGGGATTTTTTATCGTTCTGTCGGTTGGTGGTTTGGAAAGCAGTTCTATCTGGGTAACAGACTTTGCTTTGTGTCTATTGGACGTGCCTACGCAATCCGATCCTGTATCCCCACCTCCGATTACAAGCACGTTTTTGCCTGTAGCCAGTATTTCTTCGTCATTTATGTCTCTTCCGGCAACTCTTCTGTTTTGTTGCCCCAAAAATTTCATGGCAAAATGGATGCCTTTCAATTCTCTGCCGGGAATGGGTATATCGCGAGGGATAGTAGATCCGCCGCACAATACTGTAGCATCGTATTCCTTTACCAATTCGGTGGCAGTGATATCTACTCCGACATTAGTGTTGGTTTTGAAAGTGATACCTTGTTGCTCCAATAGTTCAACACGACGTTCTACAATATGTTTGTCAAGTTTGAAGTCCGGTATTCCGATTCGTAGTAATCCACCAACCACTTCGTCTCTTTCAAATACCGTAACATCATGTCCAACTTTGCTGAGTTGAGCAGCAGCCGCCAATCCGGCAGGGCCAGATCCTACTACCGCTACTTTTTTGCCTGTTTTCTCCGATATTTTTGGTGTCACCCAGCCATTCTCAAAAGCTTTTTCAATAATGCTTTTTTCGATGTGCTCTATAGCAACAGGATTTTTGTTGATTGACAAAACGCAACTTGCCTCACATGGTGCGGGGCAAATTCGCCCGGTAAATTCAGGAAAGTTGTTGGTGGAAGAGAGAATATCATAGGCTTCTTTCCAGTCTTCCTTATATACAGCATCGTTGAAATCAGGAATCTGATTGCCTAGTGGACAGCCACTGTGGCAAAAAGGAACGCCACAGTCCATACATCTTGCAGCCTGAGTTTTTGTTTTCTCATCAGCAAACGGCAGGTAAATTTCCTCAGAGTCATTTATTCTTTCCTGTGGACTCCTCGAAGAGGGCAACTCCCTGTTGAATTTTAAAAAACCATCAATTTGTCCCATATTATGCTACTTTTTCTTCTTGTTGTTTCTGCTCTGCCAATACTCTTTTCATATCGTGTGGCATTACTTTAATAAAAAATTTGCTCAGTGCTTCCCAATCATTCAATATGTAAGAAGCCATTTTACTATTGGTTTCAGCAAGGTGCTCTTCCACCATAGACTTGACATCACTCAGGTCTGTTGCATCAGGTTGGTCGATATCTACCATTTCAGTGTTGCAATTGATAGCAAAGTTGTCGTTGGGATTGAAAACATAAGCTACACCGCCACTCATGCCGGCAGCAAAGTTTTTACCTACATTTCCCAGTATTACTACTTTCCCGCCAGTCATGTATTCACAACCGTGATCACCAACTCCTTCTACTACTGTTTCAGCACCTGAGTTTCTTACACAAAAGCGTTCACCGCCAAGCCCATTTATAAATGCCTTTCCGGAAGTAGCTCCGTAGAATGCTACGTTACCTATAATGATGTTTTCATGAGGAACAAAAGTGGCTTCTTTTGGTGGTTTGATTACGATTTTTCCACCAGACAATCCTTTTCCTACATAATCATTGGCTTCTCCTTCAAGATTGAATTTCACACCCTTTGCAAGGAACACTCCAAAACTTTGACCAGCCGAACCTGTAAAGTTTACAGTGAACGAATCTGTAGGAAGTCCTTTTGCTTTGTGCTTCAATGAAATCTCATAAGAGAGCATCGCTCCGGCAGACCTGTCAATGTTGATGATAGGATAACTTACTTCTGTTTTTCCGGATTTCCAATCTGCTATGAGTTTTCGGTCTAATATGTTTTCTAATTCATGATCCTGATCAAACTGATGGTATATGCCCACATTAGAGTTTACTTCTCTTTCATAAAGAATAGGAGATAGGTCAAGACTTTGCAATTTCCAATGATCCAGATCCGATCTTACTTTCAATGTTTTGGCTTTCCCAACCATTTCATTGACAGTTCTGAATCCAAGCTCAGCCATGATTTCCCTTAACTCCATAGCAATGAAAGTGAAGAAATTGACAATATGCTGAGGGTCACCTGTAAATAGCTTTCTAAGTTCAGGGTTTTGAGTAGCTATACCTACGGGACAAGTATTCAGATGACATTTTCTCATCATTATACACCCTTCAACGATGAGGGCAGTAGTACTAAATCCATATTCTTCTGCTCCCAAAAGCGTTGCTATAGCAACATCTCTTCCAGTCATCAATTTGCCATCAGTTTGTAGCACAACTCTACTTCTAAGGTTATTTTTTACAAGAGTCTGATGTGCTTCTGACAATCCTATTTCCCATGGCAGACCAGCATGACGGATCGAACTCAATGGAGATGCACCTGTTCCTCCGTCATATCCGCTTACCAGAATTACATCTGCTTTGGCTTTGGAAACCCCGGATGCGATTGTACCAACACCTGCTTCAGACACCAGTTTTACATTGACCCTTGCATTTGGATTAGCATTTTTCAGGTCATAAATCAACTGCTTTAAATCCTCGATAGAGTAGATGTCGTGGTGAGGTGGGGGAGAGATTAACCCCACACCAGGGGTTGAAAATCTAACTCTGGCAATCCAGTGATCTACCTTATGGCCAGGAAGCTGTCCTCCTTCTCCGGGCTTTGCTCCCTGAGCAATTTTGATCTGTATTTCTTCGGCTTCCGACAGGTAGTAGCTGTTTACTCCAAACCTTCCTGATGCTACTTGTTTTATGGCAGACCTTTCATAATCGCCGTTTTCTTTTCTGATAAATCTGGCTTCATCTTCTCCACCTTCTCCACTGTTACTTTTTCCGCCGATCCTGTTCATGGCTATTGCCAATGTGCTGTGAGCTTCGTGAGAGATCGATCCGAAAGACATAGCTCCTGTGGCAAACCTCTTGAGAATGCTCTCTATAGGTTCTACCTCCTCTATGGCTACAGATTTTCTTTTCTTAAATTCAAACAGGCTTCTTAGTGTGTAAAGCTTTGTTTGGTGGTCATATATGCTGTTTGAATATTTTTTAAACAAACCATAATCATTCAGTCTTGTGGATTTTTGCAACAAATGGATGGTTTCCGGATTCAATAAATGACCTTCTCCGTTTCTTTTCCATTGGAAATATCCTCCAACCTCAAGTATATTTTTAATTTCTTTGTTTGGATATGCAGCCTGATGTTTGGCCAGGCATTCTTTTTCAAGTCCTTCGAATGTCAATCCCTCAAGACGACTTAATGTCCCTTTGAAACATTTTTCTATAACATCCTGACCTAGCCCGACACATTCGAAGATCTGTGCACTTTGATAAGATTGAAGGGTACTGATACCCATTTTAGACAAAATCTTAAGTAATCCCTTTCCTATGCCATATCGGTAATTTTCATGATATTGTTTAACAGGAACTGAGTTGTCAATTACTTTTTCGTCATATAACTGGTCTATGATGTCATAAACCCTAAACGGGAAAATACAGCTGGCACCATAGCCTACAATAGTGGCGTAGTGATGTGTTTCCCAAATATCTCCACCTTCAATGACAAGCCCGGCTTTTGTCCTGATTCTTTTATCAATAAGATAATGATGTACTGCTCCAGTTGATAGTAACGATGGAATAGGTACTCTTTTATTGCTGATATTTCTATTACTGATAATCAGAATGTTGATACCTTTATTGGTGGCTTCCTCACTTTGTTTTGAAATAAGATCTAAAGCATCTTCCAATGAAGTTTCACATGGATCATAGGTGGCATCAATGGTGGCTGCAGTAAACCCTTTGTCCTCCAGATGGATTAACTTACTGAATGCACTTCTTGACAATACCGGTTGTGAGATGTGAATTTGCTTGGTGTGTTCAGGAGATTCATCCAGAATGTTCAAAGATTCTCCGAGTCTTGTGAAAAGAGACATTACCATTCTTTCCCTGATGGGATCAATCGGCGGGTTACTTACCTGAGCGAAAAATTGTTTAAAATAATTTGAAATGTGTTGACTTTGCCGGGACAAAACCGGAATTGGAGAGTCAGCACCCATAGATCCAACGGGTTCCATTCCTTTTTCTGCCATAGGAGCAATAGTCATTTTGACATCTTCCTGAGTATAGCCATACGCTTTCATTTCGCTCAGCAAGATTCCTGATGGTATTTTTTCTGCTTCAAACTCCGGAGGTTCGATCAATCTTAGTTTGATTCTTTGTTCGTTGATCCAGTCAGAATATGGTTTGTTTTCGACAACCTGGGCTTTAGCTTCGTCATCTTTATAGATTTTCTTTGCTTTAAGGTCAGCTATCAGCATTTTGCCCGGTTGCAATCTCCCTTTTTCCAGCACTTTACTTTGGTCTATATTGATGACTCCTACCTCAGATGCCATTACCAATCTATTATCACTGGTAATGCAATATCTCACAGGACGAAGGCCACTTCTGTCAAGGGTAGCACCAATCAAACTGCCGTTGGTAAAGAATAAAGCTGCAGGGCCATCCCAAGGCTCCATCATAGAAGCATGGTACTTATAGAAAGCTTTTCTTGCTTTATCCATTTGGTCATTGTCCTGCCATGCTTCAGGTACCAGCATCATCATGGAGTGAGGCAATGATCTTCCACTGAGAGAAAGTAATTCTACTATTGCATCAAGATTTGCAGAATCGGAGTTTTTTGGATCGGTAACAGGAAGCAACCATTTCAATTCTTCGTCGGTATAGTACGGTGAATTCATCAAAGCTTCCTTTGATTTCATTTTGTTGACATTACCTCTGATTGTATTGATCTCACCATTGTGGGCAATCACTCTAAACGGTTGTGCCAATCTCCATTTTGGAAATGTGTTGGTAGAAAACCTGGAGTGCACTGTAGCCAAAGCTGAAGTGAATGTAGGGTCTGTTAAGTCACGGAAGTACTTAGGAACCTGCTCTGTTTTTAATTGCCCTTTATATACGATGGTATTGGCTGAAAGGCTACAGATATAAAACTGATCGTTTTCAGCCTCTACGTTTTTTTGCACTTCGTGTGTGGCATAATTACCGAGTACAAATAATTTTCTTTCCAAGTCTTCGGGGCTAAGTTTTTCTATTGGCTTAACGAATACCTGCTCTATATATGGCTCTACAGCTTTAGATTCATGGCCGGGTACCGAATCATCAACAGGTACAAGGCGGTACCCAATCAGTGTAAGACCTGATTTTTCTATGCATTCATTCAGCACTTTTCTACACTCTTCCCGTGTTTCGTAATGTTTAGGGAAAAATATCATTCCTACACCATACTCCTTTTCCGGTGGTAGCTCTATACCGAATGCACCCATTTTGTCTGAAAAGAAGTCATGAGGCACCTGAACCAAAATACCGGCACCATCGCCAGTGTTTGGATCGCTACCTGTTGCACCTCTATGCTCCATGTTTTCGAGCATGGTCAACGCATCTGCCACTACTTCATGAGATTTCTTTCCAGAATAATCTACTACACAACCTACACCACAACTGTCGTGTTCTAACGAGGGGTGATATAAACCTGATCCTTGCATATCCTAATTTTATGATTGTAACGCTGGAATATCCAGACTTTTTGCCAATTAAAGAACCGCAAAATTACCAAAAATGAAGCGATCTTGGAAATAAATGGATGTAATCTGAATGAATCTTAATTTTTTATATCATTATTATAATTTATTCATTGATTTATTATAATTATTAAAAATGGTGCGCTTCTCTGTTATTTAAATTGATAATTTAATAATGTTCGATAATGTGCACATTTCCTTCTTTTGAGTAACCATTGTTGCTTTTTATTCAGCTAATTGCAGAATCAGATTTGTTTTAATCAGAACAAAATGAGCACCAAGAATTGGTTTAGTAATTATTCTGGGGTGATCACATCTTTATTATTTAAGATGTTTATTTCAGATTCGTTTAGTGGTATCTCACTTATGATTGAATTCAAAACCGGTCGTCCTATTGATAATACTACCAACGCCAATATGTATCCTATGATGAAAAGAAAATATTTAGTGAGGAGTAAGCCAAGAACCATTAGTGCACAACAAATGGTTAGTTTGAAATATTTTTTTAGGGAAACAGAATAATAGTTATCTAGTTTTTCCCTGAGAGGCCTGTCTTTTTTTATATGAGACAATTCCTTTTTATATGATTTGATGGAAGTATAAAACAGGAAGGTGTAAATGAGCAATAGTATAGATGCCAATAGATAAGCTGGTTCATCATTTAGTATGGTATCAGAAGTGCCGTTTCTTTCTATATTTAGAAATAATACAACAAACGGAAATAGTGTGGCCGCTATCAGTGCATTGAAAACAAGGTATATTTTGTTGTAATACTCTTCTCCGGTTTGGTATTTGGGCATTTTTAAGAAAGGATGTTTGAAAATTTAGCTTTCTTTATCTTCCTTTTCTTTTCGGTCGCTATGGATTTTTCGTATATCTTCTCTGATTTTCACAAGTTTATCAGGGTAGTCCGTAATTATACCATCTACAGCCATATTCAGCATTTTGATCATGTCTTTTGGTTCATTGACAACATAAGTATGAACTTTGTAACCTCTGGCATGAAGCCTGAAAATTCTTCTTTGTGATAACGTAGAGTAATGCGGATTGATGGTTTCGAAGAAATGATGCTTGTTTCTATTGGTCATAA
Organism: Reichenbachiella sp. MALMAid0571; assembly: GCF_040151475.1. NCBI lineage: Bacteria > Pseudomonadati > Bacteroidota > Cytophagia > Cytophagales > Reichenbachiellaceae > Reichenbachiella > Reichenbachiella sp. MALMAid0571. The sequence continues at coordinate 23,208 of NZ_JBDKWG010000110.1, read as the reverse complement.
AAGACTTGGAATTGAGGTAAAAGCTAAAAAGCATTGACTCATCTTCTCCCATCATTAGTTTTTTCATTTTGATCGTAGAATCACGGGCATAGGCATGTTCCAGATATTCCTGATCGTAGGATTGCACTATGCACCATTCCTTATTGTCTTCTTTTTCATCAATTATATCAACAATTTTTTCAGGGAAATTCTCGTAAAATTCATGTCCTTTGGATTTGATATCTATTAGAATATCTGCTTTTCCATGTACTAGGTTAATAGCTTCACGGAGTGTTGGTACTTTTTCTCCGGCAAATTTGGGGGAAAACCATGACCCTGCATCCAATTCTTTAACCTCGGCAAGTGTTAATTCATGAATTTTTCCTGTACCATTGGTAGTTCGGGATACGTCTTCGTCATGAAAGACCACCACTTCACCATCTTTGGTCATGTGAACGTCGATTTCAATCATATCAACATTCATATCCAGTGCTACCTGTAAGGAAGACAGAGTGTTTTCGGGTGCATATCCTGCGGCACCTTTGTGTCCTATTACTTTGAAATCTTTTTTCTTTATGTTTTCAATGTTGGTACTGGCAATGTATCTCTGGTAGAACCAAGGCTCATACAACCACATAAGTAACAACAAAGCCATCATTGGGAGGGCATACCATATAAAGTTCTTACTGTTCATGCTATTGAAAATTATTTTGTGTGACTCTGAAGAATGAAGTGCTCAGAGTCCTTCGAGCCAAATTTAGCAAATTAATTATGCCGTATTGATATGTTTGTTTACTTTTTTATGTGAGTGATCCTTGTAAAGGAAACGATTTGTATCACCCAATGAATCGTGATAAACATATAAAAGTATAATTTCGAATGTTTTTTTTAAAGAGAGGAATGAATAAAACATATATTGATCAGGTAGGTAGAGAAGTAGAGGTGAGTTGCCCTCCAAAAAGAATAATTTCTCTTGTGCCTTCTATTACAGAATTGCTTTACTATCTGGAACTGAAAAATGATGTGAGAGGTATTACTAAGTTTTGTGTTCATCCTGAAATAAAGGAAGAGGCACTCTTTGTAGGGGGGACAAAGAATTTTAAAATGGATAAAATACATCAGATTTCACCTGATCTGATTTTAGCCAATAAAGAGGAAAATTATATTGAAGGAATTCAGGAATTGGAAAAGAACTATCCTGTGTGGGTGAGTGATGTAAATATTTTTGATGAGGCATTGGATATGATTTTGGCTGTTGGTGAGTTAACAGGTAAAGCTGAGAATGCATTCAGGTTGGTTGAAGATGTAAGCGAAAAGTGGGAAAGGGTTAGGAATATCTTTTCAGCTAGTGTACTGTATTTTATTTGGCACAAACCTTCTATGGTTGCCGGGAAAAACACCTATATAGATTCTGTTATGGATTATTTGGGGTTCGCTAATGTAGCAGATAAGCACGAAAGATATCCTGAACTAAGCAAAGAAACCTTGTCTGCTTTCAAGCCGGAATTTGTTTTCCTCTCTTCTGAGCCTTTTCCTTTTAAGGAGAAGCACCTGAATTGCTACCAAAACATATTTCCAGAATCAAAAATACTTTTGGTTGATGGCGAGGTGTTCTCCTGGTATGGGAGCAGAATGCTTTATGCTCCTGAGTATTTTAAAAACCTTTTTTGTTAAGAAATGGAAATCCCTGCTGTACCCAGATGATCCCAAAATTCAGGATAGGATTTTCTCACTACTTTTGGATCGTTTATAATGATATCAAATTTGGTGGCAAGAGGAGCCAGAGCCATTGCCATCCGGTGATCCTCATAAGTATCAAATGAAAGATTATCCGGAATCAAAAAGTGCCTGTCAACTGTCAGCTTCCATGTTTTAGAATCTTTCTCCAAAAGATTTCCACCAATTTTAGCTACTTCTGTTGACATGGCCCGGGTTCTGTCAGTTTCTTTTATTTTCAAACTTTCAAGACCTGTCATTTCAAGTTCGATTTTTTTTGCGGCACCTATTGCTATGATCGTCTGCGCAAGATCCGGGCAGTTTCTGAAATCATATTTGAGTGACTTTTGATGGTCTGTTTTGGTCAGGATTACTCCGCCTTCTACAAATTCACTGTTTACTCCCAGGTGAGTCATGATCTCAGCAATGGCACTATCTCCCTGGTAGGAGTTTTTTCGTAACCCAAGCAATTTGATTTCTGCATTTTCTGCTAAGGCTACCATGCTGTACCAGTAGCTTGCACCAGACCAATCTGACTCTACTGTATATTCTGCCGGAGAGTATTTTTGATTGGAAATACTGATTTTGTTTCCTTCAAATTTATAATCAATGCCAAATTTTGACATCAGGCTTAAGGTCATTTTAATGTATGGTAGGCTATAAATTTCTCCTGATAACTCTATTTCCAGTCCTTTTGGTAGCTCAGGAGCGATCATTAAAAGTGCTGAAATGTATTGGCTGCTTATGTTGCCCGGTATTTTCAGTTCACTGGTTTTTTGAACAGATGTCCCTTTGATTTTGAGTGGTGGATATCCTGTTTCTCCTACGTACTCAATACCACTTCCAATTTCATTAAGTGCATCTACCAGAATGCCTATTGGTCTTTTGCACATCCTGTCAGTGCCCGTCAAAATTCTTTCCTCTTTTGATAAGGTCAAAAATGCTGTCATAAATCTCATAACTGTGCCGGCATCCAGTACATTCAGTTCATAGTCGCTTGATGACAACAGGCCTTTCATTATTTGAGTGTCCCTTGCTGATGAGAGGTTGTGAAGTATCGCTTTTTCTCCAGCCAATTGTTTTATTATAAGTACACGATTGCTTTCGCTTTTGGAAGAAGCGAGAGGAATGTTTACCTTATTTAAGGTGGAGTTATGAGATAATTTGATTGATTTTTTGTCCATAGTATTAAAAATGAAGCGCAAAGCTAATTGCTTCAACTCTGATAATGAAGCTCAGACTGAAAATGATTGGATAGCTGAAAATAATTATAAAGAAATCTCAAACTTTTTTGAGGGATAGCAGTTAAATAATGGTACTATAACTACAGAAAACATAACTCTGCAAGTATTAAAAACTAATTCACATATACATGAAAAAAAGTACAAAAAGTAAGGGAGGAAGTAAGATTATTTCGGGTTTGTTGATCGGAGCAGCTGCAGGAGTTCTTACTTTTTTGTTTGTAAAACCAAAAGTGGCAACAAGAAAGAAAGAAGATATCAGCAATAACCTGAATATTGAAGAAAACGAAAAATTGAATCCCGAAAATCTCTTTATTTGATAGCTTTATGGAGGTTGTTGTAATAAAACAAACTGTCAACTATGTCGGGTTCTCCAATCGGAATGTTGACAGCACATTCTCCTATTTTCGTGAGTAAGCTACTGTTAATTACTTTTCCTTTATTTTTCTTATCCTGATATATCAATTCGATAATATTCTCAAAATAGTTTTCTTCTATTTTTCCGTGACCAAATATTTTCAGCAGGTATTGGGAGATACTGTCAAGTTCATTTTGCGAAAGCCCTGTTTTTTTGGTTGAGAGGTACGCTTCACAAATCATTCCTTTTGCAATCGCTTCACCATGCAATAGGCGACCTTCAGGAGCGTTCAGATAAGTGGATTCAATGCCATGTCCGATGGTGTGGCCAAAATTCAAGATTTTTCTCAGTCCTGCTTCGAAAGGATCTGCTTTTACCACCTTCTTTTTTATTTCTACGGAACTTTCAACTACGGTATTCCAGTTTTTTGTTTTTAGGTTTATGTCTGCAATACTTTCCCAATAAAATCTATCTGCAATCAGTCCATGCTTGATCACTTCAGCAAAACCGGATCGGATTTCCCTATCGGGTAAAGTGTCAAAGAAAACAGAGTCAATAAATATCATCTCAGGTTCGTTGAAAAGGCCGATGTGATTTTTAAAATGTGAAAAATCAATGCCCAGTTTACCACCAACACTGGCGTCAACCTGTGAGAGTAGAGTAGTGGGTATATTGATAAAGTCAATACCTCTTTTGTAGGTAGAAGCCGCAAATCCTCCCATATCGCTAATGACTCCTCCTCCAAGATTTATGAGTAATGCACTACGGTCAAAACCACCTTCTGTCAGAGCCATCCATATTTGCTGGCAGGTATCGATATTCTTGTTTTCTTCGCCACTTTCTATTTGGATCAGCCAATGTTCGGGCAGGCAGTCAATTATTTTTGGTAAACAAAGCTCATAGGTGTTTTCATCACACAATAGCGCAATTGAAGAATAGGAATTGTTCTCCAAAAACGAAGTGAGACTTTTCGTGATATCTGTAGTTATTTCTATGTTATTGGCTTCCATCCGTAAGTATTGAGGCTGCAATTTAATCAGCCATTTTTCAATGCACAATTATCTGTGGACAATTCGAAATAAGTGCAAAGAACTATTTTTTCGACTTATCCAAACTGAATAATATTTTCAACGTTCTATAAAACTTGTAAAATGTTTTTAAAGTTCAAATCCAAATAGTTTCACCAAATGCATAGGGCTCCATTTTTATTTTTCCTTCTTCTATTTTATTTCCTTTTGGATATTTATGTTTTTCAGGCAGTAAAAGTTGTAGTAGAAAATACGATTCCAAGCTATAGGAAAGCTGCTTACATCTCTTATTGGTCTTTGACAGCCTTTACGTTTTTAGCTGTGTTTGCTTTCTATTCTCTTGATTCAGCAAAATATCATTTTGCCAGATCAATTTTTGTATCTATGGTAGCAATCAATTTTGTATCGAAATTTGTTGCAGTCTTTTTTGTTTTCATAGATGATATTGTTCGCTTTGGTCAGTGGGCATATAATGGTATTGTGCATAGTGGTGTGCCCGATACTTCTAGCCCAAATGGTATTCCCAGATCCGAATTTTTATCCAAAGTAGCTTTGATAGCAGGAGCTGTTCCGGCTACAATCTTTAGCTATGGCATCATTTCAGGAGCTTATGATTATAGGGTAAGAAGGCGCACAATCACACTTCCAAATCTGCCAAAGGCATTTGATGGGATTAGGATGGCTCAGTTGTCTGATATCCACAGTGGAAGTTTTTATAACAAAACTGCCGTGAAGGGTGGCATAGAGATGCTTCAAAGTGAAAAACCGGATGTGATATTTTTTACGGGAGACCTTGTCAACAATGTAAGCAGTGAAGTCAAAGACTATGTCAATATTTTTGAAAAATTGAACGCTCCTTTGGGAGTATTCTCCACCTTGGGAAATCATGACTATGGAGATTATGCTCAATGGTCTTCTTCACAGGAGAAAAAGAAAAATCTGGATGATCTTATTCAGACACACCGTAATATGGGGTGGAATATTTTATTGGATGAAAATCGTTATGTCACTGTGGATGGAGAAAGGCTTGGGATAATAGGTGTTCAAAACTGGGGAGTGAAATTTGCTCAATATGGAAACCTGGAAAAAGCAACTCAAAATGTAGAAGCCCCTGTTAAAATTCTTCTGAGCCACGATCCCAGCCACTGGGATGCACAAGTAAGACCAACACAACCTGATATAGATTTGACGCTTTCCGGTCATACACATGGATTTCAGTTTGGAGTGGAAATAGGCGATTTTCGATGGAGTCCATCTCAATATCTGTATAAACAATGGGCGGATCTGTATCAGGAAAAGAATCAGTACCTGTATGTAAACAGAGGATTTGGGTTTCTTGGATATCCGGGTCGTATCGGAATTTTACCCGAAATCACTATTATAGAACTAAAGTCTGCATAGCTCATATTTCTTTTGTGGGTGTAGTCTGTTACAGATGGTATGATAGGTATTTTCAAAAAAAGGATTTTTTTTTAGGGGTGCAGGGCTAATTATTGGTTTTATAGCCGGATGTCTGACTATGATAGATGGTTGGGTATTTGGTTATACTATAACAAATAGTTTTCGGTAAAAATGCCTTTGCGCTCTAAGTTGGTTATTAAAGTATTGTAAAGGCAGATATTTGTTAGACAGGTGAGTTGGAAAAGGGGCGAATAGCCCCTTTTTTATTTTGCTGGATTTTGTGGTAGGGATATGAAAAAAGCCTGTCAAAATTGGCAGGCTCATTTAATAAAAAAGTTAACGGAAAAAATCAGATTACTTTCACGTTTACTGCATTCAATCCTTTTTTACCTTCTGTTAGCTCAAATTCTACTTCGTCTCCTTCTCTAATTTCATCAATTAGGCCAGAAATGTGTACAAAATGTTCTTTGTTTGAATCTTCTTCGCTTATGAATCCAAATCCTTTGGCCTCATTGAAGAACTTTACTGTTCCGTTTTTCATTAATTGTTATATTTTTTAAAGGGGCAAAGGTATGGGTATTTCTGTTCAATTGGTAATTTATTTTGTTCGACGGGATTATAAGAAAAATATACAGGAACTAAACAGGAGTAGCGTATCAGAGCACGCCGTAGTAATGCAGTTGGTATATTCCGTTTTCAAGTTCTACAGAGAAGTATTTTATCGTTCCTGTGTGGTTGATTTTTAAGACCAGTGTATTCAGGTTTGAAGGTAAGTTGATGGAAGTGCTAATATCACCATTAGAATCTGTGAAAGCTGTGAAAAGTGCATAGCCATTGTTTTCGGGTAAATCAGTTAAAACTTCTATGCCAATACGGGCTATAGGCTGCTCATCTGCATCTTTAAAACTCAAATCAATGATATTGTTTTGAGAGATTTCAAAATTAAAATCTACAATTTCTGTTGCTAAATCATCAGGAGGGATGATTGTTTCTTCAAAACAAGAGGTAAGTAGTATTCCGATTGTCAGACAAATTACTGTGTTTTTTATGTATGTAGTCATAGCAGCCATTGAAAGCTTTTGAAGGTGTATTGTAAATTGATATATGAACAAAAGTATGCATTAGAAATCCATCTGACTTGAAATTTTAGATTACTCACGGGTTTTGAATGATGAATAGCAATAAACAGAAGGAGTTTGGATTTATGAAGAGGCTAGGTAAAATTCTTAAATTTTATAAATCAGGAATTTTACGGATTTATTGGTACCTGGAAATCTTGATTTTTACATAAATATTTAAAATCAAGAGCCATGAAAAACCTAAACATTGTAATAGTAGAAGAAGATCCAAAGGTGGTAGAAAACCTTTGTGAGATTTTGGAATACTTAAATCACCAGGTAGTGGGGGAAGCATCAAATACAAAAGATGCTTTGAGATTGATAGAAGAGAGAAATCCAAATTTTCTTATTATTAATATTTGTGTAAATGCAAAGTCGGATGGAATTTTACTGGGAAGGAAGGTCAAGGAAGATTATGATATTCCATTCATATTTACATCATCAGACGCTGACGATACCGAGTTGATTCATAAGGCGATTGAGGAAAAACCTTATGGTTTTGTACTGAAACCTTATAGCATTAAAGATATTGATACTGCGATACAAATTGCTTTCAATCAGTTTGAAGAGCTTAGCCGTCTTGAGTTCAATTTATTGTCAAAGCCATCGAGAGAACTTACTCATATTTTTCTGAAGGTAAATTCAAAATTGATAAATATCAATTTGAAAGATATACTATGGATTGAGAGCAAGGGAGATTATGCTGTGTTTAAAACTGAAAATGACAGTTTTATTATTCACTCTACCATGAAGAATATCGAAACTAAACTGTCGAATAGTCAATTTCTAAAAGTTCACAGATCGTTTATAATCAACCTTGATAAAATAGTGAATATTGAAGATTCTAATCTGTTAATTAAAGACAAAATCATACCTATAAGCAGAGGTAATAAAGATTCTTTGTTGAGAAGTATCCATATGTTGTAAAATGATTGAGGCAAAATCTCCAATCATTTTACAACCTTTCAGTCAACTCTTAACAGCTTATTTTTTAGAGTTCTCTTTCTTCCAAATCACCTGATCACTCGAAAACAAAGGTTCCATGTTCTGATTTCCTTTGTCAATATAGCTCGCTTTGAGCAAGTAGATGCCGGTTTTATCATCTCCTAAATGCTGAGTAAATTTTACAACTCCTTCAGCAGCAAGTTGATTTTTATTTTTAGGCTGAACCTCATTAAGACTAAGGATGTACTCTACCATTTTTTGTACATCAGCTTCTGCAAGTTGAGGGTGTGCCGACATCACAGTTTCCCCCCAAACACCAGAGCCTCCGTTTAAGACTTTTTTTACCAGATAATCAGTATCCGATTTGGTGTATTTCTTAGCTATTTCCATAAGTGCCGGGCCGTTTACTTTTTTGTCTATGGCATGGCAGGCTTTACAGTCCGATCCATCCATCAATACTTTGCCTTCAGGAATTTGTTTGATTTGATGTCCTTGCGCTGCAAGAGTCATGTCTTTACCCTGAGGGATGTAGTGGAACGTAACCAAGATGTCAGAAGGTTTGATCGAACCATCTTCAGTACTGCCATCTTCTTTGTCGGTTACCACTACTTTATATTTCATTCGTCCATAGTCTTTGTAAAGTGAAGTAGTGTCGTCGAGAACTATACGTACTTCAGGAGGTGTATTGCCAGCCTGAATTTCCTGAGTGGTTCCAGATGCATTGCCTTCAGTGTCTGTTACGGTAAGTGTTACCTTATATTTCCCCTGTGTTTTAAAGATAAAAGAAGGATTTTGTTCTACAGATTCTACACCGTTTTCTCCTGTGAAGCTCCATTGATAGGTGAGTGAATCTTTGTCATAATCCTCAGAATTCGCAGCAGAGAAACGTACCTTGAGCGGAACTCCTCCAGCCTGTTTGTCGGTTGTTATTCTGGCAATTGGTTTACGGTTGCCGCTTACATATTCTATTTTGCTGAGCCTGGAATCTGCATTTTGTTTGAACCACTTGTCTCCATACTCTAATAGATACAAACTACCATCGTGCCCGAAAACCATGTCGCTGGTGTGTATCAGTTTAGTGTTTGGAATAAAGGGTTCTGCTTTCATGTAGTTGCCTTCTTCATCGGTAGTAATGATATAAATCCAGTTTCTGATCCACTCATAAGCGAACAATTTTCCATCAAAATAATCAGGAAATGCATTTCTTGCATTCAAGAAATGGTGGCTGTAGAATACAGGCCCAGCCATGGCTGTTCTTCCTCCTGTTCCTACCCATGGAAACTCTTCAGATTTGTCGTAACCATACCAAATAAATGAAGGTTGTGCCGGAGGCAATTCCCTTTTACCAGTATTGTAAGGTGAATCGTTGATCAGTGCTTGTGGATTGAATTGTTTACCACTTGTTTTGTTTTCAAAATCATAATCATAGTAGGCTTTGTTGTCGCCTCGGGTAAATGGCCATCCCCAGAATCCGGCATGTCTTGCCTGATTTATTTCATCATGACCTTTAGGTCCTCTAAGTGAATCGTTTTTGCCGGCATCTGGCCCTACATCACCCCAGTATAGATAGCCTCTTTCTTTGTCAATCGAAATCCTGTATGGATTTCTACATCCCATTACATAAATTTCCGGACGGGTTTTGGGAGTTCCCGGAGGGAAAAGGTTTCCTTCGGGAATGCTGTACGAGCCATCAGCTTCCGGCTTTATCCGTAAAATTTTCCCCCTTAAATCGTTGGTGTTTGCCGAGGATTTCTGAGCATCCCAGGCACTTCTGCCGGGGCTTTCATCTATAGGGGCATAGCCATTGGATTTGAACGGATTGGTATCATCTCCGACTGAAATGTACAAATTGCCTTGAGCGTCGAATTCCAGAGAGCCTCCTGAGTGGCAGCATTCATCACGTTGTGTGGCAATCTCCAGTACAATCTTTTCTGACTCCATGTCGAGATTTTTGCCGTCAAATACAAACCTGGAAACGTTCTGCTTTGGTTCGTCACCCGGAGGGGAATAGATCATATAAATCCAGTGGTTATTTTTATAGTCAGGATCTACTGCCACACCAAGCAATCCATCTTCTTGTCCGGTATAAACAGGTATGGTAGCAATGGTTTTGAGCTTGTTTTGCAAGGTGTTAAATACTCTTACTGCGCCTTTTCTTTCTACAATTATCAAGCTGTACCTGTCTAAGACATCCATTTCCATAGGTTCGTCCATACTTTCTGCCAGTACAGTCTGAACGAATCTGTTTTCTTCTGGAACTCTGTCGCTGGTGGCTTTTGAGTAATTCAATACTCCATTGCCCATGGCATAATTGATTCCTCCCAAAACTATTTTTAGAAATTCAGGATTAACGTAAGTTTGGTCGGTGTGCCCAAATTCTGTATAAAATGCACGGCCACCGTCATAGTCATGATACCATGTGACCGGATGGTTGTCTCCATTGGTTCCTCCTTTATAGGAGTTTTCATCTATGGTCATCAACACGTTTAGATTTGGGTTGATATTTTTGAAATTATAGAATTCATCTTCTTTGGTAAAAGATTCAGGAATTCCTTCCAGGGCAGGGTGTTTGTGAGAGTGATTTACATTTATTGTAGCTTTTTGTACAGCAGGATGCCCGTTAAAGTAAGCTCCAACCAATCTTCCATACCATGGCCATTCGTATTCTGTGTCAGTGGCAGCATGGATACCTACAAATCCACCTCCGGCTTGTATGTATCTTTCAAAGTCAGCTTGTTGGTAGTAGTCAAATACATCGCCTGTGGTATTTAGAAAAATAACGGCACTATAGTTTTTCAAATTGTCTTCATTGAACCAGGATGCATCTTCAGTTGCGTCAACTGCAAAATTGTGCTGGCTGCCTAACTTCTTGATTGCTTCGATTCCTGCAGCAATAGAAGAATGTCTGAATCCTGATGTTTTGGAAAACACCAATACCTTTTTTTCTCCTCCAGGAGGTTGAGAGCATGAAATACTAATCAATGCTATCAAGGAAAAAAGCATCAGTTGCCTGCCAAACAGACAAGTTTTTTTTAAAAAAATAGTGTTCATATATGTTTTTGTTTTAACCATTTAATAATCCGTGGGTGTATTTTGAAAATAAACCAATCAGCGACTGCACAATATACTTTTTGATTTTCTTTGGTTGGGTTAAAGCAATATGATCCCGCCCATTTTCAGAACGGAGATCATATTTGTGATTGTATAGTTAGTATTTAAATTAGTGAGTATTGGAATAGACAGTAAATATAGCGAGGATAAAGCCATATCTAATTGAATCCTAATGCTTTTATTGATATCGGCATCAGGAGATTTCTGTCCAAACGTTTCCATTTTGAGAAGAGGCAACAGTTGCTTCAATAAATTGCATGCCTCTGACCCCATCGTTGATTGTAGGGAAACTACCTTCATGAATGTTGGATTCTTTTCTGATTGCTCTGGCTGTACCTTTATAGATATTTCCCATAGAATCGAAAATTCCTTCCGGGTGTCCTGGTGCCATTTTTGTGCTTTCCTGAGCAAAGTCTCCATTGTAAGGGTTACCTGGTTTCAATACCTGATATGGTTCACCTTCTTTAAAGTAGTAGAGGTAATTTGGATTTTCTTGTTCCCATTTGAAACCTCCTTTGGTACCATATACGGCTATTTGCAAATTGTTTTCCTCGCCGGTGGCTATTTGGCTTGATCGAATTACACCTCTTACATCATCATTCATTCGCAACAATACAGTGCCATCAACATCCAGTGCATTGTCTTCATACAAGGTGCTGAGATCCGAAAGTACTTTTTTTACTTTCATACCAGTGGTATATTCTATCATATTGAATGCATGCACTCCTATATCTCCCATACAGCTACTGATACCAGCTTTTGCAGGATCCAGTCTCCATACTTTGCTTCTTTCATTTTTGTCATGGATTACCGGATTGATCCATCCCTGATAATATTGAGCATCAATTTTTTGAATCTTGCCAATGATTCCTTTGGCAATCATGGTTTTCATTTGGCGTACCATAGGGTAGCCCGTGTATGTATGAGTTAATGCAAATACTACCTTGTTTTTCTCAACCAATGCTTCCAGATCAAGAGCTTCTGCTGAAGTGGTTGTTACCGGTTTTTCACAGATAACGTTAAATCCTGCTTCAATAAGTTTTTTAGCCATAGAATAGTGGAGGAAGTTAGGAGTCACAATCACCACTACTTCTATTCTTGTGTCTTTATCAAGAGCCAGTTCCTTTTCGATAAACACATCAATGTTTTCATAAACCCTGGAGAGATCCAATTCCAATTCTTCTGCGAATAGCTTAGCCCTGTCGTAATCGAAATCAAATGCTCCGCCTACCAGGTTGTAGTCTTCGCCCATATAGGCAGCTACCCGATGTAAAATTCCAATAAAAGAACCATGACCTCCACCGATCATTCCCATTCTGATTTTTTTCTTAACCATAACTAATGCTTGTTTTCTGAAATAATTTTTGTTTTTGTATAAATTGATTCAATGAGTAGGTCAACCCATTGTCTATAAGGTATGAAACCTCAAATAAAGCTAAAGTACATAAATTGTGTTAATATAATGTATATTTTTCTACAGTATTGGGAAAACATTGAAAGTGAATTGTTTTTCCAGGTCTTGGAAAGAGTTGTTGCCGGAATGATTACTTCACTGTCATGTCAGATTAAATGGATGCTATTGCTCCCGGATATATTTTAAGATTCTCTAATTTAGCATTCAAAATCTGTTCACTTAGGTCAGTTCATTACACATAGAACAAAATCATGAAATTTAAATTTTATTGGGATAGTTGGGATCAGGAATATAAGATTTATTATAAATCCTTGATCGCCTTGATATTGCTCATGCTTGTTGCTTTCTGTACCTTCTTATTTATGGGGTATGATTTGTCAATGGATTGGTTGGTGAATAGTAGCCTGAAGTCTTTGGATTCAGCTTTAGAAGGCTATTCTCAACTTGGGAGCTTGTTAGATTTCAATGCGCAGCTTTTTCTTGTGGATCAAAAGTTTATTGGAAGTGAAATGGTATTGAATTCCATTGCCAGCTATATATATCTGGGGTTGGTAGTACTAGGCCTTTTGATCTGTATTACGATATCAACTTATCTTGGGAAGTTTTGGTACTTGGTATCAGTCGGTTTACTCATGGTTTTGATTATTAGCCTAAGGCTGGAATTATTGGGCCTATTTGGCTTTTATGATCAGACTATTACTATCGGTGTGTTTTTAGCGTACGTCATAGTGAGTTATTACTTCAATGCGTTCAGAGAGGGTGCTGGAATCAAATTAAGGTTCTTGTCTTTCTTAGTATTAACCCTGATAGTGACAGCTTTCATATATTTCTTTTCAGGCGTATCCACTCCCTTTCTTTACATTGCCAACTATAGTTTTATATCTGTTATTGCTGTTTCCATCGTGTTTGTCTTTTTGGTGTCACATGAGGTGATTTATGCCATATTAAGAGTGACGACAGACAGTTCCTCACAATTGAATACCAGTAACACGAAACACTTTGTGGTTTTGTCACTGGTATATCTTTTAAATCTGGGCTTAATTCAGATGCATAATTCAGGTTTTATTGAGTGGGATATATATTATATCAATGCTTTCTTTTTGTTGGTCATTTCTTCGATTATAGGTTTTTGGGGTATGAAAAACAGAGAAATTTTGTACCAAGGTATATTGCCATTTTATCCTTATACCGCATTTTTATATTGCGGATTGTTGATATGTTGTTTTTCCTTCATAGGATTTCAGTTTTATCAGTCCAATGATGTGGCATTGGAAGTTGTTGAGGATGCTATTGTGTTTGGACATATTGGATTTGGTTCCATGTTCTTCATTTATATCATTGCCAATTTTATCAATTATATGATGAAAAACCTGGCTGTTTATAAAATAGCATTCAAGGAAGACAATTTCCCTTATTTCACATCGAGGCTTGCCGGATTGATAGTAGTGGCGGCTCTCTATTTTTCATCAAATCAGGTAGCCAGGTTTCAGGGCATTGCAGCATTTTATAATGGCATTGGAGATTTGTACATTCAGAATGATAATACCACAGCGGCAACAGCTATGTATCATGAAAGCTCCAGATATGGAGTGAACAACCATAAGGCTAATTACAATCTTGGGTTTTTAAGAGATGATCCACAGAAGAAAATAATGGCTTTTAAAAATGCAACTGAAAAACAGCCTTCCGAATATGCTTTTGTGAATCTTGGTGTCGAATATGAAAGACATAATAAATTCTTTGATGCTTTGTTTGCCTATCAGGATGGGTTGGAGAAATATCCAAAAAGCTCTCTTTTGAAGAATAATCTTGCATTGTTATATAGTAAAACCAATGTTGTGGATTCTACTATATTTTACCTGACAGATCTGTCTTCTCAAGGGTTTAAAAAGGAGGTGATATTATCTAATTTACTCAGTGTATGTGCAGAAAAGAGGCTTAATTACAATGATTTCGTGTCAAAAGCTTCATTGACAGAAAATGATCGGTTTGATATTAATGCAAATCTCATTGCCAATAAAGTGATGGATGTGAATCGTTCGGAATCTATGTCCATAGTAGGAATTGGTTCTACAAAACTGAACTTAATTACTTATGCCTATGTCAATAATCTGGCGATTGCATCTTATGCCCAACCTAACCTTCGGGTATTGGAGATGCTAAATGCTTACTTGGCAGATGAAAATAATGGAGAGTATCAGGAAAGGCTATTATTCTTGAAAGCAATTAATTCTTATGCTTTGGGTAAAGTCAATAATGCATTTGAAATATTGTCGAATCTCATGCACAGTAGTAGTATTTCGGGATACTATAGCACTCTGGCTGGTATTTGGAGTTTGCAACAGGGGGCTGCAAAACTCGCAGTTGACTATTTTGATCTGGATGATGAAAGGAAAAGTGATTTAAGTGAATGTTACCTATTGATGTCATATCTAAAACTTGGTGAAACAGAGTTGGCTTCAGAAAAACTAAATCTAATGAGACAGGAAGGTAAAGCACCTGATGAAGAATTGATGAAAGCAATGAGTAGTATTGATATTAAGCAAAAAGTAAGGGCAGAAGAGGCTAATATTTCTTCGAAAATAAAGAAAGCAAAACAACTGGAGGCTGAGCAAAAAACTGAATTGGCTAATGCCATCTATGAGTCTCTTGGCTATGACAATTCATTTATGGAGTCGGCAGTTGAATCATCGGTAGTTTATTATAATGGTACTGGAAATGACATGCAAAAGAGTTACGATATTTTACTCGAAGCAATTGAAGTAAATCGGTATTCAGAAAAGATGATTTCTTTATATATAGACCAGTGCTTCAAAATGAATCTTATCAATTATGCGGAAAGTGTGGTGTTGAGACTGCTTGATGTGATGGGTAAGGAAAAATTCAGTCAATACGAAATAGAATTTGACGAGAGAAAAAGAGAGTTACAGTTGTCAGGTAGTGATTGGGAATAAAAGGATGATTCATTGCTAATGGTAAGACTTTTCACCTGCTTCTATTGATACAGGAAGTATGTTTTCGGCTGGAGGAAAAGGGCAACTGAAACTATCGTTGTAAGCACAGTAAGGATTGTATGCCAGGTTAAAATCTAATTCTATACGTGTGGCATTTTTGAAAGACAGATCCAGATACCTGCCACCACCATAGGTGGATTTTCCACTAGAGTCATCTGCAAATGCTGTAAAAATTGGCTCTTTTTTTCCGCCGCTTACTTTTTTTAGTAGCAACAATTTCATCTCCTGACCCTTTAGCTCAAATTTGGCATACGCATATTTTAAATATTTTTCGGACTGCCCTGTAGATGTAGCCAGATCCATATAGGCTTTTGTCTCTATGTGTTCGATCTTGGCTTTTACTTTATATTCCATATTGGGAGGGAAGTAGTTCAACCCTTCAAACTCACTTGTAGAATTTTTAAAAGGTGATTCACTGGAAGTTTTCATAAACTCCTCCTTCTCAGTTCTGGCCAGTTCTATTTTTTCACTGTACTGCTCTACAGACTCACCTCCCGATTGGGAGAAGTAGATGAAAGCTGCAACTAAAACAGCAATAAGTGGAAATATTATTTTTTTAGACATTCTTACAATATAGATTCGTCTGTAAAACTAAAGTAACCATTGTTAGCAAATATGATATGATCTAAAACAGGAATGTCTAATATTTTGCCTGAATCTTTCATTTTTTTAGTCAAATCAATGTCTGCCTGACTGGGTTTCAGGTTTCCCGATGGATGATTGTGGACAAGGATGATAGAGCAAGCCCGTTCTTCTATGGCCTTTTTATATATTAATCTGGAGTCAACCACTGTGCCAGAAATACCTCCGGAACTGCATTGTTCTTTTTTCAATACCTTATTGGTTCTATTGAGAAAAACTACCCAAAATTCTTCATGATCCAAATCCAGTAATTCCGGTTTCATAAGCTCATAGATTTGTTTGGAACTTTGGATTTTTGGTTGCTCCTGATATAGAGTGTCTTTTCTTCTGCGGCCAATCTCTAACGCACTGATGATATTTATGGCTTTTGCTTCTCCAATACCGTTGAATTTAATCAATTCTTTAACCGACAACATGGCCAATTTGTTTAAATCATTATCTACTGCTGAAAGTAGTTGTTTAGCCAGTTCTACTGCACTTATTGATCGGGTGCCGGAACCTAGCAGAATCGCAATCAACTCAGCTTCCGATAGTGCAGCCTTGCCTTTCATTAGGAGCTTCTCTCTTGGCCTGTCTTCTTCAGCCCAATTCCTTATAGATAGATTGCTTGGGTAATTCATTCTACTCTCAATATAGGAAATAATCCTATAAATAGGCAGATACTGATCCTAAAAGTAATTTTATAGAAAGGAATAGGAATGTGTATAAACAAAAAAAGCCTTCCCAATTTTGGAAAGGCACTTATCTTATGATTTAAATTTCAACTTAAAGAGCTGCTACTCTTTTAGTCAACTTAGACTTTTGATTGCTGGCTTTGTTTTTATGAATAATGTTGTTTTTAGCCAACTTGTCTATCATTGAAGTTACTTTAAGAAGTAGTTCTTCAGCTTCTTTCTTGTCTGTGGTTTCTTTTAGCCTTTTGACAAAAGTTCTGGTAGTCTTATGTTGGTACTTGTTTCTTAATTGTTTTGCACCGTTTGACCTGATTCTTTTTAAAGCCGATTTATGGTTTGCCATGAATTTTCTTGTTATTAATTTTTTCGGATTGCAAATTTACTGTTTATGTGAAGAAATACAAATTAGTGTCGTAATATTATTGATCTTGGGAGCGAATATTTTCTTTGGAGATCGTCTCGGAATCTATTTGGAATATTTAATTTGATTTCTTTCCTTATAAAATTGACATTGCATTGTCAAATTAGAGTGGTTGGTTAATTATAAAGACTCTGACTACTTTTACATGAGATTTCTGATTCCTTTTCTTTGAAGTTAAACAAATACGTGCAGTGAAAAATATAAAATATAGATATTGCCTGTTACTACTTTTTATATTAGCGCAATGGCAATCATACGGATCATCTTTTGATAGTTTGGCATTGGTTGAGCGACAAGAAGTCGAAGAATCATTGGTATTATTAAAAAACACTGAAGATTTGTTGCCCCTTAGAAGACTTGACTCATTAAAAATTGGATCTGTCTTTTTGGGTTTGACAGAGACTAAGAAGCTGTTTCAAACAAGAATTGATTCTTATAAGGAATCATACAGTATTGAAGCAAATGCGGTATTCAATATTCAACCTCAATGGAATAATTTACTGATTGTGGGTATAGATTCTACAGGTGCGACTTATAAAAATCAAATGGAACTGCTTATTTCAGGTTTGAAGAGGCTAAAGAAAAGTACTAAAGTAGTTTTGATAGTGCAATCCATAAATCCTATTGTTAATCAATTGGAATTATTTGATTTAGCTTCATCTGTTATTTATGCTCCCAAACACAATGATTTGAGTTTTGATTTGGCTGTACAATCTGTTTTTGGTGGTATAGGATTGACGGGAAAACTTAAGAATGAAGACAGTAACATTGAATTTCAGGAGAACTATGGGTTGACCACCGATAAGTTCAATCGTATGAAGTATTCAATACCTGAAGAGGTTGGCGTATCTTCTTACCTGCTTGATAGTGGTGTAACTCATATCGTAAAGGAAGCCATTGATTCTATGGCTTTTCCCGGATGTCAGATTCTAATGGCCAAAAATGGAATTGTTTTTTACCAAAAATCTTTTGGATACCACACCTATGATATGGTGCACAAGGTGGAAAATACAGATATTTATGACATGGCTTCTATTTCGAAAGTATCAGGAGCTACCACAGCATTGATGAAGCTGTACGACGAAGGTTTATTCAATCTGGATGTGAAGTTCTCTACTTATTGGCCTGATTTTGAGCATGGAAATAAGAAAGACCTTTTAGTCAGAGAGGTACTGGCTCATAATGCCAGATTGAAGCCTTACATCACTTATTATTTGGCGTCTAGAAAAAATAACGGAAAATACAGATGGAATAGTATCAAGCAAGATTCTTCAAAGAGGTTTCCAACAAGGATTGCATCATCTTCTTATTTTTTGCATAAGGATTATAAGGAGAAGAAAATATATAAGATGATCAGAAACTCTAAACTGAATGAAGAGCCCGGGTATGTATATTCAGGGTTGTCATTTTATCTTTATCCTGAGATCGTCTATAATCTGACTGGTGAAAAATATGATGACTATTTATACAATCATTTTTTCAACGAGCTTGGTGCTACCACTTTGTGTTTTAATCCTGCCAATAAGTTCAATAAAGAAAGGATTATTCCTACAGAAACGGATGATTTTTTCAGAATGGAACAAGTTCATGGAACAGTACATGACGAAGGAGCATCTATGATGCAGGGAGTTTCTGGTAACGCAGGTCTGTTTAGCAGTGCCAATGATTTGGCAAAACTATGGCAGATGTACCTGAATGGAGGTAATTACGGTGGGAAACAGTACATCTCTAATGCAACTATCGACGAGTTTACCAGGTGCCAATTTTGCGATGAAGACAATAGGAGAGGACTTGGTTTTGACAAGCCGTTGATAGAGTATGATAGTCTCAAAAGTAGCGTGGCAAGAGTTGCCAGCCCTGCGAGTTATGGCCATTCAGGCTATACAGGAGCTATCGTATGGGCAGATCCGGAAAATCAGTTGTTGTATATATTTCTCTCTAATAGGGTTTATCCTACCAGAAACAATAGGAAGTTATATGAGATGAATATAAGGCCAAGAATTCATAACCTCATTTATGACTTATTAGAATAAAAGAAAAATCCCGTTTTGACACATCAAAACGGGACAAGAGCTAAACCTACTATTTGAATTAATAACCATACAAAGAATCTATAATTCTTTATATGCAATACAATTATAGAAATTTTCCTTCAAATTAAAAAGATAAAGTTATAATTATTATTAGTATAATTCTATTTTGTCTTCAAAATAACATACCCTCCCATATAATTTTATCTCTTTTAATTTTTTGATTCGGGTTGGATTACAATAATAGTAGCACCATTTTTGTTGTTTTACCAATTCAGATACTTGTTGATATGAATAAAATAATTCTTCTTTTTTCCTTTATCCTTTTCACGTCTCCATTATTCGCTCAGATAGAGATATTTAGCAAGCAGACCTCATTAGGGTCTAATGTGAATTCTCCGTACTATGAGTCCAATGTGGTAATCAGCCCTGATGGAAAGAGAGTTTTTTTTACTCGAAAAAATCATCCTCAAAATGTCGGAGGCAAAGACGATGAAGGAGATGTTTGGGTAAGTGAAATGACATCATCAGGAGGATGGACAGATGCCGTTAATTTGGGAGAATCACTCAACGACAAATCAGCCAATAGAATATTAGGGTTTATGGATCATGGAAAGGCCATGCTCTTACATTCTCCAAAAGGAATTTCCTTTGCATATAATTATAATGGCAAATGGTTGAAACCTACAGAAATTGAAATCCCATATTTTAAAAACAAATCAAATCATGTCAGTGGATGTATTTCCTCTGATGGTCGTTACTTGCTTTTTGGAATGGAATCTCATGGTACTTATGGAGTGGAAGATTTGTATATGTGTAAGTTGAAGGGTGATGGAGATTGGACTAGCCCAAAGAACTTAGGAGCAATGGTCAATAGTCCGTTTCAAGAAATGACACCATTTTTAGCGGCAGATAACAAAACGATGTTTTTTGCATCGAATGGCAGAGGAGGAGAAGGGAGCTTCGATATTTTTATGGCTCAGAGGCTCGATGATACATGGTTGAATTGGACTGAGCCAGTTAATCTGGGGTCGAAAGTAAATACCAAAGGTCAGGAACTTTCTTTTGTATTTAGAGAAGAAGCAGAATATGCGTATCTGGTGAGCACCCAAAATAGTGATGGTTATGGAGATTTAAAAAGGGTGAAGATAAAACCCGATATTGTGCCTGAAGTGGTGATAGAGGACACAGTGTTGATTGTAGAAGAAAAGGTAATTCCGGGACTGATTAAATTTTCAGGAGTGATACTTGATAAAAAGACAAAGAAAGCTGTAGAGGGTGCCCGTGTGGAATTTGTAAGCGATCCTGAAGGTATTGTTTACAATGCTATATCAGATAACACAGGTCGTTTTGATGTTCAATTAAAAGAGAGTCTGGGTTTCGAAACAAAAATTCAATCCAGTGAATACCTGAGCTTAAAACAACTGGTTACGATTGAAGATGTAAAAGATGATGTGACTGATGAATTTTTACTCGAACCTCTTACTAAGGGAAATACCATCGAACTACAGCATGTTTTATTTGAACAAGGAAAACCGGTTTTGGTACAAGGTTCGGAAAGAGAACTCGATTTGGTTGTTGAAATGATGAAAGAACATCAGGATATTAATATATTTTTGGCAGGTCATACTGATAATCAGGGAAAAGCAGCCCTCAATCTTAAATTGTCTTACGATCGGGTGGAAACGGTGAAAAAATATTTAGTATTAAACGGAATACAAGAAGGCAGAATCTCAGGACAGGGTTATGGTGGTACAAAACCCATTGCCAGCAATGACAATGTGATTTCAAGAAGAAGAAACCGGCGAGTGGAATTTACCATCCAATAAGCTTTAGTTCTCCACAATCATTTCCTATATCTACACTTAAGAACCAGTCGTCGACGGTTTCTTACAGCTTGTCGTATTTTAGAAAAATATGTGGGGTATTGCTCTAGTTTTACGTTGTAGAAATACCAAACAACGTAAACATGAATACCCAAGACAAATCAATTAAAGAAGCATGGCAAGTGAAAATACTAAGGTTTCCTTTCGTAGGCATATTGATTCTGGTTTTATCAATAGTCACTATTATTTTGGCGAAAAGCCCCGTGCTGAATTGATGTCTTATGTCTAATTGATACTTTTTCTAAACACGTAACCCATACGTCCAAAATGTTCCATTTTAAAAGAAAGTCTGATATATCCGGAAAAAGCAATATTTTATTTGTATGTAAATGTATTCCCTGGCGATGTGAAGAAGGCATTGATCCAGATACGTGGGATATTAGTCGTCATCTTGTAGAAAAAGGGCATGACGTAACAATACTTTGTGTCGGAAGTGAAACAGGGTGTGAGAATTCTCATATAAAAGAGGGTATTGTTATTACTGAAATTCCTTATTTATTAGGGTCTTATATAGAGTCCATATCTAAATTAGCCGCAAATTATTTTTTCAACGCAGCTGTTAAAAAATGGGTGAATGAAAATGTTGAAACGTTTGATATTGTTCATACACAAGGAGAAAATGGACACCTATTTGTTGATGACGCATCGTCTGAACCCCTAATAATGAAAATGCAGGGGTAATTACACTCCCAGATTTATTCATTAACCTCCTTCCACTTTTCAAATATTAGTTACCTCAGATTATCTATAATCTAATTTGGAAATAATGCAATAGTTACGAAAAATGCCTTAAACAGGTATTTTTTGCGTAATTATCTCATGAATTTTATACCAGATTTACCCTTCATTTATATCCTTTTTTGGTTAGGTAAATTTCCTATTTTGTCAATTTCAGAAAATTGCTCATAAATAGGATTGTTCAAAACATGACCTTTGAATCATAATTTAAATGTTTCAAACAAATAAAGATGTCATGAAAACCGATACCAAATTTTATACAGCGATGATATTAATAGTAAAACTATTACCTGTCATCATTTTGATTTTAGCAGTAGCAACCTATAGCAATGGGCAAGGAATAAAAGCAACCACTTACATAGAAAAAACTAAAATGTCTCCCAAGCTGGGGCATTCGATAGGTGTTGTATTTCCAAGTTATCTGGGAGACATGGAATTAGGTGGATTTTACCAAAAGTCAATGACTTCCAATAGCGGAGAATATGCTTCAAACAGATTGATGGAAGAAAAATTCTATGGTTTTTACATAGGTATTTCCTTTATTCAAACTGAGCACATTAACGTCAATTTCAACTTGCGTACCGGAACAGTGAATGATAAATTTTTAGCCATCACACCTTCTGTATTTTCAGATCTAATGATTTCCAGATCTCTTGGGATAGGAGTAGGGCTGGGAATGAGAAATCTACAACCTACCTACTCAGGAAGAATAATCTTAAAAATGAGCGGATCGAATGGAGATTACTCCGGATATAACTACAGCCAAAGAAGAACTTATAAATATAGATAGTTAAGTTCTTGTATTGATACTTATGAACTCTGTTACAAACACTTAAAATTATAGAAATTATGAAAGAAGAAATGAATATTTTATTCGTATGTAAATGTCTTCCATGGAGTTGCGTGGATGGGATTAACGGACAAGTATGGAATATGAGTCATACTATGATCGAGCAAGGGCATCAAGTAACGATACTTTGCATAGGAAGTGAACACGATTGCGAAAATTCTTATATGAAAGATGGTATTGTTATAACCGAGATTCCATATTTTGTTGGATCATACATGGATCCAATTGCGATGCTTGCTGAAGAATATTTCTTTAATTTGGCGGTTAAAAGATGGATTCGTAAAAACGTTGAGAAATTTGATGTTGTCAATATACTTGGGCAAAGACGAGATTTGTCAATTGACAATCTATATCCTGAATTGCATGAAAAACAACAGGCTTGATCTATCAAATTATTTCTAAAAAAGTGCATAGAAAACCAACCAGTTTTACTGGTAGCTAATAGTTATTACAAGGCTTATTATTTTGGTCAAAGCCCAACAATTACTTCACAATTCATCATCTAGGAGTCTGTCGGACTTTCAATAATCAGGAGAGTAAAAAATTCAATTTTCAGAACCTAAAATTAGATTTTGATCGTCCCTTTTTCGAATACGGTTTTGGTTTTGGTTTTTTTTCCTGTTTTTGCGCTAAACCGGACTG
>NZ_JBDKWG010000109.1:0-201 GCF_040151475.1 Reichenbachiella sp. MALMAid0571 | reverse complement strand
CCAAGCTGGTTGTAATGTTTCAAAATGACTACCAATTATCTGTATCTGTATGCGCTTTTTTGTCTGTAGTTGCGGCCTCCGAAGTTGTTGTTTAGTTTCAGGATCACTCTGCCGGTGTAGGTTGGTTGCAGGTTTCTCATTCCAAGTCCCAATCCAAAACCAAGTGCATCGGACAACATGAAATCTGAAAATACTGATGGG
>NZ_JBDKWG010000108.1:0-91069 GCF_040151475.1 Reichenbachiella sp. MALMAid0571 | reverse complement strand
GGCAGGCCTAAATCCCCTAAAGGGGACTTTTTGATCACCCCTTCAGGGGGCGGGGGTAGTTTTAGGAAATCGAAAAAATCTTTTCTCATTTCGTTTAAACGTACTTTTTTAGGGTATTTAAAATTTAGTCGGACACCACTATTATTTTATCATACTTTTAATTTATTGCACTAGATGAATTCTCAACTGTTGGTTTGAAGCCTCCGAAAAGATTCACTCAAAACCTAGCATACTTCTTCTTTCGATAGTAGTGTCGGCCTATTCCATAAAGCACCAATAGTAGAATCGGCAAGGCAAGGTTGATGACCTGCCATTTGGTTTTCTCTTCAGCTACTTTTACTTTGTCCAGCGGTCGGAGCTTGATCTCTTTGGCTTTGGCTGTAATGATCCCATTGTCGTTCAGCAAGTATTCCAATGAATTCATAACAAAATCTTTGTTGGCAAAGACGGTAGTACTAAATGGGTCTGCGCCTAACTCAAGCGGATCTCCTGTCTTTAGGTTAAACTCATTGCGAATCATATCTCCATCCGAACAAACAATGATAGCCGATTCCTGCCCGGATTCTATAAATCCTGATTTGGAAATTCCATCAGGCAGCATTCTATTTTTGTACATAGAGGTAAACTTACCTTCCAGCAAATAGCCCATCACCTGCTCTCCTTTGTTGAACAGTTTAGGGTCTAGGTTTTTCTGCAAATCGTTCATGGCCACTTTCACAGGAAAAGTGAGAACTCTTGTATATTCAGAGGTATAAAGCAAAGGAGTTTTTTTGATCCCTTCAGCTTTCACAGTATCAATATTGGCTGCAAATTTCATAGAAATAGCATCCATGTTTTTTACAATAGGATGGTCACCAAATTTGTTGATTACAGGAAAAAACGGCCATGGAAGCATTCTGATTTGTGGTTGGTCACCCATATTACCAGCAACTACCGGAAAATTGCCACAAACAATATCCTGAATGTAATTCTGATTGATCCGAACCCCATATTTAAATAACATATCAGTCAAGTTTAGCTCATAAGGAATGGCGATGGTACCATCACCATTTACTGCACTATCCATATTAACCTGAAGGGCATCAAGGAAAAATAAAGCTTTTCCTCCTTTCATGATATACTGATCCAGCTTGTATTTTTCCTCTTCAGAAAATGCTGTGGTAGGCTTAGCAATCACCAAAGCGTCATAGCCATCCAGTGTTTTCGTTTTATTAGGCAAATCCACTTTAAATACATCGTATTTATCCAACAATGCATTATTCAATCCTGCCATATCCAGTGAATCAGGCTCACCGTGTCCCAACACCATACCAACCCTTTTTCTCTGGTCTGAAGCCAAGGTTCTGATGGCACTGGACAATTCGTACTCCAGTCCTTCTATCGATTGGTTGAGTTGCTCTTCAGCACTTGCGGCCTGATTTCCTTTGAGGAGCATCACAGCTTTTTCTTTTCCATAATAAGAAACAGATGCCCCAGGGAATATCAGCCTTTCGGTTTTGTTGCCATCCTTTTTAAAGGTCAGGTTAGTAGGTTGGATGCCCTTGTTCACAATGGATTGATAAAATTCATTCCTTGCTTGCTGGCTTTTGGCTACAGAAGGATCAATGAATTTGTATTCTATATTGGTACCTGCATAGAATTTAAAGTCTTCCAAAGTTTCAGATATAGCCTTTTTCAATCGCTTAAAACCACTCGGCAATTCTCCATCCAAATAAATTTCGATATAAGCAACATCATCCAACGATTTAAGCAATTGCTTACTGGCATCAGATATAGAATAACGTTTTTCTTCCGTAAGGTCAAAACGTACCGGATATTTGGATATCAACTGATTGGCAATGACCACCAAGACCAATCCAATCAAAAACAACAAGATATGCCCCTTCTTTCTTTCGCTCACCATTTTCTTGAATTTATGATTAAGTTGGTTACCAAAAGCATGACTGCAATCACACTAAGGAAGTACACAATGTCTCTTAGGTCGATCAATCCCTTGCTCAACGAACCATAATGGTATAATACGCTAAACTGCTCTATGATGTAAGAAAACTCGCCCCAAACATTGATCCCAGCGATAGACGATAACCCAGAGTACATAATAAAACTGAGAAAAACAGCCAGAATAAACGAAACCACCTGATTTTCAGTCACTGACGATGAAAAGATTCCAATAGAAACAAAGACTCCTCCCAATAAGGTCAATCCAATATAAGATCCTATGATACCCGGAGTATCCAAATTACCAACAGGATTGCCAAGGTTATATACCGAAAAGTAATACAGGACAGTAGGAAGCAATGAAAATACAACCAAAAAGAAACCAGCGAGGTATTTGCCTCCGATAATATCAAAAGAGGTCAGCGGTCGTGTAAACAACAACTCTGCGGTTCCTGTTCGTTTTTCCTCTGCAAACATGCGCATGGTTATGGCTGGCACCAAAAACATAAATACGTAAGGTCCCATTGTAAACAAAGTGCCCATATCGGCATAACCATACTCCAGAATACTGCTTTCAGGAAACACCCACATTAATAGCCCAATCGAAGTAAGGAACACACCGATCACTATATAAGCGATCAGGCTGTTTAGAAAATTATTGACTTCTTTTATGAATATTGTGAACATACTTAATTCTGACCTGTAAGTGTATGAAAAACTTCTTCCAGTGATCCCGCTTCTTCCTGTAAACCAACCAATGGCAAATCATTTTCCGATGCAATTTTAAATATTTGTGAGCGAATGTCCTTGTCTGATGTAGTTTCAATTTTGTACTGGCAGCTACCATTCAACTCCACATTAGAAACACCTGAGATACTAGACAAAACCGAAGCATCAATTTCTTCGCTAAATTCAATTCTATACGTTTTGTTGCCGGACTCTGTGGACAATTCTTTCAAAGTCTTATCAGCAATAATTTTTCCTTTGTTGATAATAATTACCCTGTCACATAATGCCTGCACCTCCTGCATGATATGAGTAGAAAAAATCAAGGTTTTGTCTTTGCTAATTTCTTTAATAAGTTTCCTAATCTCAAGGATTTGATTGGGATCTAAGCCTGTGGTCGGCTCATCAAGGATCAATACTTTGGGATCATGCAACAACGCCTGTGCCAGTCCTACTCTCTGCCTGTAGCCTTTCGATAAAGCACTGATCTTTTTGTTTTGTTCGACTGTCAACCCACACTTGTCAATCACTTCCCTGATTTTTTCCTTCAACTCTTTTGAAGGCATGCCATAAACTTTACCAGAAAATTCCAGAAATTCATTCACATACATCTCAAGGTACAATGGATTGTGCTCTGGCAAATAGCCAATGTTCCTTCTGGACTCTAATGATTGATCATTCACATCGAATCCAGCAACTTCTACTTGTCCTGAAGTGGCACTTATAAAACCAGTGGCAATCTTCATGGTAGTAGATTTTCCTGCTCCATTGGGGCCAAGAAAACCAAGGATTTCTCCTTCATTGGCGGTAAATGAGATGTCATCGACCGCTATTTGTGTTCCGTAAATTTTGGTGAGGTTTTTTACTATTACTGACAATTTAAAAAAGTTTGAAGGTTGAAGACAGAAGCTTGGAGTTCGTTCTGATCTATATTATTTAATGTTTTTTTTGAATGCGACCATCATATTCATTAAGTTAAATGACTCCTCATATAATTGGTTAAACTCATTGTCAGATATGTATTTACGATTTTTAGCTTTGTGTAAACAAGTTACTACTTCCGCTAATGACCTAATTGAATAACCCATAAACTTCTTAAATTCCAAATTAGATTGACCTATTGATCCCTCGGCTATATTTAATGCAATTGAATCAGCAGCCCTTCTAATTTGAGAGTTTAAATTATATATTTCTTTTTGAGGAAAATGATAGGACAAAGTATTTATCTCCTCTCCTATTCTCATGGCCTTTTGCCAAATAATAAGACTTTCAAATTTAAAACTCATAAGCAAACAAAATTTCTGGCTTCTAACTCCCAGCTTCACTCTTCTATCTTCTTACTTCCCCTTAGGCCTCAGTGGTCTCACTTCAAAATCAACGGGCAGAAAGTTCTCATGCGTTTCCAAACAGAACACAATACTTGAAGCAACGTCTTCTGGCCGCATCATATTGTCATTAGCTTCCACAGCATCTATTTTGTCAAAGAAATTGGTCTTGACTGAACCCGGATAAATACAGGTAACCTTGATCCCAAACTCTCGCAATTCCATAAACATCGAATGTGAGATTCCGGTAACGGCATGCTTAGATCCGGCATAGCCAACCATTCCTTTCACTGGATTTAATCCTGCAATTGACCCCACATTCACAATATGTCCTTCGTCCATTTCTTTCATTCCCGGAACAACTGCATTGCTACAAAAATATATACCATGCACATTGATGTCGAACATTTCCTTCCATTTGTCAAAAGGCATCTCCAACATAGTACCATGATGCCCCATCCCGGCATTGTTTACTAATATGCTAACCTTTTCCTTGAACTTTGTGGTTGTTTCCAGAAAAGCATTGTTGACAGATGTCGCATCACTCACATCCGTTTTCACAAAAAAGAAATTATCGTCAGAAATATTAGGATCAGTCCTACTCCAACCCGCTACTTTCATTCCTTTGTCTAACAATTGATTTACCAGTTCGAAACCTATCCCCCTGCTACACCCTGTTACTATTGCAATTTTATTTTTCAACTCCATGTCCCAATCCTCAATCTTTAAAAAACTTATACCCTAAACCCAACTCAACTGTTTTGTAATCATAATCCCTCAGCCCGTGCTGGTATTTTAGATTTAATACTAACCTGGAATACGATTTTGATACAATCAAACGATAAACTGATGGTTTATCTCCATTCTTTTTGTATCCATTGTACCCTGCCAATTCATTTTTAATGTTTAATTGATCACCAATGTATTCCACACCCAGCCCATAAAGCAGGGCATCATTTTGTGGTAACCGATCTTCATTAGTTTGCCACGAATAGAAGCCCAACATGGCATATGGTCTGATTTTTTTTGATTGCCCAAGTAGCTTTCCTATGGAGACATCAAAGTAATAGCCCGGACTATCGGTAAACCTCGCCGGATTTGAATTGCCTCCGCTCGCTGTTTTCACCCCAATCCTTACAGCCATATCCATTTTATTTTTAGCCTCACTAAGCACTCTAAAATTTGTATTCAGATAAGCGTCACCTGTGGCATTCGTTACATCATAATACTTATAGTACACACGCCTCTCCTCCTTCATAGCATGTGACATTTGAAAAAACTCTACCGGAATAAAGAACAAGTCAACAGAAATGACATCTTTCAGGAAATTGTAATTCAGGTACAAAGCAATATTTTGAGTGTTGTCTCCTTTAGAAAAATGGAATTGCCCGGTTGTAGTCAACGCACTGATATTGTTTACTTTCCCATCACTTAAAGATGGTACAGGCAAGGCATTTGGCCCCATATAACCTGGTGAATATATTTGATACTCGCTCCAGTGCGATATCCCGTCCCAACCTACCAGATCGCTCCACCATTGTTCGTTGATTTCTACATTTTGTGCGGTGAGATTGTAAGAACATAAAATGAATACAATCAACAAAAATTTATACATGGTAATTTGAAAAAATATAGAAGTTGATTGTAATTTGGTGACTATGCATACATGAGCTTACCCTTTGGTTCAGGAATTTTTCTCTTATTAATTTTAGCCGTTTCGATCCATTCATCAATGATTATTTCGGCATTTGTCAGCGCTTCTCGATATGTATCACCATCTGCCATGCAACCAGCTAACTCAGGTACTTCTGCAATATAAGTTTCATCGGTGTTGCTCCAATATATTATAATCTCATATTTATGGCTATTTTTCATCTTCCTGAGAGTTTAAATTATACTTTATAATAATATTTCTAACTTGTTTTACCTGATATGGTTTTGACATTCCTGATTTCGACTGTATGTTTATTATCTCTTCAATTCCCTCTTTTACCAAAATATGGTGACTTCCTTTAACCCGTTCGTCGAACCCAAATTTAATTAATAGTTTTCTTAACTCATCAAAACTTATATTTCTATCCGAGCCTCCTTGCAAAATTTTCAATAATAATTTTTCATGTTTACCCATAATATAACATTGCTAAATTATTTCAGTTTTTATCAAGCATCAATCAGAAGCTATAAGTTCCATAATAATTTTTGTCATGCCAGGTTCGGCTTTCATGGCAGCAGCTATTATCTTTTCGATTTGTATTTTTTCGATTTTTCCCGGCACACCATAATCAGTCATAACAGAAATGGCAAATACAGGCACTTCCATCTGCCTCGCTACCAACACTTCGGGCACAGTGGACATCCCCACAGCATCAGCCCCAATGATTCTGAGGTATTTGTATTCGGCAGGAGTCTCAAGGTTAGGTCCTGATACTGCAACATAAACACCTTCATGTGCAGCAATGGAATTTTCCTTAGCTACCGAAAGAGCCTTTTTTATCAAAGTCCGGTCATATGGTTCACTCATGTCAGGAAAACGGTCTCCCAATTCATCGATATTCTTGCCTACCAAAGGGTTTTCCGGCAACAAATTGATATGATCATTTAAGATCATCAAATCACTCAGTTCATAATCAGGATTGAGCGTGCCCGCTGCATTGGACACAAACAACTTTTTGATGCCAAGCAATTTCATTACCCGTATCGGAAAAGTAACTTCCTTCATGGAATATCCTTCATAATAATGGAAACGTCCTTTCATCGTAACTACCGGCTTGCCAGCCAAAAGGCCAAATATTAATTTCCCTGAATGAAATTCTACTGTAGAAAGGGGAAAATGAGGAATGTCTTTATAATCAATCTCATCACTAACCAGTATTTCATCTACCAACCCTCCTAATCCGGTACCTAAAATCACCCCATAGTCCGGTTCTAAGTTGGTCTTACTTTTTATAAAATCAACGGCTTCTTGTATTTTCTCTAACATTTATACTTCTCTTATGTACTGATTCACATGTTTAGAAATGTCATTTTTCACTTCTTCCCAATTGCAGTTTTTCAACATTAAAAGTGCCGGTTCCACATCTGCATCGGCAAAATAAGTAAGACTCTTTAAAATCAAAAGCTCGTTATGATTTGGATATTTAATATTATGAAATGTGATCAATTGTTTTAGGCTATACTCTTTCAATAAAAAGAATATATCAATAAAATCTTTTTTTGACCCACGGTTTTTTAAAGCATTCAATTTCATAGCTGCTATATCCATTTTACCCGCCAGCCTTATCCCATCAATAGTTAAACTCTCCTCCAACTTTTTATACTGGTGTGAAATAATCAACTTTAACTCCCGATATTTCTGTAAGGATCGTATTTGGATACTGATTGATTAACAATGCATGGTATTCATGTTCAAGTACATGTGAAATGGCTGTCACATCAAAAGCTGTAGTACAAAAAAAATCTAAGTCTATTGACTTTCTATGACCAACTTGAAGTGCCAAAGCAGTACCTCCAGCCAAATAAAAATTCAAAAAAACCGGATTAGAACTGATGCTCTTCAATAGTTCCAATGTGCCTCTTTCGATTGTATTTGTGTATAACATCTAAAGTCTTCAATTGGAATAGAAAATATACTACTTAAAAAATGTAAAGATTTTTGATCAAGCGTATTTATTTTTTTTACTTCTTCAATGATTACCTGATCACCATAGTATTTCATTATTTTCCTCAAATCTGAGAGTTTACCCCTTGTGATAACCCTTTCAATTACAAACCGACAGTTGAGGTCAAAATCGAGCAAATTTTGATCTACATCCCAAAATATTTCTTTGGATAAATCCATAATTCAAATGTAATGATATTAATGTGATTTGACCCAAAGAGGCTTAGTATTCTAAATTGACAGTGGTTAGTTTTTATAATCTTAAATAATTGTACTCTATTTGTATATCACAAACCATTGCCCATGATTACAATCATTTCTGGAACAAATCGAAAAAACTCTGTATCAAAAAAGATAGCTCACCTGTATCAAATCATTCTGGAGTCTAAGGGGCAAGAAACGGATGTGATTTATCTCGAAGACATGCCCGATGACTTTATAGCTTCTGCCCTATACGAAAAATCCGGTTCCAATCTGGAATTCAATGACCTAAGAAGAAAGATGCTCCAAAGTCAAAAAATGGTATTTATAGTACCGGAATACAATGGTAGTTTTCCAGGGGTGCTCAAGACTTTTATTGACGGATTGAAATTTCCAGAGACCTTTTCTAATAAGAAATGTGCCTTGGTTGGATTATCATCGGGAGTACAGGGAGGAGGTTTGGCACTAAGCCATCTTACAGACATTTTCAACTATTGTGGGACGCATGTGCTTGCAATGAAGCCCAAGCTATCCCGCATAGAAGAAAATTTGACAGAAAATAGTCTTAGCAAACTCTATAACCAACTGCTGGAAGAACAAGCAGATAAGTTTATAGCGTTTTAAAGTAATGTGCAGGTTTTTGACTCTATCACTACACAAAGTATTTCTGCTGAGTCTGAAGAATAGACAGATTTGAATAAGGATTCAGAGATTTGCTTTATCCAACCTCCCTTTGATATTATTAATATCAGCATCTATGCGATCTAAGATTTCGAATACTCCATCGTAGAATAGATTATTTTCCTCTTTCATCTCACCAAAACCTTTTGATAGATTACTTGCCCAATCCTTGAAATATTCAAATTTAGCATTCGTCATCGCCTGATGCCTTCGAAATTCCTTTTTTAAATCCTTAATTTCATTCATAATATAAAGATAATATTATTCTACTCTTCATCTAAGAAAAAGTTTGAAATTGCTCTTGTTGACCATTTCAGATTGTTTATCCAAGCCAAATAGACACCAATTGAGCATTATAGTCTATGCTTACAGCGTTGAAAATGAATTTATCAGGTGAATTGAATGGAAGTACTCTGAATTCATTTTCAACTATTGCGGGACGCATGTACTTGCAATGAAGCCCAAGCTATCCCGCATAGAAGAAAATTTGACAGAAAATAGTCTTAGCAAACTCTATAATTCTCTACTGAAAGAACAAGCAGATAAGTTTATAGCGTTTTAGACAAAAACAAGCGAATAGCAACAACAACTAATTGGATAAGGAAGGTAATTCCAATTAACCAGATACCTTTATTTCTGATCCTTTTATCTCTATCAAAAATCCCTTTAACAAAAAAGAATAGCCCCAAACCATACCCTAAAAGACCAAGAATAAAATAAGCAACATTTATAAGATATAATAAGCTAATCAAAAGCATAATTCAAATATAAAAAACGGAGTGCAATAAATCGCACCCCGCTCGTATTTGACAGAAAATAATCTTTGTAAATTATTAAGGCAGACCAATCTCATTTAACTACGAAAAAACAGTTCTTAAACTTTCTTAGTTAATTGATCATTGAATATAGATAGCTTCTATCAGTCTACATTGTCGTGTAAAAACCTGTTGTTGCCCAACAATTCATCATCATCATTGAGGTTGAACCTCGAAATCAATCGCTCAGAAGCAGCCGGAACAGTTTGAAAATTGATACTCTTGCGTTGATATGCTGGTATCTCCAATTTTTCCTTAAAACTCGCTGCATCAAGCGACTGGTCGTCTTTCATGCCCTGAAGTTTTTGCCTCCTGATTTCTGATTGTTCCATCAGAGTTACTTTTCGTGATGGCTTATGTGCCATACCTACCAGTTCTTCCAAGGGCGCATCTTCATCTATTTCTTCTTTTTCATATTCCAGACCAAAAGATGTTTCAAAATCAAATTCGGAAATTTCTTTTTGTTTCTCAGGAAGATCAAACTCAAACAGTGATTGCTGTTTACTTTCCATTCTTTGTTTTTTCTCCAGGTCTTCCTGCTCTACTTCTCTTTGAATCTCTTCCTTATACTTATTAATCTGCATTTTTGATTCCAGATCAAAAACCCTTTTTGAAGGTTCGTTTTCAGTAACAGGCTCAGCTACAGGTTGCTCCTGATCGAGAGGTATAGTTGATCTTTCTTCAGCAAATCCTGTTGCGATAATTGTTACTCTGATGCTTTCTCCCAATTCCGGATCAACACCATGACCAAATATTACTTCAGCATCTTCACCTGCTATTTCCTGCATAAAATCCGTGATTTCAGTCAACTCATCCATTTGTAGCTCTGCCTGATCTCCGGAAATAATAGACAACAAGATTTTTTCCGCACCAGCTATGTTCTGGTTGTTAAGAAGAGGAGAATTAATCGCTTCTTCAGCTGCTCTACGTGCCCTGCTTTCTCCGGTAGTTTTAGCTGAACCCATTACAGCAGCACCAGAATTTTTCATTACCGTTTTCACATCTTCGAAATCGACGTTTACATAGCCGGGTACAGTGATGATCTCTGCAATACCCTTGGCTGCTGTAGTCAATACATTATCTGCCTGGCCAAATGCCTGACTGACTGATAGATTGCCAAATGCCTCAGTCAGCTTATCATTTAATATAACAAGCACTGTATCGCAATTTTCACGGAGTGCCTGAACACCTTCCATAGCTTGCCTCATTTTCTTTTTGCCTTCAAACTTGAAAGGCATAGTTACAATACCCACGGTAAGAATATCCAGCTCTCTCGCTACCTGAGCTATGATAGGTGCCGCTCCAGTACCGGTACCTCCACCCATTCCGGCAGTCACAAATACCATTTTGGTATCTTCATGCAGCATATTTCTAATGTCCTCTCTGTTTTCAAGAGCAGCATTTTTACCCTTTTCAGGATTGGCTCCTGCACCGAGACCTTCAGTCAGGTCAATACCTATTTGTAATTTGTTGGGTACCGGACTGCTATTGAGTGCCTGTGAATCTGTATTGCATATTATGAATTCAACATCTTTGATTCCGAGGTTAAACATGTGGTTCACGGCATTGCTTCCTCCACCTCCCACTCCTATCACTTTGATGATAGATTTATGGTGAGTTGGTAAATCGAATTTAAAAGTACTTTCTGTCATGACTTTATAAATTTTTGTTAAACTATTTTCTGTCTTATTTTAAACTTTACATCAAAGCATTCCTGTCAACAAAACACCTTGATGGTATATACTATTCTAATTATTATCCTCTATGTCATCTATTAAAATCCCTTTCGTTTTTTCGAGGATTTTCTTTAGAATCGAATCGGTTGATTTGGCTTTCCTCACTTTGTCATTGCCTTTCTGAGGCTTTGAATCTACAATCCTGTTTTCCCTGTCGTCCAGTGCCTTGTAACCACACAACACCAAGCCCACAGAAGTAGCAAACATTGGGCTTTTAATGATATCCACTTTGCTCTTGCCCAAGTGTTCGTTAGGGTATCCAATTCTCACATCCAAACCAGTCATGTACTCAAACAATTGTTTCAAACTCACCAATTGAGAGCCACCACCTGTGACCACCACTCCCCCTGCCAGTTTGTTTTCATATCCGCTTGTAATAATTTTGGTATGAACCATTTCGATAATTTCTTCCATTCTGGCTTCAATGATACCCGCCAGATTTTTGATAGAAATTTCTTTAGGATCACGGTTTTTAAGTCCGGGTATGGAAATTATTTCATTGGCATTTGCCATCTCAGCCAATGCCTGACCAAATCTTGTTTTCAATAACTCTGCCTGATGGTTCAGTACATTGCAACCATCTTTTATGTCGTTTGTAATGATGTTGCCACCGAATGGAATAACAGAGGTGTGTCTGATGATGTTTTCATGGAAGATCGCAACATCGGTAGTACCACCACCTATGTCCACGAGGCATACGCCTGCTTCTTTTTCCTCATCACTAAGCACTGCAAGACTGGACGCCAATGGCTCAAGTACGAGGTTGTCTATTTCCAAACCAGCTCTTCTCACACACTTATTGATGTTGTTGATCGCATTGGTCTGAGCAGTAATCACATGAAAGTCTGCCTCCAGACGAATGCCAGACATACCAACAGGGTCCTTAATTCCTTCTTCATAATCAACAATATAATCTTGCGGCATGACGTGAATGATCTCACTTCCGGGAGGAATCACAATTTTGTACATATCGTTTGTCAACCTGTTGACATCCTCAACGGTGATCTCATCGTCGATGGAATCTCTAATGATAGAACCATGATGTACCGAACTGCGAATGTGCTGGCCGGCAATCCCCACATTCACCACCCTGATATCAATTCCGGATTGCTCTTCGGCAATAGCCACAGCCTTCCTGATAGAATTGATTGTTTTATCAATGTTGGTGACAATTCCCCTGATGACACCATCAGAAACTGCTTTGCCCATTCCAAGTACTTCAAGCTTTCCGTACTCATTTTTGCGGCCTACAATGGCACATATTTTGGTGGTCCCAATGTCAAGGCCTACGATTATTTGTTGATCTTCCATACCTTAAACTATTTATTTACAAACGATTTGGTTTTCATATTTCAAATTCACTTCTGAGTAATTATTCCATCCTTTATTGGGTAGAATTTCTTTATAAAAGACTTTAAGCCTCTTAAACTTATCCTGAAACCCTTCGGCTGTTCCAAACCTCACTATTTGTTTGGTCACCTGTGGGTAAATGGTCAATTCATAATTTTTATCAATAGAAATTTCTGCGATTTGAGCTTTCCAAAAAGGTGTGTTTTCGATAAAAATCAACATATCAAAAAGCTCCTGTCCTTCTTTCGTATCTTTAATATTTTCACTCGAAAACTTTATTTTTTTACTTGCTTCAATCAATGGTACTCTTGCTGTATAGTGCATTGACTGGGGCAAAATCAACCCAGTAGTACCAATATACCTGTCCGCTCCCGGTGAATTGAGAAGACGTGCAATTGGCCTGTTTTGCTTTATATCTATAGTAAGTTTACCATTCAGGTCATGATAGACTTCAGCATCTTGAATGAATCTGTGTGATTCAATTTTCCTCTCTATTTCCCTTAAATCCAGTTGACTCATATCCAGATTGAGCAGGTAACTCTTGCCTGTTTCATGTACCAAATCATATACATCGCTTTGGTCTATAAAATAATTCTCAAACTGATTATCAATATTCACCACTACATCCTGAACATATCTGACGGACTGTTTTTTGTTGGCAAATCCTATAATCACCAATAAAACTATCACCACTATCAGGTACTTCAATTGTTTCAATATGTTGAAATTAATTTTCATGGTTGCAGTGCATTTTTAATTGGTGAAACCATTGCATCTATATCTCCTGCCCCCACTGTAAGGACTACTTCTAAATCGCTCCTGAGTAGCTTGTCAATCAAATCTTCTTTTGAGCACACAAACTTTTGACCGGAAGTGATTTTCTCCAGCAACATACTGGAAGAGACACCATCTATAGGCAGCTCTCTGGCTGGGTATATCTCCAAAAGCAACACTTCATTCGCCAGACTAAGGCTTTCGCTAAACCCATCAGCGAAATCCCTGGTTCTGGTGAATAGGTGAGGTTGAAAGATCACTGTTATTTTCTTATTTGGAAAAAGTGCCTTTACAGAATTCAACAAAGCTTTAATTTCCTCTGGATGATGGGCATAATCATCAATAAAAACCAAATTATCTGATTTGATGATATACTCAAACCGTCTTTTTACTCCTTTGAAATTTTCAATTGCCAACTTGATAGCGTCTTCTTTCACATTTAAGTCGAGAGCAACAGAAATGGCAGCAATACTATTTTCCGTATTGTGAAATCCGGGTAATAAAAGTTTTACGCCTCTGATTAATTTGTCTCCTCTTTGGTAATCGAAATGGAATGATCCTTTGTACACTGAGACTCCATTGGAATGAATCGCTCCATTCACTAGTCCATAAGTCTCTACATTTATGCCCTCAAAACTTTCAATGCTAAATTTTCCGGCAGATCTTTCCTCGATAAAGAGTTTACCATTCCTTTTTATGTTTTTAATAAAGTCCTTAAAAGAATCTTTTAAAGATTCCGCTGATCCATAAATATCCAAATGATCTGCATCTACAGCTGTGATAATGGCTATGTCCGGATGTAAAGTCAGAAACGAACGATCAAACTCATCTGCCTCTACTACGATCACATTGTCTGCACCCTCTTTTCCAATTATCAAATTAGAATTGTAGTTTGTCATGATGCCACCTACAAAAGCAGTGCAATTGATGCCCGAAGATTTGAGAATATGAGCAATAATGGACGATGTAGTGGTCTTTCCGTGAGTTCCGGCTACAGCAATAGTAAAATTGTCTTTTGTCAATTCACCCAACACTTGCGACCTCTTCAATATTTCAAATCCTTCGTTTTTCAAGAAATTGAATTCCTGATGATCTTTAGGAACGGCTGGGGTGTAAACGATCAAAGATTTTGATTTGTCCGAAACAACGGAAGAAGGAATCAACTCTATCGAATCAGAAGAATGAACAGCAATCCCTTCACTTTCTAATGCTTTTGTCAATGGGGTTGAAGTCTTGTCATAACCAGCCACGAAGTATCCATTGGCACTGAACCATCGGGCAAGGGCACTCATTCCGATCCCTCCGATTCCGATAAAATACACGTTATGTATGTCCTTCAACTTCATTTTATCAACTTGAATATTTCGTTTGCAATGTCTTTAGCTGCTTCCGGTTTTCCCATTGCTTTTATATTTTGAGAAA
Source organism: Reichenbachiella sp. MALMAid0571 (assembly GCF_040151475.1). Classification (NCBI taxonomy): domain Bacteria; kingdom Pseudomonadati; phylum Bacteroidota; class Cytophagia; order Cytophagales; family Reichenbachiellaceae; genus Reichenbachiella; species Reichenbachiella sp. MALMAid0571. The sequence continues at coordinate 76,443 of NZ_JBDKWG010000108.1, read as the reverse complement.
GTTGAGCCTTTCTGTTTTCATCATTCATCAGCGCAAGAGCCACGTCAATCATTTGCTCCTTGGCCACATTGTCTTTTACCATAATTGCTGCATTTCTGAAAACCAAAGCTTCAGCATTTTTACTTTGATGGTCTTCTGCCACATTAGGCGATGGTACAAAAACTACAGGATGCCCTGTCAGACATAGTTCTGAAATCGATAATGCACCAGATCGTGAAATCACTACATCTGCTGCTGCATAAGCCAAATCCATTTCTTTTAGAAATGACAGAATATTAATATTCTTCACATCCTTGCCTTCCGTTCTGGCCAACATTTCTTCATGGTAAAACTTACCTGTCTGCCAAATCACTTGTACTTCCGCAGCAATTAGTTTGTCCAAACCCGCAATCATTGCCTCGTTCAGTGTTCTTGCTCCCAAGCTTCCTCCCAATATCAATAGCACCGGCTTTTCTTCACTGAAACCAAAAAAGTCTAGTGCTTTATTTTTCTTGTCTCCTACTTCAGCAATATCTGTCCTTACGGGATTCCCTGTCAACACTATTTTTTCTTTAGGAAAAAACTTTTCCATTCCATCAGTAGCTACACAAACCTTGTCCACACTATTGGCCAATAGCTTATTGGTAATGCCTGCATAGGAGTTTTGCTCCTGAATTAAAGTAGGAATTCTCTTCTTAGTAGCCGCATAAAGCAAAGGGCCACTTGCGTATCCACCCACTCCGACTACTGCATCGGGTTTGAAAGATTTTAGCAATTTGAACGACTTCAAAATGCTTGAAATCAACTTGAATGGAAATGAAAGGTTGTCTAGTGTCAAGCTCCTTTGTATTCCGCTAATCCAGAGCCCAATGATTTTATATCCTGCCTCAGGCACTTTTTCCATCTCCATTTTTCCTTTGGCTCCTACGAATAATATTTCCGTGTTTGGTTCGGCTAGTTTCAAAGCATTGGCAATAGCAATGGCAGGATAGGTATGCCCTCCGGTTCCTCCTCCACTTATCATGATGCGATATGTTGACTGCCCTGACATTATGCTAATTCCATCTCCTTTCTATATGTATTTCCAGAAGCAGATACCGATGCACTTTTCAGTTCTTCTGTTTCCCCTCTGCTCACACTCAAAATAATACCCAATGCCACACCGGTAAATAATTGTGACGTACCACCCATACTTACCAATGGCAAAGTCAATCCGGTAATTGGCCCAAGTCCAACTGCGACTCCCATGTTTACCATGGCTTGCAATACCAATGTAAAACTCAACCCGGCGGATAAAAGCCCACCATAGGTTCGTTCACTTATTGAAACAACTCTTGTGCCCCTGTAGAGCAACGCCAGGTATAAAAACAATACCAGAAGTCCACCTATCAATCCGTATTCTTCTATCACAATAGCATAGATGAAGTCAGAGTACGGGTGGGGTAAAAAATTTCTTTGGTGGCTTTTACCAGGCCCTAAACCTGTAATACCACCTGATGCGATGGCTATGTATGACTGCTCGGCCTGAAAAGGAACTTCTTCAGCAGTAACATATGCCTTCACTCTACTCATAACAGTTTCTGCTCTTTGGCCTAAGGCCAGAGCCATTCCTCCGGCTACCACACCTATTGCCACCAACATGAGCAAGTATTTGGTAGGCACTCTGCCTATAAACAACATCAACATGCAGGTAGTGAAAACCAAAATAGCAGTTGAGAAATTTGACATGGCAATAAGACCGCAAATCACCCCTATCCACAAAAGCATCGGGATTAGAGATTCTTTTACATTGTCTATATTATTTTGCCTTTTGGCAAGCATAGATGAAAGGGTAACTATCAAAGCAAATTTTGCTAAATCAGACGGCTGGAAAGGTTGGTTTATCAATGGAATTGTAATCCATCTTGAAGCTTCATTCAAATTCAATCCGAATTTCCAAGTAATGAATAATAAAGGCACACACAGCCAAAGTGCCAACCTGGAGAGTTTGGCATAATAGCGGTAATCTATTTTATGTGCTACCCACATCGCAAATAAACTCAAGAGCATAAATGACGAATGTTTGAACAAATAATGTTCAGTATTACCTTTCCATTTGACATAAGCCAAAGTGCCCGTAGCACTATATACCACCAATACACTGAGTACAGAAAGTATGACTACTATCCCCCAGATTACCGGATCTCCCTGAATATGTCTATCTGCCCATGCCTTTATCATATCACCAGAGTTTTTACACTTTTAAATTTTTTTTTTAAGTCAAGTACCACTCTTTTGAACTCATCTCCTCTATGCTCATAGTTGTTGAACAAATCGAAACTTGCACAGGCCGGAGACAGCAACACCACATCACCCGGATTGGCGATTTTTAGTGCTGTATCTATACATTCGCTCATATTATGTGTGACATGAATAATCTCTATATCATCACAAAAAGCATCCAACAAGTGTTTATTATCAGTACCTAAACACACCAAAGCACTCACTTTTTCATTTACTAAATCCTTAAGCACGCTGTAGTCATTGCCCTTGTTCACTCCTCCTGCAATCCAGATCACATTTCTATCCATTCCCTCCAAAGCATAGTACACGGAATCCACATTAGTCGCTTTGGAATCATTGATAAAAGTCACCCCATCAATAGTGCCTACATACTCCAACCGATGGGGAGCATTCTTAAAACTTTTTAACCCTGCCAGTATTTGACTTTTTTTAACTCCATATTTGATGGCTACCAAAACAGCAGCCATTGTATTGTAAAGATTGTGTTTGCCAATCAACGGAATTTCTCTTATTGGAATAGAAAAATCCATTTTCTCAGTATGAAAAGACAACTTGCGTCCCATCTGACAAGCTCCAGATCCAATAACAGATCTTAAAGAAAACCCGGTTTTCTGAGTTCCAATATCAGTGTTAGCCATTTTCTCTTCTATCAATTTATCGTCTATGTTAAAGATAAATTGTTCGTTTGCTTCCTGATTCTGAGTGATTCTCAATTTAGAATCAGCATACTGATTGATGTCGTAATTGTACCTGTCAAGGTGATCGGGAGTAATGTTCAAAAGCAATGATGTATCTGCTTTGAACTCATACATTCCATCTAGTTGAAAGCTGCTAAGCTCAAGCACTATGATGTCATAGTCAGCTTCGAGAATAAGGCTTGCAAGGCTGTTGCCAATATTACCAGCCATCCCCACATTCAATCCTGCTGATTTTAACAAATGATAAGTCAACAGGGTCGTAGTAGTTTTTCCATTCGATCCGGTAATTGCCACCAATTTGGCATTGGTATATCTGGATGCAAATTCTATTTCGGATATAATGTATTTATCTGCAGCTCTTAGTGCTTTGATGACAGCTACTTTCTCAGGAATACCCGGACTTTTAATGATTTCGTCGTATTTCAACAGTTCATCAATAGAATGTCCGTTTTCTTCAAAAGGAATATTGTTTTCAGTAAGCCGTTGCTTTTTATTATCGTCAATAGCACCAGAGTCTGATAAAAACACACTCAGCCCCTTAGCATTCGCCAATAGAGCTGCTCCCATACCGCTCTCGCCGCTTCCTAAAATTGCTACGCTATCGTGTTTTTTATCTTTCAATTTATTTATCTGACTTTTAATGTTGCTAAAGTGAAAATGGCTAAGAGTATTCCTACTATCCAAAAACGGGTTACTATCTTGGTCTCATGCAACCCCATTTTTTGGTAATGGTGGTGAAGAGGTGCCATTTTAAAGATCCTGCGACCTTCTCCGTATTTTTTCTTTGTGTGTTTGAAATATGCTACCTGGAGTATCACCGAAATATTTTCAATAAGAAACACCCCGCACAGGAATGGTATCATCAATTCCTTTCTGATCACCAGTGCCAATACAGCTATAATGCCTCCAATGGCCAAACTGCCAGTATCTCCCATAAAAACCTGAGCCGGATGAGAATTGTACCACAAAAAGCCAATACACGCTCCTACAAAAGCGGTACAGAAAATCACCAGTTCACCAGAACCGGGTATGTACAGAATGTTCAAGTAATTTGCAAAAATGACGTTACCCGACAGATACGCCAAAATAGCAAGCGTAAGCCCGATAATAGCTGAAGTACCTGCTGCCAAGCCATCCAATCCATCAGTGATATTTGCTCCGTTTGACACAGCAGTCACTATAAAAATCACTGCAATCACATACAGGACATTCGTATAATCTTCTAAAAATGAAGGTAAGAGCCATTTGTAGTCAAATTCATTATCCTTCACAAATGGAATGGTAGTGATAGATGATTGAATATCTTCGTAATTCTTATACTTTTCTGTTTGATTTACAGTCACTTCTGTTTGTTCAAATTCACGAACTACAATGTCATCATGGCTAATCATTGTTATTCCTACTATTAATCCTATCCCTATTTGTCCTACTACTTTCAATTTTCCGGACAATCCTTCTTTGTTGTTTTTCTTTACTTTCAAATAGTCATCTAAAAAGCCAATCAACCCCATCCAGACTGTAGTAACCAAAAGAAGTATGACATAAATATTGTCCAGTTTTGAAACCAGCAGTACAGGAATCAAAATGGCTGAAATAATAATAAGGCCACCCATAGTTGGTGTTCCTTTTTTCTCCATTTGACCTTCCAAACCTAAATCTCTGATAGATTCCCCCATTTGGAATTTCTGAAGCATTCCGATGAATTTTTTCCCAAAAGCTACAGTAATCAACAAAGAAATAACTACTGCCATTCCTGCCCGAAATGAGATAAATTGGAATAACCCTGCTCCGATCAGGTCAAATTGTTTATCCAAAAAATCAAATAAGTAGTATAGCATGTCTTCTCTTAACTTTTAAACAATTCCAACATTTCCTTCAGCACTTCTCTATCATCAAAGTGGTGTTTTACTCCTTTTATTTCCTGATAGTCTTCATGTCCTTTTCCAGCTACCAGAATAATGTCATTTTGCTGAGCCAGTGCGCAAGCCGTTTTTATTGCTTCCCTTCTATCGTTGATTACCAATGTCTTTTTTGCATAGGCTTTACTCACCCCAGCCTCTATGTCTTTAATAATTTCATCCGGATCTTCATTTCTGGGGTTGTCATTGGTGAAAATCACTTTGTCACTCCACTTTACAGCGATTGACCCCATTATCGGCCTCTTTTCTTTGTCTCGATTGCCACCACAGCCTACTACCGTTATCAATTTCTCATTTCGGGTCCTGAAAGAGCTGATGGTTTGTAATACATTATCCAAGGCATCCGGAGTATGCGCATAATCAACTATGGCGATCACACCGCTCCCAACACTTACTCGTTCAAATCGACCAGGTGCTGTATTAGCTGCTGAAAGTGTGGTAAGCAAATCATCTTTTTCTTCGTCCAATAGCACACCTGCAGCATAGGTAGCAAGAATATTGTATGCATTAAATTTCCCAATCAACTTGAACCAGGCATCTCTTTCATCTATTTCCAGTTCCAAACCTTCCAATGAATTGGTGATCATTCTAGCCTTAAAGTCTGACAGGAATTTCAAACCATAGGTGAATTTGTGGGCTTTAGTGTTTTGCAACATTACCTGCCCTCGTTTGTCATCAAGATTGACCAATGCAAAAGCGGAAGGCGGCAGATTGTCGAACAATTTCTTTTTTGCAGCTATATAATTGTCAAAAGTCACATGATAATCAAGGTGATCGTGTGTAATGTTTGTAAATATTGCTCCTGCAAAATGTATCCCTGCCACCCTGTTTTGGTCAATGGCATGTGAACTCACTTCCATAAAAGCATGCGTACAGCCGTCTTTCACCATCTTACTCAACAATTCATTCAAACTGATGGCATCAGGTGTGGTATGACTGGCAGGAATTACTTTTTCATTTATATAATTATTGACCGTAGATAGAAGCCCGGTATTGTACCCTAAATTTCTAAACAAATTGAAAAGTAATGTGGCTGTTGTAGTTTTTCCATTGGTACCAGTTACAGCTACCAATTTTAGTTTTTTTGATGGATTGTCATAGAAATTTGATGCCACTATCCCCAGTGTCCTGCTGCTATCAGAAGCTTCTACATACGTAGTATCAGGCCTGAACTTTTTAGGGAGTTTCTCACAAACTATAGCTGTAGCACCATTGTCCAGTGCTTTGTCAATGTAATCATGACCATTGACCTGAGTACCAGCAACTGCCACGAATAAGCTGCCAGGCTTTGACTCACGAGAATCAAAGCTGACAGAGCTTATAACGCTATTCATATCACCTGATACGGTCTTTAAATTCACATTGTACAATATGTCTTTCAGCAGTTTGCTCAACTTTACCCTAGTTTAATTTCTATGATGTTCACTGTTTTTACAGAAGATCCCGGAGTAAGTGATTGCTCGGTCACTCTTCCTGTCCCTTCATATTTCACTTTCAATGATTTATTTTCCAGAATATAAATAGCATCTCTCAATGTCATTCCTCTCACGTCCGGAACCTGATCTTTACCTGCATCAACATTCTTCCAGGATATCCCGTTGTTTACAATTCTTGCTTTTACCCACTTGGAATCCTCTTTTCCATGATTAGAAATACCAATCTCGTTGCATATCAATTTTAAATCATCCGCCTCTCCTGATTGTATTACCGGAAAAACACCAGCTATGGCTTCACCCGGCTCATACGCTTTGTGCATTTTCAAGTCCAAGGCGTAGATTTTATCAGCCACTTCCTTAAATACAGGTGCTGCCACATCACTTCCGTAAATTCTGAAACTCTTTGGGTTATCAATGACCACAATACAACTGTATCTGGGATTTTTAGCTGGAAAATACCCAGCGAACGAAGTGTAATACTTGTTGGTATATCTTCCGTTTTCAACGTTTTTGGCCGTTCCTGTTTTGCCTGCTATTTTGTAAAAGCTATCGCTGATATTTTTGGCCGTTCCTCTTTCCACAACCCCCTCCAGCATGTCTCTTACTTTAACTAAAGTAGTGGTCGAACATATTTTTTTATTAATAATGTTTGATTGGAAGTTTTCAACAGTCCGGTTCGCTTCTTTAATTTGTTTTACAATGATCGGTTGGATCATTTTGCCATCATTGGCCACTGCGTTAAACAGCGTAAGCGTTTGAAGGGGAGTCATCCTCAACTCATATCCATGAGACATCCACGGCAAAGTAGTTCCACTCCAGGTAGAGTCCTTCTTTGGATGTTTGATATAGGGTTTACCCTCACCAATCATCTGAAAGCCAAGTGGATTGGTCAATCCCATGTCTTCCAGAGCCGTGTAAAATTTTTCAGGATTAGAGCCAAAATGTTCGGTGATAAGCTTCGCCGTTCCTATATTAGATGATTTCTCAAAAACCTCTTTGACCGTTAATGTACCATATCCCCCGGGCTTGTGGTCTTCCATAGTCTGGTCGTAAAAATCAAATTTTCCATTTCCGGTTTTCACAGAATCATTCAACCCAACATTAGAATTTTCGAACAAAGCAATCATGCTTGCAAGCTTAAAAGTAGAACCCGGTTCGCGTGAGCCCTGACTACCTACTGCATAATTGTAAAGCTCCCAGTATTCTCCTTTCCTATTTTTACTTAAGTTTGAAATGGCTTTGATCTCTCCTGTTTTCACTTCCATCACTACCACACAACCATAGTCTGCATCATTTTCTACCAAAGCACCAAGCAATGCAGATTCTGCAACATCCTGCAAATCAACGTTGATGGTAGTGACTACATCAAATCCGTTTTTAGGTTTTACTTCTGAACCATCATATACTGGTTTCCAGCTTCCTCCTGAGAATTTTTGAAATAAGGCTTCACCATTTTTACCGGAGAGTTGTCTGTTGAAGCTATATTCCAGCCCAACAGTGCCCCTGCTTTTGTCTTCATTCAAGGAGCCAATTGTACGATCCCCTAAATGCGAAAAAGGTTTGTACCGCTGGTCAACCTTTTCAAATATTACCCCGCCTTTTATCCTTCCTTTTCTGAAAATAGGCCAGGAAGACATCATTTTTTTGGTTTGATAATTAATATCCTGATGATTAATTACCAGATACCTCCTTCCTGACACCCGTGCGTCATTTATTTTTCTTTTGTAATGCTTGGCAGAATGATCATTGTAATAACCTGATAGCAGTAAAGACAAAGAGTCTATTCCTGATTTATAGTCTTCATCACTAATCAGAGAAGGGTCAAATGCCACCTTATAAAATGGCAATGACGTGGCAAGAAGGCTTCCATTATCAGAAAATATATTCCCTCGTGTGGCCTTTACCTGCAAGTACTTTAAGCTGTTGTTTTCTGCTTTTGCTTTCCACTTCCCACCGTCAACGGTCTGTATTTTCACCATTTTATATACCACAGCAAATGAAAAAAGCAATACCGCCAGGTATGCTATTCTTACTCTTAACAATATGGAGGTTTTAATATTCATCCTTAGTAATAATAATTTTTGATGGAGGAATATTACTTTCAACCAGTCCAAGTTTAGCAGCTTTTAGTGCTACTTCAGATTGCTTGCTGGTGTACATATAGTCTGCTTTGAGGGTAGTATAGTCAGCTCTAAGGTCTTCCACCTCTACTTGCAGCTTGCTTATTTTTCTAATGTTTTTTTCAGCCGAATGCAGGTTCCCAATATACAGGATACACAAAAATGTGATGAATAATATTGGAGGAAGAAATTTTACAGGAAGGCCGTCTTCAAAAAATCGTTCTACATTCAAGTAGTTTTCAAGCAATGCAAAAAAGCTATTCCTCCCAGAATTTCCCGAAGCGTTATTTTTGTAGGTGTTGGTGGACATAACGTTATAATTTTTCTGCTACTCTAAGTTTGGCACTTCGTGCCCTGTTATTTAATTTCAGTTCTTCTTCCTTAGCTGTTATCGGTTTTTTATTTACTGGTTGAAAAGGTCTAAGCAGGTTTCCAAAAATATCTTTTTCAACATCGCCATGAACTTTACCTTTGTTTACATAATTTTTCACTATTCTGTCTTCAAGAGAATGAAATGACATTACTGCCAGTCTTCCTCCCTCTTTCAACACTTCTTCAGACTGTCCCAACATCTCCTCCAATACTTTCAATTCTTCATTTACTTCTATCCTCACTGCCTGAAATACCTGAGCGAAATATTTATTTTCTCTTCCTCTGGAAGCATACCTGCTCAATATATTTTTAAAGTCACCTATAGTTCTCAAAGGACTATTAACTCTTTGCCTCACTATTTCAGCAGCCAAAGTTTTCGCATTCTTAACTTCACCATACATACCCAGAATTTTGTGCAGTTCCTGCTCAGAGTATTCATTCAACACCTGTTCCGCAGTTTTATCAGTACTCTGCCCCATTCGCATGTCAAGTGGCCCTTCAAATCTGGTAGAAAATCCACGGGTTGCCTCATTGATCTGATGAGATGAAACACCCAAATCAGCCAATATTCCATCAACCTTGTTTACTCCATAAAACTTCAGGTACTTCTTCAAATACCTGAAATTTGATTGTATAAATGTGAAAGAACTACTATCTATATCCTGTGCATTTTTTCCGGCATCTTCATCCTGATCAAATGCATAAAGGTGTCCCCCTTTTAATTTTTCAAGAATTGCTTTTGAATGCCCGCCACCACCAAAAGTGAGGTCAACATAAATCCCGTTTTCCTTAATATTTAATCCCTCGATGCACTCATCAAGCATTATTGATGTATGATAGCTCATTATTCATCAAGGAATTTCTTGGCCATATCAGAATACTCTTCACTATCTTCTATGAGGTATTCTTTATACAAGTCAGGATTCCAAATTTCAACTGTATTGCCAGCACCTATCACTATCACTTCCTTCTCGAGCTTTGCATGCTCGATCCATCCTTTCGGAATCAAAAAGCGGCCAGCTCCGTCCAGTTCTACTTCAGAAACATTCTTAAAAAACTGTCTTTTCAATTTTCTTTGAGCGGCATCAAAATCACTGAGAGCAGCGAATTTGCTATGTATTTTCTTATACTCCTGCATGGTATAGACCACAAGGCTGGGATCAAATCCCTTCATAATAACGAGTTGATTGCCAGATACTTCAGGTAGGTTACCCTTAATTTTTGAAGGTAAGACCAACCTACCCTTAGCATCCAACTTACACTCATATTCGCTTGTAAAAAAAGCCATAGAGTTTTAGAAAAATATAAACCACCACTACAAACTTAAGAAAGTTTTGGAATTATCTCCCACTTTATGACATTTTTTACCACAAAATTCTATTTTTCAACATTTTCATACAAAAATGGCCTGAAAAAGAGCATAATTGATACAATCAAGCCATAGCTGAACTGGAAAAAATGATGAAAAACATATAAATACCTATATGACCAGAATTGGAGAATGAAAAGTAACATTAAAGCTATGATGGCTTTTAAAAGAGCTTAATGTCATTTACTGATCACAATGGTGAATACTACAAACCCTGTTGATTATCCAAATAATGTGGATAGATTTGTACTGTATGGGGATTGCCACAAGCAATATGATTCAAGATTTAAAAGTAATGAAACAATTGGCTTCTAATGAACTAGAAATAAACCGAGCAACCGTTTGAAATGAAATGCAGCCTAGAGTTGAAACCTTATTTCAAATTGCCGGAGTGTTGAATATAGATGTAAGGGAGTTATTAGTAAGCACAAAGAATAATTAATTGAATGTCAGAAGATAGATTATTACAAATACGTTTTGCAGGAAGATTAATTGATTTGCTTGGACAGCAAATGTATGGGGGTGCTGTTCCTTCTGTTGCAGAATTAGTCGCAAACGCATGGGATGCGGATGCGGACAAAGTAGAAATATTAATTCCAGATGATGTCAAAGCTCCTAATGCAGAAATCATTGTTCGTGATTACGGTTCTGGGATGTCTTTTGAAGAATTGAATGAATTCTACTTGCATATAGGATATGAAAGGAGAGCCCGTGGAGAAAGAACTACAGGAGGAAGGTTAGTCATGGGTAGAAAAGGCATAGGAAAACTAGCTGGTTTTGGAATTGCAGAAGATATCATAGTTACTTCCATTAAGGATGGACACTTAGTAGAACTTGGACTCAATTATACCGAACTACGAAGTTTAGAAACTACTACGGATTTTAAATTTAACCCATTGAGAGATGAAGCAACAACTGAACCTGATGGTGTTCAAGTTACTTTTAAAACTTTGAAGCTTTCAAGATCCATTAATCCGAATAGCTTTAGAACAAGTATGGCTAGAAGGTTTGCTTTAGGTTCCGAAGATATGGAAATAGTAGTCAATAATACTCCAATTTCTAAAGAAGATTTAACTTTAGAGTACAGATATCCTGAAAATGGCTGGACAAAAGAAACAATAGATGGATTTGGAGAAATAGAATATTGGTTTGGGTTTTTAAACAGTACAATAAAAGACACTGAGCTTAGAGGAGTTTCAATATTTGCGAGAGAAAGGGTCGCTCAGTTTACACCATTTTTCTTTAACCTTCTGGTGGCATTAATGGTCAAGTCGCCCTAGAGTATTTGACAGGACAGATTAAGGCCGATTTGTTAGATGATGATGTTGACTATATTGCCACTGACCGTCAAACAGTAAATTGGCAATTTGATAAAGCTCCGATATTAGAAGAATGGGGCAAAAGAAAAATAAAGGAACTTTGTGCCGATTGGAAAAGAAGACATGATCAACAAAATATTGATCGGTTTTCTCACAATTTAGGTGAATTCTTCTCAAGAATTCAAAACCTCTCTTCGACACAGGAAAAAAAAGACCTAACAACAGCACTTACTAAAATTGCTACTATTGAGCGAATTAATGAAAGTGATTTTAGAGCTATTGCCAGCTCAATGGTTTCTGGATTTGAGCGCGAAAGTGTAAAAAAAATTATCCAACGAATCAATACTGCTAGTGAAAATGCACTTCCTGAACTTTTTGAAGTTATAAAAGAATGGGATATTATTAGTTCTGTATCTACCGCAGAAATTGTCTTTGGAAAAATTCAAATAATAGATCAGTTTAAGAAGCACATTGATAATCGCCTTGCAGAAAAAGCCCCTAAAGGAGAAATGGACATGCAGTCTTTCATCAAAGACTATCCATGGCTTCTTGGTCATGAATATGAGCAATTAGAACCAGCCGATTTTTCACATGAAAAAGGGGTTGACAAATGGATAGAAGAAGTTTTAATCGAGACTAATAAAGAATATTCATCTGCCGACAAAAAGGACGGTAGGCGTTTTGACTTATTATGTATTAAAAACGAGTGGTTAATAGTAGTGCTAGAATTAATGAAGCCGAGTAAACCAGAAGACTATGACCATGTCATGCGGTTAAACAGATATGTAACTCGAATTCAAGCTCATTTAAATGATAATAGTTCTAATGAAACATTTAAAAGAAAATCTGTTTTTGGATTGTTAATAGCTGACCATCCATCAAAAGATCCTTCACTAGGATCGACAAAAATTGATCTGAAAAGAAATCTAGAATCTATTACTTGGAATGGCCTTTTTGAGATAGTAAAAGCAAATTATAGAGAGTACTATGATTTACTAAAAAATAAAGCTCCAGAAGATCCAAGATTACAAGGATTAGTAAATTTATAAGCTACATGGAATTGTATTCAATAGACATATTCAGTGGTGTTGGTGGCCTCACAGAAGGCATGCACCAAGCCGACTTCAAAACAGAACTCGCTTTTGAAATTGACGAATTGGCGTCCAACGCTTACCAGTTAAATCATACCGATACTACTGTAATTACAAAAGATATTCGTAAAGTGTCTATTACAGAGATCAAAAGAAAGATGAATGGAAAAACCATCCACCTTTTAGCTGGTTGTCCACCATGTCAAGGATTTTCTTCTATCCGAAGACTTAACAGAGTTACGCCAGTTGATGATGATCGAAATAACTTGATAATGGAGTATGTGAGACTCGTAAGGGCTTTAAAACCATATACCATCATGATGGAGAATGTTCCCGGACTCGTAGAATATGATTTGTTCAAAAAAGCGATTAAAATTCTCACAGAAGAACTGAATTACAAAATTGATTTCAAAGTTGTGAATGTGAAAGATTATGGTGTTCCTCAAAGCCGAAGACGACTGGTCTTAGTTGGTTCTCGACTTGGAGAATTAAAGGTTGCGGAACCATCAAATGAAAAGAGATCGGTGAGGGATGTAATAGGCAAATTACCAAAACCAGAAAATTCGAATGACCCATTACATAAAATATTTCCAAAGCATACGGATAAAGTTAAGCAACGCATTAGTTTGACTCCTAAAGATGGTGGAAGCTGGAAAGATTTACCAAAAGAATTTATTTTGGAGTGTCATAAAGGCAAAAACATTGGCTTCAATGATGTATATGGCCGATTACGCTGGAATAGCCACTCTACCACTATAACTGGTGGTTGTTTAAACCCGTCTAAGGGTCGCTTTCTTCATCCCGAAGAAGATAGAAATATTTCAGCTAGAGAAGCAGCATTACTGCAATCTTTTCCTCCCAATTATAAATTCCCAGTGGATGCTCCAGTTTCTAAAATTGCCCTAATGATAGGAAACGCACTTCCTCCAAAATTTAGTTACTATCAGTCAATAAATATTAAAGAACACCTCAAAAAACAACTCGGTAATAATAACCTGACAGATTAGGATTTAAAACAAAGTTAAATACTTAAATTTCAATAATTTCAACGTAAGTACTCCGTGAAATGGTTTTAGAAATTAACCGATCACTATCAAAATAGAGTTTATGCGTCAAGTGCAATTAACACCTTAATTAACCAAAACTCTACTTAGTTGCTACGAGCAATAGGCCGAAAGAAATAATAAGAAGCCAGAATTTATATGGTATTAGAAACGGGATTATGATCCACCCAAGCTCCGTGGTTACCATCAGGAGAACTATTAAAATTGCGACAAGTTTTAAGGTTGATCTGGTTTTGTTATCCATGGCTGTTCTGAAAAAAGTTTCCGTAAATATATAATTTCAATCTTACTTTACAATAGTCATCCTGATTATTCAAAAAATGAAATACTAACTTATCCGGATTGACATACAAGTTTCGAACACACATCGGCGTAAAATTATTCCTAACTAAAATATGGCACAAGATATGTAGTTCAGGAACTTGTTTATGAACCCATAAGGCTATAATTTTCAATATTATTTGAGAAAAATGATTCGGATTTTAGTTCTATTTTTAGTTGTCGTATGTTTTCTTCCTGTACCTGACCTGTGCGGAAATGAATCTTCACGAACCAAAACGGATAGCCTTAAACAACTGATAAATTCATCTAAAAATCGTGAATTAGCCGATTTGTATAATCAAATCTCCTGGGAATATCGCAATGCAAATAGTGATTCAACTATTCACTATGCCAGTCTTGCCAATAAACTTTCCACCTCACTAGGCTATGAAGATGGTAAAATACAAAGTCTAAACTACCTCGGAATAGGATATCGTAATCAAAGTAACTACTCCAAAGCCTTTGAATATTTTGTGGAAGCTTTAAAAGCTTCAGAAGAAGCTGAAAACCTCGAACAAGAAGGTTACTCTCTCATCAATATTGGAAATATTTACATCTATCAGACCAACTATGTAGGCGCAATAGAATATTTTGAAAATGCGATTAAACCTGCTTCGAAGCTTAACAACAATGGAATGTTGGCCTATTGTTACCTAAACTTAGGCAGGACTTATAGCCGGATAGAACAATACGATAAAGCGGAAGATTATTTCCTTAAAACCAGAAAAATCAGAGAGGACTTAAACGACACCAACGGCATTATAACGTCCAACGCTGATATAGCAGAACTCCACAGACTCAAGGGAGATTTGGACAAAGCCCTTGAGTATTTCTTTTTGTCATACAAAGACACCAAAAAGATAAATAACTATGGAGCCATGACTTTTAGCCTCAATAATATCGCTAAAATATACAGGCAAAAAAATGACCTTGACAATGCGGAAAAATATGCACTTGAAGCACTTGAAGCTTCCAGAAAATACGAACTGAAAAATGATGAACGTAAGATCCTGGAAAACCTATCCCTCATTTATCAACAAAAGGGACAACACGAAAAGGCCTTGATTCTGTACATGGATCATATTCACAAACGAGATTCTATTTTCAATGAAGAATCCACGCGGAAAATAGAGGAAATGAGGGCTCAATATAAAGCAGAAAAGCAAGAGGTGGAAACACAGCTTTTGAAACAGCAAGCCGAATTGGATAAATTGATTATTGAAAGACAAAAAACCATAATAATAGTATCAGCAATCGGAATCTTATTATTTCTGATTATAGCGGTGGCGGCATACCGCTCCGCATCTGTAAGAAAAAAACTCAACATTCTCATCAGTAGTCAGAGAGATCAGGCTCTGAAAGATAAAAAAGTGATCGAAGAGCAATCCAAAAAACTGGAAGCACTTGATATGGCCAAATCCCGGTTTTTCTCCAATATATCGCACGACTTAAGAAGTCCTTTGAGTATCATCATTGGCAATCAGGAAGAAGTAATCAACCATGAAGAAAATTTCCTGACTATGAAGTCCAAAGAGTATCTGGATGTAGCCCATAAAAATGCACAAAGGCTCTTATATCTAACCGATGAAATCAATGAATTGACAAAGCTGGAAGAAGGTAAAATACAGATAAAACCCGTAGTGGTAAAAATCAAACCTTATCTGAACATGTTGGTAAGCATGTTCAGATCAACGGCAGAATTTAAAAAAATAAATATAGAGTTTAAATCAGGAATTGATGAAAATACCAATCTGGCGATAGATCCTTATCAGTTTGAAAAGATAATTTACAATTTGGTATCAAATGCTCTAAAACATTCAAAACAAAATGATACGGTAACTGTGTCTTTGGAAATAGTTAAAGAGAATATATGTATCAACATAGTAGATACCGGAGAAGGCATACCAGAGTCTAGCCTGCCATATATTTTTGATCGCTACTACCAGTCTCCTGAAAACAAGTACCATGTGTATGAAGGGTTAGGAGTAGGCCTGGCTCTTGTAAAAGAATTGGTAAAACTACACGACGGTAGCATTGAGGTAAAAAGTAAATCCGGAATTGGAACTACTTTTTCAGTATTGCTGAACTATACCAATATTGAAGGGGAAGGGATAGTTCCTGAGCAATCAGATTATATTACTCAGAAAAATTCACTGTGGGCCGAGCTTTGGGAAAAGACTTACCAAAAAGACAACCCTATAGAAATCAGCCTCCTGAACTCCAAAAATGGGGATTACAAAAAAATACTGATCGTAGAAGATCATCCGGAAGTAAGGGAATATATCAAAGGATTGATTGATGATAAATACAATGTAATTGAAGCCGAAAACGGACTGAAAGCACTCGGAATATTGGCTAAAGAACCTATTGACCTTGTAATAACCGACCTGATGATGCCTTGGATGGATGGATTTGAGCTTTTGAAAAAAATGCAGGAGAATGAAGCCTACAGAAAAATTCCCGTACTGGTAGTATCAGCCAGAAATACAGATGACGATCGCTTCAAAGTTCTTTCTTCAGGAGTAAATGATATCCTTCACAAACCGTTTAATCGTGTCGAACTTTTTCTGAGAATAAACAATTTACTAAACAATAATCGGAATAACGGAAACCAGATTTCACCACTTATTTTCAACGACACCAATCTGATTGGAGACCTGGAAAAAGAGTTGCTGGAAAAAATAGAAAAACTTGTTTTGAACAGGATTGATGATTCCAATCTATCAGTACTCCATTTGGCTGATGCAATGGCAGCCAGTGAAAGAAAGGTGTATAGAATGATCAAAAAACTAACCAGCCTTACCCCCTACGACTATATCAAAGAAGTACGTTGGCAATACCTTGAACACCTCGTAAAAAACAAACAAGTGAAAAATGCCTCTGAAGCAGCCAAAAGTATTGGTATGAAAAACGTAACCAATTTCAAAAAACAGTACAAAAAGAGGTTTAACCGGGAAGTGGAAGAATCTTTGGTGAAAACAATCTAAGTTTATCCAATTCACAATCATTTTAAAGCCATATTTACTCTCAAAAGTGGCTTCACGTACTAATAGTACCCTCTTTTTGTCTTTGGCACCTGATTGAGGAAGCAGGTGAATATACCCAGGTGGAAACCACCAGAGTATATCGGTTTCCTTACTTATATCAAACAGCAAGCGTAGTAGTATCAGGATAAAATGTTACATGACCAGTAGTAATATCATGCGTTGCTCCTACTATTCCAATCTGTCCACTTTCGATCATTTCTTTCAAGATAGGACTCCTCTCCATTATTGACTTAACAGTCCTTTTTACATTAATAGTCGAAACATTTTCAACAAATTCCGGGTTACCGGAATTACGATTTTCAGTGGTGATAGTCTCATCGTCAACGGCAGGTCTAAGTTTAGTTAACAAAGCCGTCAGGTTGCCCATTTCAACATGGTCGCAAGCACCTTTTACAGCTCCACATCTGGTATGCCCCAGTACAACGATGATCTTTGAGCCAGCCAATTTGCAACCAAATTCCATACTTCCCAAAATGTCTTCGTTGATGATGTTGCCAGCAACACGAACACTAAAAATATCGCCAAGACCCTGATCAAAAATCAACTCGGCTGACGTCCTGCTGTCAATACAGCTAAGAATAACAGCAAATGGATGCTGACCGTCTGATGTTTCATTTGCCTGCTGCAAAAGATTACGGTTAATTTTCAGGTTATTTACAAATCGCTTGTTGCCCTCTTTCAACAATTCTATCGCCTTAGCGGGAGTTATAGCAGATTGCATTTCTTTTGTTAATGTCTTCATTTTTTTAATTGTTAATCAAATAATTTATTTAGTTGTGTGGCACAGATATCTCCAACAAGAGAGAAAGCCGACAGAATCAAAAATAATAACCGTACCTCATAAAAACCAACAATACTTCTTAATGATATTGAAGCATAGCGATGATCCTAAATATACGTGAATTCTGATTTAAGAACCCCTTTGGCTGAAACATGGGCTAATACCAACAAAACAACTATTAGGTGGTATTTTTAGTTAATGATTAAGATCAGATAAGCTCAGAACTGGAACTGTATTAGTGTTGTAAAAAATACATTTACTAATATTTTTTTACCTTAGACGACTCAAAAGACAACTCACTTATTAATTGAAGGATTAGTGCCCAATTCGCAGCATCCAGTTTATTCTCTAAGTAAAACATCTTGCTTGTTATAAATGGAGTCACTTTGACTCCTGAAGTAGCTGAGGCACTGGTCTTATATGCCATTACATTTATACCTTCATATTTGACATACTCACTAACACTCACTTTTCCAATTCCAATTTCTGTTGAGATTTCAAAATCATATGGCTTTAGAAAATAACTGATATCTGAATCATATATAAGCTTAAATCCACCTGGCTTTGCAATCGTTTTTATATATCCCCGTACATTATTTGCATCCTTCAAATGGATTTCAAACCCCTGATTAGAAATCAAAGGAACCAGAACATAAATCAATTCATTGTCCAAATTGAATAGTTTGGCAGATTTAACAGCACAACTTTTGTTTTCAAACCGATCAAAATATGCAATGGCCTTGTTTTCAGAATCTAATATACTCATATAGGAATCTTCATCAAAAGCGACATTATCAAGTTTAATTTCTATCGGATCCGATATTGAGTTATTTGACTTTTTTTTGTCCTTCTGAGAATAAGAAATCTGTACGATTAATAATGCTAAGATGATCGTGAAAATTGATTTTTTCATAGTTCCTGTTTTATTTAATATACTGGTTCTATATTTTTTGTTTGTACAACGGCCAACTAAAATGAGTATGCGTCCCATTGGCTAAAAGCACCAAAGTTTCTGGTTTGCATTGTCCTTTCTAAAAGCTCAGTTCGCATATTCATTTTAGTGCCTGTTATATTCTTAATCTTTCCTCGATTAGTTTTTTAATTTTCTCAACCTGTCCAAAACCTGCATGAACTATTGTTCCTGTTTCGTCAACTAATATGAATGTAGGGCATCCCTTGACACCTAATTGATTGGCAAGTTCCTTGCCGTCATAAAGGATTGGTGTGCTTAAATGGAATCTTTCAGCAAATGACTGGACGCCTTTCTTTGAAAAACCCTGTGTTTCAATGTTCAAAACCTGAAGATCTTCTTGAAATTCCCTTTTTAGACTATCGATATAGGGCTTTGCTTTGACTGACCCAATACAACCAACAAAAAAGAACTCGTACAGCGTAAGTTTCTTCTCAAAGAAATGATTGGTCAATGTGTCTCCTTCAATTGATGGCAATCTCCAGTCAGTCATTTTTTGACCTACTTGGCTATCCAATGTTTTTTGCTGTCTTAAATTGTATTCTTTACCCGATAAAACAAGATATTGGCTTTGTTGATCCAATATTTCCCAGGTTGAATCAGAAACAGAGGTACTTAAATTTGCAAATGATGTCTTGATACTACCACCGTTTTCTAAGAAAACTTCCCATGCGATAGGCAGTAAATCTTTCTTTCTTACTGTGAGACTATACCTGTTTTTAGTACTCTT
The DNA here is from genome assembly GCF_040151475.1 of Reichenbachiella sp. MALMAid0571. Taxonomy (NCBI): domain Bacteria; kingdom Pseudomonadati; phylum Bacteroidota; class Cytophagia; order Cytophagales; family Reichenbachiellaceae; genus Reichenbachiella; species Reichenbachiella sp. MALMAid0571. Next base: position 56,944 of record NZ_JBDKWG010000108.1, on the reverse strand, counting down.
TGCTTCCATAAGTTGTCCAGCAACTATGGATTTCTCCAACTCAAATTTAACCTGAGTCGCTTCAATACCATATATAATCGTGTCCTTTGCCTGCACTATCTTGGCTGTCGAGTCATTTGCTATGCTTGGCAGTACTTCCCTAAGTTCAAAAGGCAAAAAATAAAGAGCCAAATTTCCGTAAAGCCAATTCCTATCGGTGCTAGCAGATTTGACTAAGGTTGATGTTTCTGATTTTATGTCGGTCAAAGTATCACTTACAAATAATCTTTTAAATCCATTTTCACCTTTTCTTTCAATGTAAATGTTTGAATGAAGTGCATTTTCCTGGGTAAAGTCAAATGCCACTTTTCCCTCTGCTTCCCAGTTTGCATCTGGCATGTCTGGAATTACTTGCTGAAAAGAATAAGAACATGCAAGTTGTTTTGTTTGAATTAAATTTTCTGCGATTCTTGAAAGAATGCTTTCCTCTTCAGATTGACACCCAATCATGAAAATAAGGAGCGAGTAAATGATAATTTTGTCCATAATAATGTCACTTATGGTAATACCAAATCTAATGAATTATTCATTGATTTCTTCTTTTTATATTATTCAAACATGAGATAAATGCACTGTTAAAAGGACTATATCCATCAACTATAAAAATCACCCCCTCATACAAATCCCTACATACGGGCAAAAGGCACATTTTTTAGTATCGTCTGTTTGGTCAAAAGGTACTTCAGGGTCAAATATTTCACCAACAAACTCTTTGAGCAGATCGGTATATTCTGCTTCCACTTCAGTAAAGTCTTCCACATCAGATTTGCCGTATTTGATTTTCACATCAAAATCATTTGAGAAAATATCCCTGCTGTTAAATATGCCCGGGGTGAGCTGAACAGCCTCCTGAGGGTGGCGTGCCTTGTAGAGCAAACAATAATAAAACACCTGCATCACGGCCTTGTTTCGAGACGTACTTTTTCTATCAAAGAGGCTTTCCATTTTCCCAAACCTGCGCTCATCTCTTCCTGATTTGTAATCCAAAACCCTAACAATCCCTCCCTTTTCGTCGATCCTGTCTATTACACCTTTCAACGCCACTGCAACCTTCTCACCATTCACTTCTATCGGCAAATCAAGCACATATCCGTCTTTTGACCCTGCCTCCAGTGCCTTGACATTAAAAGGAGCATACGCTTCATCATATTTCAAAATAGCTTCTATATACTTTCTAATCACCCTGCCAGCAATGATACTTCGTCCGTTTTGACTCCCTTGATTGGTATCACTCATTTTGTGCTGCGCAAAAGCAAATTCAATGGCCGGAGAAATTAAATTCCTGATGGAAGAAAAATCAGATGCCACAACTATTCTTTCCTCGTCATCAGAATACGCCTGATACAGGTATTCCATAGAGGTGTGTAGCAGGTTACCAAACAAAGCCGGATCAAGGTCATCCGTTACTTCCTCAGGTTCATATATTTTTTCAATATACCTGAAATAAAACTTGAGCCTACAGTCAAGATAGGTATTCAGTGCCGAAGGAGACAATCGGGTAAATTTATTGTCGTCATTTACCAGGTACTCATTGAGCAAATCCAAAACAGAATTGTTTTTTTCGATAGTTATCGGTTTTACAACTGTTGCTTTTACCGGGTTTACCAGAGACTTTCTCTCAATTTTCAGGTTCGATTCAAAAGCAAGCTGTTTCACTAATCGGCTCAGTTCTCCGCTGTGATTGAACTCCGAAATGTTATTGTAATACATGCTCACATTGTCGGCATTTTGCAACAACCTGTAAAAAAGGTAAGATTGGAGGGCGTCATGGTGCTCTGCTACAGGCAGGTCAAATGCTTTTCTTATGTTGAATGGAATAAAAGAACTGTTGCTGCTATCGGCAGGAAAAGTGCCCTCGTTCATAGACAAGATAAATACATTTTCGAAATCCAGGTTTCTGGTTTCCAGCACCCCCATGATCTGAATGCCTTCCAAGGGCTCTCCGGTAAATGGCACTTTGGTACTGCCTCCTATTTGTTTGAAAATCCTGAAAAGCACGTCAATTTCAAGCTTTATGTCATATTGAGTGGCAGTATTCAGAATGTTTTTTAAGGCTAGTCTCAGATGAAAAAGCACTGACTTATCCAGTGTTGATCTCTCCTGATCCATGAACTGATCGATCAATTTTTCAAAATAAAACAGCACCTCTGCGGCATTTTCCTGATGTGTAAAAAAAGCTGTCAGCACCGGACTTTTTTCTTCTATTTCCTGAATAGTCAGGTTTACCCTGTTATTTTCATGTATGTAACCTACCAAATCATCAACTTCAGTTGCAAAATGCATCTGACATACCTCATGATTCAACAACGACAACACATGCTTGAAGTAATGATACTTTTGATCGTCCTTTCCACTTCTGCTATTGACATGCAAATTCAATAGCGATTCGAAGAATGAAAAGTAGCGTGAATTTTTCAACGGATAACCCATCGTAATATTCACCTTCTCCACCGATTTGGGGATTGAATTTAAAAGCGGTAGCAAAAGGTTTTCATCCGGCAACACTATCACCGTATTCTCCTCACTGAAGCCATTAGCAGCCAACTCTTCCAAGCTCTCCCCTACTGCCTTCACCTGCCCCTCTCCCAGCGATACCGATATTACCTCCACCCGTTTCGATTGACTATCAATTTTATTCGGTATTTCCTCGGGAAATGTATTTTTGAAAACAGCATCTTTTTGATATTGCCTGAAAAAATATCCGGATTCCTGATACTCATCTTTGAGATAATAAGCATCCACATCCCAAATCAATTGCGCTTTCTTTTCCTGTAGGTAATACTTAATTATCCGTTCTTCTGAAGCAGTCAGGGCATTAAACCCCGCAAACCAATATTCTCCATCATCATTTTGACCCGCCCTCTCAACAATTTGCTCTGCCACTTCACGATAGATCATTCCTTTATAAGCGATCTGTTCCGTTTTCAGTACTTCTCGAAATTTCTGATACAACTCATTCAGTATTTTCCAGGTACTTAAAAAAGTAGATTGGGTCTTGGATGCCTTGGGTAAAAAACCAGACCAAAAAGACTTGATCACTTTTTGATCTTCTTCGGAAAGAAAGTAAAAGGACTCATCCAGTTCTTTTTGTGATTGTATTATCGTAAAAATATGTTGGGAATTGATGAGATAACTGTCTAGTTCATTGAAGTCTTTGAGTATCATTTCACCCCAGAAGAAAAACTTATCAAACCCCTCAGCATTTTTAATGAGCTTTTTATACACAGAGTATAAAATAAAAAGTGCCTGAAGCTGATCGGCAGGTGTCAGGTCGCTTTTAGAAATAATGAAATCCTCCAGGCTCACAATCTGCGGACTCCAAACAGGCTTGGCAGTAAGCTTACTCAAATGCTTTCTGAAAAACAAGCCAGCCCTTCTGTTGGGAAAAATAATGGTAAGCTGATCCGCATTTTGCCCATATTCATCATAACACCTTTTGGCAAGAGACTCTAAAAACGACTGATTTTTCAAAATGAAATATTATATCTGAAATTTTGTAGAAAAATAATGTAATTGTAATGATAAAACGAACTTAATGATGATTCTTAATAAAGTGACCCAAAGCTAAAATAGCTCAAAAAGCAATGGAAAAGAGATTGTTCATTCTTTGCTAAACAAAAAAACAGAATTAGTTTTGGATTAAGTGGAAAGAAAGTTTTACGCCATTTTTTCTCCCCACAAATGCATCTCATAATGACGAAAAGAATTCTATGGACAAAAACAAGAAATGTGCTCATTTCTATAGCCACAGGACTCTTTTTCTCAAATCTAGCAATAGCCCAAACATATTATTCACAAGGAAGCGGTGCATTTGACAATGCCACAATATGGAATACCCAAAGTAATGGATCCGGCTCTCCTCCACCCGGGGCAACCAGTATCTTTACTCCGGGCACTGTTGATTTTGTTATCCAATCCGGTCATTCAATAACATCCCCTGATGGTAACATAAGTATCAATAATTTAACAATCGAATCGACTGGTGCTTTTGATCCGTATGATAACGATATTATCATCAATGGTATCCCGGATGTTTCGGGTACTTTCAGAGATTCCGGCCCTACTGGTATAAATGTATTTGAGAAACAATTAATTATTCGTTCCGGGGGTTCATTTACATCCACTTTTGGGACACATGAATACAGAGGGGGCATTGCCAATTCCGGCAATTTTAGCACTGGCATAAATACCATTCATGAATTTTCCACTAATACTCAAAGCGTAGTAGCAACAGCGAATGTGAATATGTCCGGATCCATCACTTTCAATGCAAACGTCAACTTTGATGACAGTCCCAATGAAGTGACATTGGGTACCGGAAGCAGCGTAGATATCAATTCGGGATTTACCCTCACAAATAAAATATCTACCGGCTCTCTAAGTATAGAAGGAAATTCACTCACAGTTGATGGTACATTGATTAATGATGCCAATGCTCATGTAAAATTTTGGGCCACAACTGTAGAGGGAAATATTATTGCCAATGCTACTGGAAACACCGTGGAGTATTTTAGAAATGGCATTCAGGACATTCTCAATATCACATATCACAACTTAACAATTGGCTCTATAAGTACAGCCAATACCCAAAAAAACTTCGACGGTAGTTATATCGTTCAGGGCAATCTTGTTTTAAATGACATTAATTTAAATGTAACAGGAACAACTCCATCGCTCACTTTGGCAGGCAATTTAACCGGGTCAGGCACATCCGGTATTACTTCCCCACTTGACTACCTGATAATGAACGGAGGTTCACCGCAAACCATAAACCTGACTGGATTTTCAACATTTGAAGTTGGTAAGCTTACCATTGACAATCAAACGACCATTCAATCTGATATGGAAATTTCCAGTCAGGGGCTAACTGTCAACGCACCACTGATAATAGACAATACTGTGGTGAACATATCAAATGGAGATATTCAAATCGACGAAATTATAACAATTGATGGAGGAAGGCTGGAAAAACGAGGAGATTCCAATTTTTCTACTTCCACCTCTCTTGGTACAACCCGTATGATTGCCATAGCAAATGGTGGAATGGTACGAACCAACAATCCCAGCTCAGGAGATCCGGACACTTACCCTATCGGGACTGGCTCGGTATATACACCTGTTACTGTATCAGCGACCTTCACTTCCGGTGTGTCGCCCTACATAGAAGCTTCAGTTACGGCAAGTGAAGAACCAAACGTAATCTATACAGGTCAATCATTGGCCAAATACTGGACAGTCAATTCAAATAATCTGACTATTTCAGGAGCAACAATTGAAATGACGTATGATGATACTGAGATTGTGGGTAACGAAGCGATTTATATCCCCGGGTACTATGACACTACATGGTCAATTGGAACAACAGATGATATAGCGGACGGAAGCAATATTGCCACCTTCACCCATAATGCAGTTTCAGAACTAAACGGTAATTATACTGCAGGGGAACCAAAAGCACTAGACTTGTATCTGGTCACTAACACCAACGACTCAGGTATCGGATCGCTCCGATGGGCAATGACCAACGCCAATGCAAGCTCAGGTAAAACTATTCACTTCGACCTGCCGGAAATTGGTCCATGGACTATAACTCCATCCTCAAACCTTCCTACACTTACCTCAACAACAATTATTGATGCCACTACCCAAACAGGATGGACATCTACCAATATGATTAACCTGGCTAAGGCAGGTTCTGGTACTTCCGGATTTACAATTAATGCCAATAATTGTGAAATATATGGATTCCAAATTTCTGGATTTTACGGCTCAAGTGATTCCGGCATTCAAATTAATACAGGAATCAATGGAGGCATAATCGGTTCTTCATCTCGTGGAAATGTTATACGAGATAACAACTTTGGAATTTGGAATCGTGCTGACAACATTATTATTCAGGGAAATAAAATAGGCACAAACAATTCAGGTACCCTGGCTAGCCCTAATGATTATGGAATCTACATAAGTAGTGGTACTGGAAATCAGGTAGGCGGAAGTGGATTAGGTGAAGGAAATCTGCTTTCCGGTAATACCAGTGATGGAATTAGAATAATAAACTCGAATGGTAATTTCATTCAGGGAAACTACATAGGTACAGACATTACTGGTGTTTTGACCATCCCAAATGAAATAAGGGGAATTGAGCTTGGTTTTAATGTGGGAAATTCTGCGAGTAGTAATGTTATCGGTGGAAGTGTAGCCGGAGAAGGCAATGTGATTGCTGGAAATAATCAGGCAAATATTGTTATTTTCAATGGTACAGATAACATTATTCAAGGAAATAAAATTGGAGTAAACGTAAATGGAGACATTTTAGAATATGCCCCAGATGATCCTACAGATTATGGAATTTGGCTAAATGGCTTTTCCACTAACCCTATTGTGACTAATACGACCATTGGAGGCTTTGGTGCAGGAGAAAAAAATGTAATTGCCGGGAGCAGGTGGGGTATTACGGCTAATCCCAATTTGTCGTCGGGAGGTGTAGCAAATCAAAATATAATTAGAGGAAACACCATTAATTGCAACATTACTAAAGGAATCCAGCTATTTGACAATGCCAATAATTCCATTATTGCACCTGAAATCACAGGCTACACAACAGGTGCTGGAACAGCCTCCGTAACCGGAACATGTGTATCATGTACCACTGGTGATTTAATAGATGTATATCGTGACAACTCATCATGTAATGTGGCACAAGGAAACGAATATCTGGGCACGGTTACCTTTTCTTCCAGTCCATGGACACTAAGTGGTCAAACTTTATCAGTTGGAGACAGAGTAACAGCTATGGTAACAGATGTGTCAGGTAACAGCTCTGAATTTTTCCTGGCCGAACCCGAAATCAATATATATCAAGGCACAGACAATTCAGGTATTGTCATAACTGATGCACAGACCGGAGTAGTCGATTTTGGAACTACCCCTGAAAGAATTCCAGTTGATATTACATTTACTATTGAAAATACCGGGCTGGAAAATCTGGATATTGCACTCCCTTTAACTGTCTCAAACAGCGGATTTAGTATCCAGACACAGCCATCTGCTACAGTCAACCCTCTGACTGCTACCACTTTTATTGTACGATTAGATGCCAGCAACATTGGTACATTCAACAACCGGACAGTTACCATATCAAACGACGATGCAGATGAAAACCCTTTCACTTTTCAAATCTCAGGAGAAGTTATCGACCCTTACATTGTAACCAACACCAACGATTCAGGCATTGGCTCGTTGCGCTGGGCTATAACCAACGCTAATGCCAATAGTGAACAAACCATTTCATTCAATATACCAAATACAGATTCTGGATACAACATCGGTTCAGGAGATGAAACCTGGACTATCAATCTTACAACAGACCTTCCTGATATTTCTAAACAAGTAATATTAGATGCAACTACACAACCCGGTTCGGGAAATTTCAGAATTGTACTGAATGGAAGCAGCTCATTAACCAATGGGTTCAAGTTTACTGCAGAAGGCAGTGAAATTTATGGCTTTTATATAACAGGGTTTACCCAGGGTATAGAAATAATTCATCTTGGTACAACACCCAGCATCATTGGTTCTCCGGGAAAAGGAAACACAATTGTTAATTGTACCAGAGGCATCAGAAGTCAATTAGCAGATGGCCATACCATACAAGGAAATTATATAGGTACGGATGAAAACGGAACTATCGGAATTGGTAACATAACCGGAATAGATTTTCCAAACAATTCCGGGGCTCACATCATTGGCGGATCCAATGCAGCAGAGCGCAATATTATTTCTGGAAATACAGGTAGTGCTATCGCATTGAACGTTGCTGGCGGCACTCAAATCATTGGTAATTATATAGGTACTGATCCTTCAGGAATGTCGGCAATACCTAATGGTAAGGGCATTACGGTTGGCAACAGTAGCAATAGCAAAATTATAGACAACCTTATTTCTGGTAATACAGATTATGCCATTCATCTTAATGTAAGCAACAATTGTGTCATTCAGGGAAATTTTATTGGTGTTGCTTCAAATGGAACTTCTGCACTGGGCAATGGTATCGGAATTGAGTTTTTAAATTTAGGAACAATAGATAACAATACGATAGGAGGCATAACAACAGGAGAGGGAAATACAATAGCCAACAATACTAACGAAGCTATTCGACTAGCCAATTCTGGTGCAAATGGCAACATTATTATTGGCAATTCCATTTACTGCAATGGTTCTGGAATTTTCCTTAATAGTATAGGCAACAATAACATCCAACCACCTGCAATCCTTGAGGTCACATCTACCACTGTTGGAGGAACAGGCATTGATGGTGACGAAATTCATGTCTATAGAGACAATTCAGATTGTACAGCCATTGGGCAAGGACAGGAATATTTAGGCACAAGTACTGTATCAGGAGGTCTTTGGAGCGTAACTGGTTTATTAGTAACTGAAGGTGATCTTATTACGGCTACTGCAACCAACAGCACAGATGGCACTTCCGAATTTACCGGACAAAACCCATTCATTGTCACCAATACTTTAAACGACGGAACAGGCTCATTGCGTTGGACCATTGACAATGCCAATAATGATACCGGATCAAATACCATTACATTCCAACCCTCACTCAACGGTTCTACTATTATTATGGAAAGTACTGTTTCCATAACATCTGGAAACGGCAATGGCACCATCATCAACGGAGACATTGACAATAACAATGACCCTGATGTCACAATTCAAGCCAGTACCACCGGCTATAGTGGTTTGACCATTAACGCAAGCAACTGTCAAATTAAATACCTGCACATACAAGGCTTTTCAGGAACTGTGCAAGGGGCGATAGCCATTGACGGGAGTTCAGCTACCGGAAATCTAATCATAGGCAATTACCTGGGAACCAACTCATCAGCAACTGGTGTCGGTACGAGCAACTATGCCGGAGTGATTATTGACAATGGTGCTACAGGAAACTTTATTGGAGATGGAACTGCTACTGGCAGAAATGTGATCGGAAACAACACATTCGGTATTTATATAAGAAATGGTTCCGGCAACACCACTATTTCTGGCAACTCTATCGGTATCGCTTTAAATGGAAATACAGCCATTGGCAATATTGGAAGAGGAATTGACATTTTTTCAAGTAATGACACCAAAGTTGGAGTTGCAGGTGAATTGCCAAACGTTATTTCATCCAACTCAAATGAAGGTATTAGGGTAAACGGATCACCTAATACCACCATTGTAAATAATTTGGTGGGTGTTGATATTTCAGGATTATTAGGCCGTGGAAACGGAACAGGTATTGAAATTATAAATTCCAGCGATAACACTCAAATTGGGGACGGAACAATGAGTGGGAAAAATATTATTTCCGGTAATTCCGGACATGGAATTTCTATAGATGACTCTGACGGCACAATGGTGTTGGGAAATTATATCGGTCTTGGGAGCGACGGATCCACTGAACTAGCAAATAACTTTGGTATTTTGATAGATGGCACATCGGAAAGCACTCATATTGGAAATGGCTCTGCCGGCGGTCGTAATATCATTTCTGCCAACACCCGGGGAATCCACATAAATAATGGGCCAACGTATGTATTTGGGAATTTCATAGGAACTGACATCAACGGGACTGCCGATCGGGGCAACCAACTCGCAGGTGTACAGTTGGGAGGAGGAACCGGAAGCCAAATCGGTGGTTCATCTACAGGGAACAGAAATATTATTTCCGGAAATGGATGGGGAATTGGAGTTAGTGCCGGAGGAAATGATATTCTGGGAAACTACATCGGAACTAATACATCTGGCACAGCAGCAATTCCCAATGACAATCAAGGCATCCGGTTAAGTGCAGGTTCAGGAACCAATATCGGGAACGGCACTGCAACTGGAGCTAATATAATTTCAGGAAATACTCTGGATGGCATTTTAATTGAAAATGCCTCAACTACCGATAACACCTTAGATTTCAACTATATCGGAGTGCAACCGGATGGAGTGTCTGATTTAGGAAACAACAGGAATGGCATCCTCATTGAAAGTCAGGCAAATGGAAATTTAATTTCCAACAATGTAATTGCCTACAATGTAAACAATGGAATAGAAATAGGTGAAGTTTTTGAAACCGGAATTGATAATAACACGCTCTCACAAAACTCCATCTACCACAACGAAAACAAAGGAATACTCATTACAAATGGTGCTCAAAATGGCATCTCACCTCCTGTTATATCCAGCGTTTCTTCTACTACAATATCAGGAAAAGGAAACAATGGAGACATTATTGAACTGTTTAAAGACAACACATCAGCAAACCCACAAGGGGAAATATTTTTAGGCCAAGGTGTGGTTAGTTCCGGAACATGGTCTGTTTCAGGAAGCTTCATTCTTGCCGAAACTTTTACTGCTACTGCCACTGATACCAATGGCAACACTTCAGAATTTACTGTTTTAGCTGGTGCAGAACCAGAAATTAATCTTTTTATTGGAACTGATAATACCGATATCGCAATAGTAGATGCTCAAATAAACAATATAGACTTTGGTACTGCTGTCCAAACAAACGATATCATCCAAACTTTTGCCATTGAAAATACTGGAACTAGTATTTTGAATATATCTAGCATTTCTGTTTCAGGAACGGGTTTTACTATCACCAGTGCAATCACATCCATTATGGTTGGTGCTACAGAAATTTTCACCATAACATTATCCGGTAATAATACAGGAATATTTAACTCAACCATTACTATTGTCAACGATGATGCAGACGAAAATCCGTTCTCCTTTCCGATAACAGGAACTATTACTGCTCCGGAGATTAATGTATTCCTTGGTACCGGTAGCTCAGGAACTAGTATTACCAATGGTCAAACGGAAGTAATCGACTATGGCAGTTCAGTAGTAGGAAATAACATTGCGCAGACCTTTGCCATAAAAAACAGTGGTACAAGCACCCTCAATATAAATAGCATCACTTCCAGCAGCAACGATTATAGTGTCACCAATAGCATTAACTCTATTGCTGTTGGTGAAACGGAAACATTTATGGTAATCCTTTCAGGGGATAATGCAGGGACTTTCAATACAACCATTTCCGTTATAAGCGATGATCCTGATGAAGCTTTATTTGACTTTGAAATCACAGGAACAATATCACAACCCACATCACCTGAGATCGGGCTTTTTGTCGGCATTGACAATACAGGAACATCAATCACTAATGCCCAAACAGTTCCTGTTGACTTTGGCAGTGCTATTATGGGCAATGACATTCCTCAAAATTTTACGATAGAAAATACCGGAACAAGCACCTTAAACATCAGTAATATTAGTGTTAGCGGAACTGATTTTAACGTTAGCAATACATTATCATCAGTAGCTGCCGGAACACATGGAGTATTCACTATCACACTTTCAGGGGCAAATACAGGAAGATTCAATACTACAGTCACAATTATAAATAATGATTCGGATGAAGGAGTATTCACCTATCCGATAACAGGACTAATAGAAGGAATGAATGTCATTGATGGCAATAACAGCATACTCTTTTCAAATCAGGAAATAAACCTTGGCAATACCAATTTAGGTGAAAATATTGAAAAATCATTTACTATAGAAAACCTAAGTGTTTCCAATACCCTGGAAATAAACAGTATAGATTCAGACAATCCGGTCTTTGAATTACAAGACATACCTACTTCAGTAGCACCTGAGGACTTTGTCCAATTTAAGATTGTCTTTATTGCTGAAAATCCGGGAAATTACAGCGGAAATATATCGGTATCTACTTCAATTAATGATTTTACTTTTAAGGTATCCGGGGAAGTACTCGAAGGGGCATTGCCTCTTCTAAATGTATATAATGCACTGACTCCCAATGGCGACAGTGTACATGATTTTTTCAAAATTGACAACATTACATTTTATCCCAACAACAAAGTAACTATCTATAATCGATGGGGAGATAAAGTATTCGAACTGGATGGTTATGACAACACCGGAAACATCTTTACTGGTATTTCCAATATCGGGAGTAACAAAGAATTGGATACCGATAATTATTATTATACCATAGACAAAGGCAATGGATCAAGCAAAGAGACAGGATTTTTATACTTAAAAAGATGAAAGTTAAACAAGCAATAATAGTTTCAACCCTACTGATTGGAACAAATGGTGTCGCATTTGGTCAGTTGGGTCCTGTATTCGGGCAATACCTTTTCAATCAGGCATTATTCAACCCGGCATATACAGGAGTAAATGATGCTTTTCATGCAACAGCTATCAGCAGACAACAATGGATCGGAGTGGAAGGTGCTCCTGTCACGAACGCTTTGAATGTGACTTCTTCTTTTATAGATAATAAAATTGGTGTTGGATTACTCATGATCAACGACCAGTTTGGAGTAAACAACAACACAGAAATTCAGGCCATGTATTCTTATCAAATCGAAATGCTCAATAGCAGAAGTCTGTCCTTTGGTTTGCAGACCGGCTATACTACATATCAATTTGATTTTAGCAAACTCAATCTGGAGCAACCCGATCAAGCCCTCCAAACAACAACCAACAATACTTCGGAAACCAATTTTGGAGCTGGTGTTTATTTCCAGTCAAAAAATTATTATGCCGGTATTTCGATTCCCAAAATACTAAACAACAATGAGCTTGATAAAAGCAGATCCCGCTTCAACCAAAAGGTTTATATGAGTGGAGGGATTGTACTTGATCAATTCATTTTATTAAAATTCAAACCTTCTGCCCTGCTGGTATTTGTAGAAGGAGAAATGGCCATTATTGATTTGAATGCTCAGTTTCTATTGGTGGATGCGCTGTGGGTGGGTGCATCGTTGAGAAATTTCAGTACCATTGGCATCAACGGACAATTTAAATTTAAGAGCAATCTACGCCTTGGTTACTCCTTCGAATTGCCTTTCAATGAAATAGGAAATACTGCGTTTTCAACCCATGAATTGATGGTCTCCATAGATTTGGCACTGTTCAAAGGCCAGGGAGTTGGGGTGAGGTATTTTTAGGTGATTAACATCTATGTAAAACCGTAGCTCTGATCGTGCGATTGCTTAGTGTGCTAGATTTCTTATAATTTGTTGCATTTTCGCTTTTAGTCGTTTAGCTGGATGTTTTTTATTAAATAGTTTGAAACAACCCTAACAATATCGTTGACACTTTCCGTCATAAACAAGGTCTTATAATCGTTTTCAATTTCAAATAATATCGTTGATTCCTTCTGATTGCTATTACTGATAGTTCTTCTCCCTTCAATTAGAAGTTTGTATTGAGAATCACCAAATTTGATCGAACAGTCAATGTCAAAATCAATTTTTTTAGACGCTGATTTTAAAGACAAAAATCGTTTAATCCAGGAAATTCTAAAAACATCTTCTTCCTCAAGATCGTGTCCAAAAACTTCATATGGTTTGACAACTACTTCACGCTCTCTAAATTGTGAAAGAAAATTTCTTTCAGTCTTGGTTTTTTCTACTTTACTATGGTTGACTTGATTTTCAGTTTTCGATTCGGCAAAAAAATCATCAAACTTCAAAAAGAATTTTTCCAAGGGATTCCATAAATCGTCATTTATATGAACGTAGATTTCATAAGAAACTTTTGGGGTTCTAAATATCGTTGATTTTGTCAGTTTTTTTCTTTTTAGAATTTCAATCTCTTTTTCTATATCACCATATTCCTCTATATCCTCTCCTTTTCCTGCTTTAATGCTTAATTCCAGAGACCAAACTTGTTGCTTTTCAATGTATTCAACTAGTCCTAGTTTATCTCCTAAATCCGCTTTTTGAAGTACTGTCAAATAGCCTTCCTTATCATCTGATTTGATAATGACTGGTGGGTAATCATTTTTTAGAAGGATATAATTCATAATTAGTCTTGCGACTCTTCCATTTCCGTCATCAAACGGATGAATGCAAACGAATTTGTAATGAAACTCTGCCGCTAAATGCACTGGATGAATTACACCTATATTGTCTCTATACCAAATAATAAGGTCACTCATCAATAAAGGTGTTTCTTCTGGTGAGGCGTATTCATGAATCTCACCATTTCTTAGAAGAACACTATTCGGAAGAGATTTGTATTTGCCAATCTCAATTTTTTTCCGTGACGGATTTCCATTAAGATCAATCGAATCTTTCCAAAAATCCTTAATCAAAATGGTCTTGTTTAGTTCGCAAATGAATTGTTCAGTCAAAGGACGTTCTTCATCTTTTGCCAACTCTTCAATTTGTCCAAGAGCGACATCATGGGCTTTCATTTCTTCAATGTCACTTACCGGAACATCTCCTGAACTTTTATCAAATAGTAACAGTAATTGGGTTTGACCATATGTTAATGTATTACCTTCTAAATGATTTGAGTTGTAGTTGAATTCCAAACGGAATTTCTTTTTGAGATTATTAGCGAATTCTTTGCCAATTGGCGCAAGTTTATCCAGTTCTTCTTTTAAAGAATTGATTTTATCTATGTTTTTGGTGCTGTATAGCATCTCTTCTTATGTACTTTTTATATTAGATTCTAAAAGATCTTTGATATCAACATTTAATATTTCAGCTATTTTATACAAATCTTCAATTGAAGGTTGTCTTCTGTTCTGGGCATAAGAATTAATCATATTATAACTTTTTCCCAATTTTGCAGCTAGCCATGTTTGTTTAATCCCCTTTTCTTCTAGAATTTCTTTGATTTTATTCATATCTCATTTGATGAGATAAAGATATAAAGTACAATAGTCTTTTGCTATTTAAAAGCAAATTATCACTATGAAGCCTAATAATTCTTGATTTTAAACGGAATGTCTGGGCTTCAGTAATACCGCATTTTCAACCCATGAATTGATGGTCTCCATAGATTTGGCACTGTTCAAAGGCCAGGGAGTTGGAGTAAGGTATTTTTAACCATCCTTTTGTGCATCATATCTCCCAAATCGAAAAGTCCTTGCCTTTTCCCTGACCTATTAAAGAAGAAAAATAATACTGCTCCAGCGTATGTAAATCCTTCAGTTTAAACTCATCTTTTGGGAAAATTTCCAGTACTTCAAATTCATAGACTTCTCCATAATTAGTAAGTCGGTATTTGTTGTGGGTTCTTATGTTGTTAAAAGCGATACTCATTCAAGTCAATGACAAATTGAAAAATCCGGAAATGAGATTCAAAATAATTGAATAAAATCTCATTATCCTATATTTTACATACAATATGTTCAAACTAATTGCAAGTATTTCTGTTTGCCTCTTAGGAATATATTCCGTAGAGCTGTCTGCACAAAACGGACGTTTTGATCTTGGGTCAAGGGCCAACGGAATGGGCAATGCTTCCGTTACTCTTGCCGATGGCTGGAGCATGTTCAATAATATTGGAGGGCTTGCCAGAGTGGAAAATACGGTGGCTATGTTCACTTATCAGAACAAATACGGAGTACCTCAATTCAATACTTTCGGTGGTGGATTTGTCAAGCCCGTACTCAAGGGTGTAGCCGGAGTGGGTGTATTCAGGTTTGGTGACGACCTGTACAACGAGCAAAAGATCAACCTGGGATTCAGTAACCAGTTTGGCCTGACCAGCCTCGGACTGAATGTAAATTACCTACAGTACAATATAGAAGGTGCAGGAACCAAGGGAATACTCATGCTTGATTTTGGTGGGCTGGCTACTATTACCGAACAGTTAGTTTTCGGAGCACAAGTTACTAATATCAATCAGGCTGAGCTTTCGTCATTTTCAGGAGAAAAAGTACCTACTGTTATGACAGCCGGACTCAGTTACAGGCCATCAACCGGATTGATGCTCAATGTGGAAATAGAAAAAGACCTTGATTTTGATGCATATTTTAAGATCGGATTAGAGTATGAAATCATTAAAAAAGTAAAATTCAGGACAGGATTGGTTACTGAACCATTCGAAAGTGCTTTTGGAATTGGATTTACACCATCAGCCTTTGATGTGGACTATGCATTCAGAAACAATCCTAATCTGGGCGACATTCACGAACTGACCATTACTTACCGCTTTGATGACTAATGTTCAGATGGCTGATCATATTGCTATTGATAATATTTAGCCACAAAGCTTTTGCACAAGAGCCAATCAGGCCTGAAATAGACCTTCAGGATTTTGCCGAAACATTATTTCAAATTCAAGACGAAGACATCAACTACGAAGATCTCTATGAGTCTCTGCTGCTACTCTATTCTAATCCTCTAAACATCAACAGGGCTACACGAGAAGAATTGTCTTCTTTGTATGTACTTTCTGTCATGCAGGTCAACAATTTACTCGACTATATCAAACAAAATGGAGACCTGGTATCTCTCTACGAACTACAGTCTGTTCCTGGATTCGATCCGTTTACCATCCGCAAAATACTCCCTTTTGTAGAAGTCCGGATTGGCGATGAATACGGTACATCAGGCTCATTGATAAACAGAATTTTCAGAGAAAAAAACAACTACTTTTTATTGAGAACAGAAAGAATACTGGAAACACAAAAAGGATTTACTCCTTCTACTGACCCTGAAGCTTCGAGGTACCTGGGTTCTCCTGTAAAATTGTATGGTAGATTCAGAACAAGTCATTCAAAAGATTTTAGTTTGGGTTTCACTTTTGAAAAAGATGCTGGAGAACAGTTCAACTGGAATCCCGACAAAAAACAATATGGGTTTGACTACTATTCCGCTCATTTTCTCAAAGAAAATGTAGGCAATTTCAAAAAAATAGCTGTAGGTGATTATCAAATGCAGTTTGGACAAGGGTTATTGCTGGGTGCAGGATTTAATCCGGGAAAGGGTTCAGAAACCATCACCACAGTAAAACGTAGCAACTCCGGCATTAAAGCCTATAGTTCAGCACTGGAGTCAGGTTTTATGCGTGGTGCAGCATTCACTTATCGGCTCAACAATTTTGATATAACACCTTTTTACTCTCAACTCAACCAGGATGCCAGCATAAAAAACGATACCACATACACCAATTTTGATGAGTACATCTCTTCGGTGCAACAAACCGGAATGCATCGAACTGCTACCGAATTGGAAAATAAGAAAGTAATCAGAGAAAGAATATATGGGGCAAATATCCTGTACAAAAAACCATCCAACGATCTTCAACTTGGACTAACCTACCTCAATATTGACTATAGTGTACCATTATTTAAAAAGCCAAACAACTACAATCAGTTTGAGTTTCAAGGCAATAACAACTACAACCTGGGAGGTTTTTTCAACTACAACTGGCAAAACTTTCTATTCTTTGGAGAAGGTGCTGTTTCCAAATCCGGTGGTATGGGCTTGGTTGGAGGATTTATTGGTAGCCTATCCCCTATTGTATCTGTCAGTATGGTGTTGCGCAACTACCAAAAAGATTTTCATACTTTCTATGGCAATGCCTTTGGTGAAGGCACCCGCAATATCAATGAAAAAGGAATTTATTGGGGATTAAAAATAACACCATCGAAAAAATATTTTTTCACTGCATACTACGATCGTTTTAGCTTCCCCTGGTTAAAATTCCGAACCGAATCACCTTCCGAAGGTTTCGAATACCTGATGCGATTCAACTATAGTCCTACCCGATCCATCCTCTTATATGGGCAATTTCGCTCAGAAGCTAAGGAACTTACAGTTAACTCTGATGAAGGCAACCTCAATCATCTGGAACAAGGACTCAAAAGAAGCTACCTCTTTAATATAAATTATGACATTGGAAAAGGGTTTTCCCTTAAATCAAGAGTACAATTTAGTGATTACAATCTGGCAGGCAAGAAAACCAAGGGAATGGCCATTGCCCAGGATTTGAACTTCGACATTGCTAAATTCAAATTCAGCACCAGAATAGCCATTGTAGATACTGATGATTTTGAAAACCGCCAATATATGTATGAGAAAAACGTATTGTATGCTTTTGCTATTCAGGGAATATCAGGTCAAGCCATCAGAAACTACCTGATGGTGCAATACAAGTATTCTAAAAAGATCAATTTTTGGCTTAGGTATGCAAGCACTCGTTTTCAGGACACACAGCGCATTATCAATTCAGAGACCTCTTCTATCGGCTCAGGACTCTCCGAAATAGCTGGCAACACCCGATCAGAAGTGAAGATGCAGGTAAGGTATCGGTTTTAGAATCACAGTGTCATCCATTTAAGAGTTTTTGAACCATTATTTCACATGTGAACCGAAATTAATATTATTCGTTAACTTTGGCTGTAATCAATTTTAATAAAGATGAAATCTATCACACTACATAATCTGGATGATGATCTGGTCGAACTTATTGAAAGAGAATCTAAGGATAGCGGACTCAGTTTGAATAAGACCATAAAAAACTTATTGCATAAAGCTCTTGGCACCAATCCTAAACCAAAAAAAATCAGGGAAGAAGAATTCTCAGATTTACTAGGCATTTGGGATCAAGAACAGCTTGATGAATTTACTGAAAATACAAAAGAATTTGGTGAGGTAAATGCTGAGGACTGGAAATGAAAAAAATCCTCTTAGATACAAATGCTTACAGTAATTATTTGAAAGGAGATCAGGCCGTTTTTAAAGAAATTGTCAGTTCAGACAGAGTGTACCTATCAGTATTTGTAATAGCCGAGTTGTTGACAGGTTTTAAAGGAGGCAATAGACAAAAAGAAAACAGAGCTATTTTGGATAAATTTCTATCAAAATCGACTGTAAGTTTTCTAAAAGCCGGAGTTGAAACATCTGAAATATTTTCCGAGTATAAATATCAACTAAAAAATCAAGGCACTCCCATTCCGATCAATGATGTATGGATTGCAGCCCATGTCCGGGAGTCGGGTGCTACTCTAATCACTTATGACAACCATTTTAAGCATATATCCAACCTGAAAATTTGGTCTAATGTTAAATAAAGTTGAATCAATTTTGACACCAAAACCTGAAAACAAAAACAGCAGCAAGGTTCTCTTGCTGCTGTTTTTGTTTAAAACTAATTCCTAACTCCTTAAAAGCTAACAACTACCTTGGTTTATTTCTTCTTCTTTTTCCTTGCCTGATCACTGTTTTTCATGGCGTCTTCCAATTTTTGTTGGAAAGTGGACTTCTTCTTGTTTGCGTTTTTCTTTCTATTTTCCTCCAGTTTCTTCAAGATTTTGTTTTCATCTATAAACTTCCTGAACATGGCTATTTGTCCGAAGGACACAATATTGGAAACAAAATAGTAGAAAGTAAGCCCTGCAGAATAGCTGTTCAAGAAAAACAAGAACATCACGGGCATCATGTACTGCATGGTTTTCATAGGCCCCTGCATCTGTGCTTGCATCTGGCTGTTTGACCAGGTGTAAAGTATCGTTGAAGCCGTCATGAGTAGTGTGAACAAACTTATATGATTTCCATAGAATTGACTCAAAAGTGGAATTTGTGTTGACCATTCAAAAATTGAATCATAGGTTGAAAGGTCATGCGCCCAAAGAAATGCCTTTTGCCTCAATTCGATCGAATTTGGAAAAAAGTTGAACATTGCCAAGAGTATTGGAAACTGCAGCAACATGGGAATACATCCACTTAGCGGATTAATCCCGACTTTGGAATAGAGCTGCATTTGTTCTTGCTGTGCCTTTTGAGCATCGTCACCATGCTTTTCTTTAATGGCATCCAATTCGGGTTTCAATACTTTCATCTTCGCCATAGACATGTGCGATTTGTACGTCAATGGTGACAGAAGAATACGAATGAAAATCACCATCAGGATAATGATAATACCATAATTAGATATGTATTTTTCAAGAAAATGGAAAATTGGTATAATCAGAATCTTATTCACAAAGCGGAACATCTTCCATCCCAGATCTACATTTTCCGCAAACCCATCTGTCACTTTTTTCATAGTGATGTAATTGTTCGGGCCAAAATAGAACTGGAATTTCCCATCTCCTGCCTTTACATCTCCAATCGGTATGGTCAGGTTCATGGTAGCTGTTTTCACTACTGAACTATCCAACTCGTTTATTTCAGTGGTAACAGTGGCTGCCCTGAAGTTGTTTTTAGCAATGATAGCCGAAGTAAAAAACTTCTGATGAAATGCAAGCCAGTTTAGAGGTGCATTGATTTCTTCGGTCTCCTTGTCAGTAGATGTGGGACTTAAATAGTCCATATCCTGGCCTGTAGGTTTGTAATTAATTGTCGATTTTGCTCTGGAATCTTTCAGGTTGTCTTCATAGACTTTCATTTTGTCCACCCAGTTCAACTGTATGTCCTCATTATCAACTATTCCATCCAGACCGGACATTTTTAGATTGTATCCGATCACGTAACCCGTCCCGGGAATGGCATATTGTTGCTCTATGTATCTGTTCCCCTCAAGGTTCATTCTGTAACTAAACCTTAAAGTATCTGTTGCACTTACTTTGCCACTCTTTCCATTTGTAGAAAAATACAACTCTGAAATATTAATCGAGCGGTAATTGCTTTTGATCCAAATGTCCAGATCGCTGCTGTTTTCATCTATAAGCACCAATGGCTTTTTCTCAAAGGTCAAATGCTTTTTCAGTACGAGGCTTTTTATTTGCCCACCTTTTGAAGAAAAAGTCGCCACAAAATCTTCGTTTTCAATTTCGAAGGTTTTTTCTGATCCTGAAGCATAACCAGCAAACACGCCATACTTCTCATTGTTCATTGCGGCCAACAAAGAATCATCTTCCTGTTGAAGAATAGCTGTTGAACCAGCGTTATTCATTGATTGGCTCTGAGTATTAGAGCTTGTTTGTTCTGTCGTTGTTTGCTCTGCTACAGGCTCTGGTATTTCCGGAGAAAAAAATTGGAAATACACGGTCATTAATACTAACATTAAGACCAAACCTATTATCTGGTTTCTATCCATTTCTACTTTTTAAGAATTAATTTTTTCTTTTTTACTGGCGAGTGCCGCTTTTATAAATCTAACAAAAAGAGGATGAGGGTTCAATACCGTACTTTTTAATTCAGGGTGAAACTGAGAACCAACAAACCAGGGATGGTCTTTCAGTTCAACTATTTCCACAAGTCCGGTCTCAGGATTGACTCCTGAAGCTATCATTCCTGCCTCTTCAAAATCTTTTAAATATTTATTATTGAATTCATACCTGTGTCTGTGTCTTTCACTAATATTGACATGCCCATAAGTAGAAAACGCCTTAGTACCTTTCGTCAGGTGACAATCGTAAGCACCAAGCCTCATGGTACCTCCTTTATCCGTAATCGACTTTTGATCTTCCATCATGTCTATTACCGGATACTTGGATTTAGGGTTCATTTCTGTAGAATTTGCACCTTTTAGTTTCAATACATTACGGGCAAACTCAATAGTGGCGCATTGCATGCCCAGGCATATTCCAAAAAATGGAATCTTATTTTCCCTTGCATATCTTACCGCTTCTATCTTTCCTTCTATCCCTCTTTCTCCAAATCCCGGAGCGACCAAAATTCCATCCACCTCACTAAATAATTTTTCACAATTTTCAGCAGTAACATCTTCTGAGGAAAGCCATGTTACACGGGTTTTACATTCATTTTCTGCTCCAGCATGAATGAAGGATTCACTTATCGACTTGTAAGCATCCTGCAATTCCACATATTTACCAACTACAGTAATAGATACTTCAGAGGTTGGGGTTTTCAGTCTCCTTAAAAAGTCTTTCCACTGATCCAGGTTCGGCTCTTTTTTATGAGAAATCTTCAATTTGGTAAGCACCCGCTCATCCAGTTTTTCCTTTCTCATGAGCAAAGGCACATCATAAATGGTAGATGCATCTCTTGCCTCAATCACACAATTGACCGGAACATTACAAAACAGAGCTATTTTTCGTCTTAAATCAGAAGGCAAATGATGTTCACTGCGACACACCAAAATATCAGGCTGAATTCCCGCTTCCAGTAGTTGTTTTACAGAATGTTGAGTCGGTTTTGTTTTCAACTCTCCGGCAGCATTCAAATACGGTATCAAGGTCAAATGTATCGACACCACGTTTTGTGGCCCCAATTCAAACCTTGCCTGTCTCACAGCTTCAATAAACGGTAGCGATTCAATATCGCCAACACAGCCACCGATTTCAGTAATCACAACATCATAATTACCTGTTTTACCAAGCTTATATATACAATCCTTTATTTCGTCAGTAATATGAGGAACCACCTGTACAGTTTTTCCCAAAAA
This sequence comes from Reichenbachiella sp. MALMAid0571, assembly GCF_040151475.1. Lineage (NCBI taxonomy): Bacteria > Pseudomonadati > Bacteroidota > Cytophagia > Cytophagales > Reichenbachiellaceae > Reichenbachiella > Reichenbachiella sp. MALMAid0571. The sequence goes on along the minus strand of NZ_JBDKWG010000108.1, from coordinate 34,720 downwards.
CTCACCCCTTCGTTCCTTAGTGATCACGTCGTAGTAAATCCTTCCTGTGGTAACATTGTTTCCCTGAGAAGTAGGGCTGTTGAGAAATCGCTCATAGTGCCCCAAATCAAGGTCAGTTTCTGCTCCATCATCAGTTACATAACATTCACCATGTTCATATGGGTTTAGAGTTCCCGGATCAACGTTGATGTATGGATCAAATTTTTGGATTGTTACGCTGTGTCCTCTGGCTTGGATAAGCTTGGCTAAAGAAGCTGCAATAATTCCTTTACCAAGAGAAGAGGTTACTCCGCCCGTAACGAAGATGTATTTGGTTGATGGCATATATAAGTGGCAAATATTATGTTACGGGGCACAAAGTTATCCCTTTAAGGGAATATCCTTACCCTATAAGGAAAGAAATATTTAATTAAAATGAAATGCTGAAGTTGATGATCTGTTCCAGCTCGAAACATCAGGGAAAAGAGTTGCTAAAAAAGGTTTGTCAGAGATCCCATTTTTCATTTAAAAAAGTAATTCCGTGGTGAGCAGTCAGGTCAAACTGACAAGGAACTACCGATACATAGTTATTGGCAATGGCCCATTCGTCATTGTCCTCACCTTTGTCGTAGTTCACAAAATTACCTACCATCCAATAGTACTTTCGTCCGTTGGGATCTATTCTTTCATCAAAGTCCTCTTCCCATTTGGCATTAGCCTGCCTGCAAACTTTAATACCTTTGACCTTCTGATTTTGTTTACAAGGAATGTTTACATTCAAAGCCATTCCTATTGGCAACCCTTTTTCCAAAACCTCTCTGGTGATTTTGAGAATGTATTCATCAACATGAGAAAAATCTGCATGCCAACTGTAGTCGCATAGTGAAAATCCTATGGCCGGACAACCTTCGATAGCCCCTTCGATAGCACTCGACATGGTACCGGAATACAGCACGCTGATTGAGGTATTTGAGCCATGATTGATACCACTGACTACCAAATCTACTTTTCTTCCTTTTAGCACCCTGTGCTTGCCCAACTTGACACAGTCCGCTGGTGTACCGGAACTTTTATATGCTTCAACACCTTCTCCAAATATATCTGTTTCTGAAAGTCTCAAAGTATCACCAACTGTAATGGCATGTCCCATTCCGGATTGAGGCCCGTCAGGTGCTACTACCACTACTTCTCCGAGGGTTTTCATCAACTCAACTAATTTTCGTATCCCAAGGGAGGTAACCCCATCGTCATTGGATATAAGGATCAAAGGTTTTGACATGCTCAAATTCGATTTATTATTAAGCCGCCAAAATTAACAGAAGCATTTTAACAAATCGTAAACTATCCGTTATTTATGTTTCCTGATTCGGAAATCATACCCGTGAAAAAAGCCACTTCAAAACTTATTGAAGTGGCCATATAACCAATAATTGTGAAGATTTCTTATTTGCTAGTTCGCCTTTCTTACTTTGCCACTACTACTGGCATCAACAATTACTTTTTCCGGATTACCCTTGTATAAAATTCTTCCGCTACTCGAAGCATCGGCTATCAATTCGTTAGAAACAGAAATTTCGGCACTTCCAGAGCTACTTATGTCAGCCTTTACTCTTTCACTTTGCAAGCCATAAGCCATGAATTTACCCGAGCTGCTGATGTGAAACCTTTGAAAACTAGTACGCCCCGATAGCTCCAAACGCCCGGAACTGGTAACCTCTACGTCCAAATCCTCAGTGTTTACTTCCAAACTTGCCCTGGCAGAGCTCGATACATCAATGTCCAATTCTCTGGCGTCAACACTCAACTCTGCGCTTGCCGAGCTACTTACTTTGACAGACATTTCATTTGACTTTATTACCGACTTACCAATTACGGACGAAGACGAACTTGCCTTAATGGCTTCCAGATTGCTTTTATAGGTCAGGTAAACCTTTACAGTAGTAGATCGGTAATTTCCCCTTTCCATGTGAATATTCAGGTTTGAACCTGTAATTTCTGTCAATACCCTATCGGCATCTACTCCGGTGGTTTCAATTCGGGCAGAGTTTTCATTGCCTTCTTCAATGATCAATTTGATGGATTCACCAACAGATATTTTGCTGAATGAAGGCAGATTTCTGGTTTCTTCATTTTGTGCAAACCCTTCCAAAAAGAAAGTAAACACTAAAATGGCTATTAATATCTTTTTCATGCTTTGAAGTTTTTTCTTACTAGACAACAGCCTTACCGAAAGGGTTGCATGAGTGGTTTAATTAATTTCCTGAAATCCAAAAACGTTTATGATTAACAGGAACCTAGACCTGTCAGGTTTCTTTCAAAAAAGCGCAGATAAATTATTGTCAACATCAGGTTTTCTGACTTAAACCTAACAGGTCTGCTGATTTTCTATATCAAAATTTTTAGAATAAACTGGGAGGTTTAGCCTCTTTGTTTTATTCAGGTTTGGACTTAAATATTAACACAAAACAAATTTATAAAAGAGCACAGAAGCTTTTCCTTTTTTGAATGACATCCAAATTTGAATCAGATGTTGCCCACTTTTATTGATCTAGTGTCTAAATTTGCCTCCTGAATCCAAAAGACAATGAAAAAAGTAGCTTTTTATACCCTCGGTTGCAAACTGAATTTTTCCGAAACTTCCACCATTTCCAGGATGTTTGAAGAGAAAGGGTATGAAAAAGTAGATTTCAACGACACTCCGGATATTTTCATCATCAATACCTGCTCGGTAACAGAAAATGCAGATAAGAAATGCAGGAAGGTTGTAAAAGATGCCAAGAAGATTTCACCTGATTCTTATGTCACCATCATTGGCTGCTTTGCACAATTGAAGCCAAAGGAAATCTCCGAAATACCTGGAGTTGATGCTGTATTGGGAGCTGCTGAGAAATTCAAGTTACTGGAATACCTTGATGGTTTTGTAAAAGAAAAAGAAGCCAGAGTATTGGCTTCAGAGATATCCTGCGCCAATACTTTCAACAATGCGTATTCCATAGATGACCGTACCCGGACTTTTCTCAAAGTACAGGATGGCTGCAATTATGGCTGTGCATTTTGCACCATTCCACTTGCCAGGGGAAAAAGTAGAAGTGACACCATCGAAAACATTGTCCTTTCTGCAAAAGAGATAGCTAAAAAAGGAGTGAAAGAAATAGTACTTACAGGCGTAAACATTGGTGATTTTGGAATTCAGGACGGCAAAAGACAAGAGAAATTTATTGATCTGATAAAACAACTCGACGAGGTTGAAGGAATCAATCGAATTAGGATTTCCTCCATTGAACCAAATTTATTGTCGGAAGAGATTATCAGATTTGTAGCCCGATCGAAAAAATTTGTACCACACTTTCACATACCTCTTCAATCAGGAAGTAATAAAATATTGCGACTGATGAACCGCAGGTATTGGAGAGAACTTTATGCCGACCGGGTGTCATTGATAAAATCAATCATGCCACATTGCTGCATCGGTGTAGATGTAATCACAGGATTTCCAGAGGAAACACATGAAGATTTTCTCGACACTTACAACTTTATCAATGACCTGAATATATCCTACCTGCATGTATTTACCTACTCGGAAAGAGCCAACACCCAGGCAATAGATATGAACGGAGTAGTACCCGTCAAAGAAAGGAATGATCGGTCTAAAATGCTTAGGATATTGTCCGAAAAGAAAAAAAGAGCCTTTTACGAAGAAAATATAGGCTCAACTGCAACAGTGCTTTTTGAAGATGATGTGGATAATGGCAAAATCCATGGCTTTACTGAAAATTATGTCAGAATAGAAGCCAACTACGATCCTGTGATGATCAATCAAACCCGAAGAATAGTGATGAAAGGGATTTCTGAAAACATGACCATGCAAATTGAATCCGAAATAACGGAGATGGCAATTTCTTAGTTTGAATCAATAGGTTTTACATTAAAACTAAACCTTAGATACTCCCAGGCAAAGACTATTTTTCCTGTACTGTCCACCTCAAATGTCATTTTTTCCTGCAAGTCTCCAACATTATATGGGGAGACTTCTATTCTTGCTACATCTTCTGACTGCTTGTAGTCATACACTCCCCACTGATCGTATATTTTATTAAAAATCACTGTCCACTTGTCCTTTCCGGGAATAGTAAACAAACTAAATTTCCCAACGGGAATGGTATCACTTCCAACCAGCAATGGACCCGAAGTTTCAAAAATATTAGCCTCGTTTGCCCCGGTTCTCCAAATTTTATCATACTTTACCAAATCTCCCCAAATCTTTCTTTCCTTTACTGATGGCTGGCTGTAGTCTATAGACACCTTTGCCCTACCCACCTGAGCTCTGGTAATGTTGGGCGGTGATGGTCGATCCATTTTGTCCTTATATCTGAACAACATATAATCGGCTTCTACCTGAGCCATTTCTTTGCCCGACTTAATCCCACAACCGGATAAAGCGATCAGGTACAAACACATTAAACAATAAAATTGACTGGAAGAATTAAACATTGATATACTATAAATAAAATTAGCCGACCAAGATAATTATTAATTTCCTATCAGGAAGGTTGTATTACACCTTACGTTTATAAAAATTTAAAGTTGAAATTCTGATTTTGAAAATCTAAGCAAACATAAAATGGCATATAAGTGAACAAAAAGTGTTACAAAAACGATCACTCTTACAGGTTTTAGCATTCATCAAAACACTGTAAATGAAACACTTAAATACTGAGGTATGCTTTTTGATGTTTCTGCTCATGTATAAATCAAAAATCGATTGATATGGGAGTAATAGGAATAGAAGTTCCTGAATTTGTAGGAGAACAACAAGACATTCAGGTTGAGGTGAAAATCAATGGAATAACAAAAGAATACAACTACAGGGTAGAGATATTTTACTGGGAAGAATGTGATTTTTCCATAGAAAACAGAGTGGAATGTATCAGGAATATTATTTCATCATATAATAAGGACTGGCAGTTGGCACACATTGGCGTACCCAACGATGACTATATACCCATTACATTTCGTAAAAAAAAGAAAACAGAAAGTACCCGATTCTAGAAGAACACCATGCTCAAGAACTATTATAATATTGCTGTAAGAAACATCATCAAGCACAAACTTTTTTCTTTTATAAACATCTCTGGTCTGGCTTTGGGTCTGGCATGTTGCATGCTGATTGGTATCTACATAAAAGATGAGTTAAGCTATGATAAATTTCATAAAAACGCTGACAACATCTATCGCATCACCAGAGAATTCAAAAGCCCGGATGGATCTACGTCCCTTCACTTGTCCCGGCTCGCTCCCCCTTTTTTACCACTGTTAAAAAATGACTTCCCGGAAATGAAAACCATGACAAGGTTTATTTCTTTTGGTGGAACAATCAAATATGAAAACAAAATATTTATTGAAGAGAATGTCGGATGGGCTGATAATAACATATTCGACGTTTTCGATTTTGAATTTATACATGGAAATCCCGAAAATGCACTTCTGGATCCCGGATCTATGGTCATTAACGAGGACATTGCCAACAAATATTTTGGCGGCACAGATGTAATAGGAAAAACCATCAGGTTCAGTAATCAGGCTAATTTAAAAATCACAGGAGTAGTTAAACGGATGCCGGAAAACTCTCATTTCAATCTGGAAATGATAGGTGACTTTAGCCTGGTAGAGCAATATTATGGAGGAAGAGAAAACATGATCAATGAGTGGGGAAGCAATAATTTCTCAACTTATTTTATACTGGATGATCAAGCATCAATCAGCGAGGTTGAACGAAGGTTACCGGACTTTCTAACCAGACACCTTGGCGAAAATGCCAATGACTGGAATGCGCTCCATATCCAAAAACTGACTGATATACACCTGCACTCCCATCTCGATGATGAGTTAGGGGCAAATAGTGACATCAGGCATGTCTATACTTTTGCTGCCATCGGCTTGCTCATTTTGTTTATTGCAATCATCAACTACATGAACCTTGCTACAGCCAAGTCGGCCAACAGAGCCAGAGAAGTAGGAATGAGAAAAGTAATGGGTGCAGGAAAATCAAGCCTGGTAGGTCAATTTTTAATAGAATCAATTGTTCTGGTATCAATAGCCATTGTGATTGCTTTTATAATAGTTCAATTTTCACTTCCTTATTTAAGAGCGTTTACAGACAGAATACTGGAATTCGACACTGAACAGAGTATAATGGCTTTTTCCATTGTGATTGCTTTTGGCTTATTGATCGGAGTACTGTCCGGTTCATACCCTGCATTTTATTTATCCTCTTTCGACCCCTTAAGAGTACTCAAAGGCAAATTATCTGCCGGCTCTAAAAGTACAGCATTCAGACGTTCACTGGTTGTGTTGCAGTTTTCTATATCTGCTATCCTTATTGTATCTACAGGAGTGATCTTCCAACAACTGAGTTACATTCAAAACAAAAATTTGGGTTACGACAAAGATCACATTCTGACGATACGTCTAAATGAAGAAATCACCACAAAATTTGAAGTGTTCAAAAATATACTTTTGGGACACCAATCGATAGATAACGTAGGCACATCGAGTCGAATACCAACCATCCAGCTTCTGGACAGTCAGGGTGCGGAAGCTGAAATCAATGGAGAAATGGTAGCACCGGAGGTTACCCTGAAGGGCCTTCGGGTCGATCACGATTTTCTGGACACTTATAATATAAAAATTATGGCCGGAAGGAATTTTGACAAAACCATTCAGGCAGATGATACTTCAGCTTACCTTCTCAATGAAACCGCAGTTAAGATGACAGGCTGGGAGTCCAATGAGGAAGCCATAAACAAAAAAATAACTTACGGAGGGCGTAAAGGAAGGGTTATAGGAGTTGTGCAGGACATCCATTTCGAAACCCTTCAAAATAAAATCAGTCCTTTGATCATGCAGATTCCTCAAAATCATGGTCGCTATGTCTCCATTAAAATGAAAGGAGATCAGGTAAATGAAACTATAAAGTTCATAGAAGCACAGTGGTCGGAATTTTCTCCCAATACTCCCATACAGTACCACTTTATTGACGAAAGATATGACAGGCTGTACAATCCTGAAAACAGAAGAGCTCAATTGTTTACTGGATTTTCCCTAATCGCTATTTTTCTGGCATGCTTAGGGCTATTTGGGCTTTCCTCGTTTACTGTTTCACAACGGTCAAAGGAAATCAGCATCAGAAAGGTGCTTGGTGCCTCTATTACTGAAATCGTCTCCATTCTTTCAAAAGAATTTATCATATTGGTCGGTATCAGTATTTTTGTTGCTTTTCCACTCGCTTATATTTTCAGTAAACAATGGCTTCAAAATTATGCCTATAGAATAGAATTAAACTTACTCCCATTTATATTGGCAGGCATACTGTCTCTACTGATAGCATTTTGCACTATTAGTTTTCAAACATTTAAAGCTGCCAACAGCAATCCCGTAGATGCATTGAAAGATGAATGATACGAACACAATAAATATCTTGAGGAATTTGGTATTGTATTTGTAAAACAACACCAAATTTCCACCATGAAATACTATTTACCATTTCTCCTTTGCCTTTCTTTCTTAACCTCTTGTTCGGCTGTCAAAACCGTTCCTGCCAATAAAGCTATTATTGGAAAGAAAATAGAAAGTGGAATAGCAAGCTGGTACGGCCCAGGCTTTCATGGCAAGAAAACCGCCAATGGTGAAACATTCGATATGAATGCCTTGACTGCTGCCCACAGGACTTTACCATTTAACACTTTGGTAAAAGTAGTGAACCTCAACAATGGCCTATCTGTCACCGTCAGAATAAACGACCGGGGGCCTTATGCAAAAAACAGAGTGATTGACCTCTCAAAAAAAGCTGCCGGAAAATTGAGAATGATTGAGTCCGGCACTGCCAACATTGAATTGATCCTCTTAAAATCAGACAGAGAAATTTCAAAAAAGCTGACCACTCCTCATTATGCGATACAAATTGGATCTTACGCATCAAAATCCAGTGCTATAAGAAAACAAAGTGAAGTAAAAGGTGCACGAATAGAAGAGGTCTTTATAGAAGGGCAATTGATCCACAGAGTTTATGTAGGGCTATTTACAGATGAAAAAGAAGCCCACAAAATGAACAAAATAATGGCCTCAGAAGGCATTCAGGGATTTGTAAAGCAAATAGAAAATTAACCCTACTTTGTCATAGTATTAACCCTGCCGTTTTGTGCCTGGCTGAGCTGACAAGTCTCCAGAAACGGGAATGACATTAGAGAATGTTTGTGAGGACACCTGCCAGTCGGCAAACATTAGCTCTAAATCCATTTAAAAAAATATAAAATCATTATTTTACGGATGAATTAAAAAAAATATCAACCAACCAACTCAATGAAACATCTAAACACAATACTTTTTCTCTTGCTACTCAGCTTCATTACAGTACTCAGTAACTGCACCAGTCCTGAACCTATCAAAAAAAAGTGGTACAAAGGCAACCTGCACACACATTCTTATTGGAGTGATGGTGATGAGTTTCCGGAAATGATCATGGACTGGTATAAAAACCATGACTACCAGTTTATAGCCTTGTCAGACCACAACAGGTTTGCAGAAGGAGATTTTTGGAAAACGATTCGCAAAGAAAAGATTTACCAAGATGCTTTTAAGAAGTATCTGGACAAATACGATTCTTCCTGGGTCGAGTTTAAAGTGGATTCCGGAAGGATAGATGTGAAACTCAAAACCTATGAAGAGTACAGGCCATTGTTTGAGGAAAAAGAAAAATTCCTCATTTTGAAATCTGAAGAAATCACTGACAGATTTGAAAACAAGCACATCCACATGAATGCCACAAACATCCAAAAACTGATCAAACCACAAGGAGGCAACAGTGTACTGGAAGTACTGCAAAACAACATGGATGCCCTGCAGAATCAACGTGATGAAACAGGCATTCCCATGATTCTCCATCTGAATCACCCCAACTTTCACTACTCCGTCACTCTGGACGACATGATTCAGCTAAGAGGAGAACGGTTTTTTGAAGTATTCAATGGCCACAATTCTGTACACAATTTTGGAGATTCTGTACATATCGGTACCGAAGAAATGTGGGACCTGATCAACATCGCATATTTAAACAACGGAAAACCCCTGATGTATGGACTTGCCACTGACGACAGCCACAGTTACCACCAAATAGGTAGCAAATGGAGCAACTCTGGCAGAGGCTGGATTATGGTACAGGCGGATTCTCTTCACGCTTACTCTCTTATTGAAGCTATGGAAAATGGACTGTTTTATGCTTCTACCGGAGTGACATTCGACGATGTAAACTTTGCCGACAATGTATTGAGTGTGGATATAAAAGCAGAAAAAGGTATTGACTATGACATTACCTTTATAGGGTGCGATCTTGAAGACAAAGAAACACGCATATTGAGCCAGGTGAAAGGCAACTCTGCCAAATTGAAAGTCACTGACAAAATGAAATTCGTAAGGGTAAAAGTAGTTTCAACCAAGCTACATAACAACCCCATTGAAAATGCCATCTATGAGATGGCCTGGACTCAGCCTGTTTTGTTCAATAATTAGTTTTAGGAGAAATTTGAGCCTTACGAATGAAACTGTATAAATATCTTGCATCTGAAAACGCACTTAAAAATATAGTTGAGGGAAAAATAAAATTTGCTACACTAGAAAGTTTGAATGACCCAACCGAATTGTTACCGAAAATTTATGAAAGTGAGCTACTGAAATCATTGAAAGAAAAAAGAGTAAATGGATATAGTAAAGATGACATACTAGACCTTAAAAAGCAGGAAATATTATTTAGAAAACTATCACCTGAAACTATGGTGATAAGTGCTCCCGAATCTATAGAAAAAGCTAACTCAATTGTAAATCTTTCAATCTATGATGATATCAACTATCTAACTTGTATGTTCAATAAAACTGTAGAATTGATGTCTTCAAGGTGCGGGATTTTTTGTACCTCAACTCGATATGATTCATTACCTATGTGGGCTCATTATGCCAACAATGCTTCTGGATATGTAATCGAAATCAAAAATTTACAGAAAGAATATTCGGGAGATGGTACAGGAATACTAAACCAAATAAATAAGGTAGAATATAAGAAGAAAAGGTCTGGAATTAGTTTTGAGAAAGGTTCCTATAATTCTTTATTCTTTGAGAAAAATAAAGACTGGAAATACGAATCAGAAAAAAGAATTATCACTGAATTAAATGACTGTAAAAAACTGACAATTGATAATGGTGAAATTTATATTAAAAAAGTAAGCAAGAATCTTATTTCTAAAGTGATTTTTGGTTGGAAAACATCAGAGGAAAAAATTGAGATACTTACAAAAGAAATCTATGCTATTAACTCAAATATAAAAGTTATGAAAGCAATAATTAGAAATGGATTAATAGAAATAAAAAACCTATAATTGAAGAACGGCCTTGGGTTATAAGTTACAGCTCTCACCCCATCCAGAGTACAGGTTATCGAATTGAAGGTGCATTTTCTAGTAGCAGAAAAATTTATAGGTTAGAAAAAGCACAAAAAGAAAAAGGGAGCATTTGCTCCCTTTTTTCATTCAGTCTAAATTTCTTTTTAGCTATTTCCTTTTGCGTAATCCGCCAGGAATATTTCCAATCCCTTATCAGTAAGTGGGTGCTTGAGAAGTCCCAAAATCACTTTCAAAGGACAGGTAGCTATGTGAGCACCCATTTCAGCACATTTGATCAAATGGATGTTGTGACGGATAGAAGCTGCAAGTATCTCCGTTTCAAAATCGTAGTTATCAAATATAGTCACGATCTGATCGATCAATTCCAAGCCATCCATAGAGATATCATCCAATCTGCCTAAGAAAGGAGATATGTAAGATGCTCCTGCTTTTGCTGCCAATATCGCCTGTCCGGCGTTGAATATCAACGTACAGTTTGTTCTGATTCCCTCAGAACTCAATGTTTTGATTGCTTTTACACCATCCTTGATCATTGGGATTTTCACCACAATTTTAGAATCGATTTGAGCAAGCGCCCTGCCTTCTACGACCATGGTTTCATAGTCGGTGGCTATTACTTCTGCGCTCACATTGTCATCTACAATGTCACATATAGCTTTGTAATGAGCCAAAATATTGGCCTGTCCGGTGATGCCTTCTTTGGCCATCAAAGATGGATTGGTAGTCACTCCGTCCAATACTCCCAAATCGTATGCTTCCTGAATTTCGGCAAGATTAGCCGTGTCAATAAAAAATTTCATTCCTTCTGTATTTTATTATGTTGATTATTTTATTTCATTAAAAATTCGCTGAACCACATCAGCATTCATCATGCTGTGCCAATGAGAAAATAACTGACTTTCAATTTTTCCTGATTCGATACTTTTCACTGCATCTTCTATTTCATGGAAATACCCTGTGCTCTCAAACGGCAAAGATAGTTCTTTAATTTTTCCGTCAATATTCAATTTCAGGTTTTGGCCTTTGTAAAACTCATCCAGCTGAATCCAGCCTCGTTCACCGTAAATTATGACCTGCCCAGGTGTCGTAGAACTCAATGCTGAATAAATTTGAGCTGATGCTCCGGTAGCATATTTAAACTGAGCTGCAATACTTTCATCTACTCCAGTATCCACAATATTGGCTGCTACAGCTATAGATTCCGGCAGCATCCCAAACACATCGTTTACCAGCGCAATCGGGTAAACACCCAAGTCCAGCAAAGACCCTCCAGCCAATTTCGGATTCCAAACACGGTGACTGTCATCTCTCGGAAAAAGAAAACCAAAATCAGCCCTCACGAGTTTCACCTCCCCTATATCTCCCGAACGCACCACCTCCATCATATAGCGATAAGCAGGTAAAAAACACATCCATAGGCCTTCCATCAAAAACAGGTTGTTCTTTTTCGCACAATCTATCATCCTTTGAGCCTCCTCCGGATTTATTCCCATTGGCTTTTCGCACAGTACATGCTTGCCATTTTCCAGGCAGTTGATTACATTATCAACATGGAAATTGTGTGTAGTGCCTATATAGACTATATCAACTTCTTTGTCAGCATACAACTCATCATAGTTGTCATATATGCTGGCATCAGGATATTCAGATGCCAATTTTCCTGCATTACTATAGGACGCAATCGCTGCAATATTTTGCCCTTCCACTTGCTTTAAACTCGTTGCAAAATTTGGAGTAATGTTGCCGTATCCTAATAATCCCCAATTCATATTTTATTCAATTTACTTTAAAGAAGGTTGAACTTCCTTTCCTTTTGATTTAGAAAAATACACTTGACTCAAAAAGAAAAGAATTCACGCACAACTAATAATATTGTTAGAAGTATTTGATCACACTAAGAAAAATACACTCCGCTCCAGTCCGGATAAACACATTTAAAAATCTTGCTATCCCTCACACCAAACTGCCGTCAGTTTAAGCCCTTTTTGTCATTTCGACAAAGGAGAAATCTTTCTGGCAGACCTACAATTAGCTAAGAAGATCTCTGCCTGTCGGCAGACATGGCCTCCTTCGTCGGGATGACAAGGCAGCATTTTACTCAACCTTACGACTATGACAGCAGGTGCGGTAAGTAAACTTTTCTTAATTGACTTTGTCTGAATCCTTATTTGCAAAATGACCACCGTTACCGTTCAATTTTGATTTTGTGCATACTACAATCCTTCGTCAGTTTTAATTCATAAATACGTCAATACATTTTCGTTTTACCTCAGTAATAAAACAATCGTTTACACAAATTACAATCAACTATTAAATCAAATAAAAGCCATTTAATTGTAATAATATTTTTGGAAAGAATAAAAAATATTCTAACATTGTGCAAACGTTTACATGAACTATTCGAAACAATTAGGATTTTCATCTGGTGACCAAAAAAACCACTATATCAGATATTGCAAAGGCATTGAACACTACTGCGGCCACCGTGTCCAGAGCACTCAGTGACAATCCCCGGATTAGTGACAAAACAAAAAAACTAGTCAACGATACCGCAAAAGCTTTGGGCTATGCACCAAATCCTGTTGCTGCTGCCCTTAGAAATGGCAGGAGTAAGATTATTGGAGTGATCGTACCATATATAGACAGGAGCTTTTTCTCCTCTGTGATCAGAGGCATAGAAGAAGAGGTAAAAAAACATGGGTACAACATTATGATTTGTCAATCCCTGGAAGACAAAGATGCAGAAGCTGAAAATATAGACATACTGATCAATGCCCGGGTTGCAGGGATTGCGCTTTCCCTTGCCAGCAATGATGAGAGCCATTTAAAAAAAATCATCAACCACAACATTGCACTCGTAACTTTTGACAGGATAGCAGATAACCTGGCTCCACACACTGTAGCAGCAGATGATTTTGAAGGTTCTTATCTGGCGACTAAGCATTTGATTGATCAGGGATACAAAAGAATAGCTCACTTAGCCGGAAGTCAGAAAATAAACATCTACCGCAACAGACAAAGAGGATATCGTGCAGCATTGGAAGAAAACGGTCATGAAATTGACAATGACCTGATTATAAGTACAAACAGTAAGGTGATTGCCGGAAGAGAGTCCGCAGAAACGTTATTGAACCTGAAAAATCCGCCTGATGCCATTACCAGTGCCAGTGATTTTTCTGCCTTGGGAGCTTTGCAATACTGCAAATCAAAAGGAATAAAAATCCCTGAGGAAATCGGGATCACTGGTTTTGCAAACGAACCTTTTACAGAATATTTGGAGCCTTCATTGACATCAGTGAGTCAAAATACACTTGAAATGGGAAAAATCGTTGGACAGGTATTCTTCGACCAATTCAATACCGAAGAGCAGCAAACTCAATACAAAAAAATTCTTTTAAAACCAGAACTCATAGTCAGAAAGTCTTCTTTAAGAACAATTAACAAATAGATATTTTAGAACATATTTAATAAAAACAGAAAATGAAAAAAGTAGTAACATTCGGAGAAATAATGTTGAGACTAGCCCCTCCCGGCTTTTTAAGATTCTCTCAAACCAACTCCTTCGACGTGGTTTATGGCGGAGGTGAATCAAACGTAGCTGTATCATTAGCCAACTATGGCGTTCCAGTAGATTTCGTTACCCGTCTTCCAAAAAACGATATTGGCGAATGTGCTTTAATGGAAATGCGCAAAAGAGGTGTTGGTACTGATAAAATCATTTTTGGAGGCGACAGGTTGGGTATTTATTTTCTGGAAACCGGAGCTGTAAGCAGAGGTAGCAAAGTAGTATATGACAGAGCCCATTCTGCTATTGCTGAAATAAAATCAGGAATGATAGACTGGAATGAAGTATTTGCCGGAGCTGAATGGTTTCACTGGACCGGTATTACTCCTGCTATTTCTCAGGGAGCAGCGGACGTATGTCTGGAAGCAGTAAAAGCAGCAAGTGCCTTGGGACTTACCATTTCTACAGACCTTAATTACAGAGCCAAATTGTGGAAATACGGTGGCGACAGAGAAGCAATCATGACTGAATTGACATCATACTGTGATGTGATTTTAGGAAATGAAGAAGATGCAGAAATGCACTTTGGCATCAAACCAGATGGCGTGAGCGTGCAAACTGAAGGCCACAACGTAAAGGCAGAAGCATTTCTTTCTGTTTGCCAACAAATGATGGAGAAATTCCCTAAAGCAAAAAAAGTAATCACAACACTTAGAGGATCTATTTCTGCTTCTCATAACACCTGGGCTGGTGTGCTCTATGACGGCAACAAAATGCTCGAAACACGTCAGTATCAGATCACTGATATCGTTGACAGAGTAGGTGGTGGAGATTCATTCATGGGCGGCTTGATCTATGGATTGTTGAAATACCCGGAAGACGATCAAAATGCACTTGATTTTGCGGTAGCAGCTTCGTGCCTAAAACACACCATTAAAGGTGATGCCAATTTGGTGACAGTAGAAGAAGTAACCAAATTAATGGGTGGAGATGCTTCAGGAAGAGTAGCCAGGTAACAAATAAGGATTTAAAGACAATGAAAGGGTCGGTCGATTTATATTTTTTATGAATTCAGGTTTAGTTAGTTTGCAACAGACCGGCCCTCTTCATTTTTCAAAAAAAAACATTAATTTAAGAAAAAAAATGGCAAGATTTACAAGAATCGAAGTAGCAGTAAAGATGAAAGAAACAGGGATTGTTCCTGTTTTTTATCACAAAGACATAGAAGTATGCAAAAAAGTGTTGAAAGCATGCTATGACGGTGGTATTCGTGTATTTGAATTCACCAACCGTGGGGATTATGCCCACGAGGTTTTTGCTGCACTCAATAAGTATGCAGAAAAAGAAGCACCTGAAATGATACTTGGAATAGGATCGGTAATTGATGCTGGCACTACTTCTTTGTATATTCAGATCGGAGCGAACTTCGTAGTGTCTCCAATTTTGAATGCTGAAATGGCAAAAGTTTGCAACAGGAGAAAGATTGCCTGGTCACCGGGTTGTGGTTCACTTACTGAAATTTCTTATGCTGAAGAACTAGGCGCAGAAGTGACCAAAATTTTCCCTGGTTCTCAGGTAGGTGGCCCAAGCTTCGTCGCAGCAGTAAAAGGGCCTTTTCCATGGTCTAGCATTATGCCAACTGGTGGCGTAGAACCAACAGAAGAAAACTTAAGTAAGTGGTTCAAAGCCGGAGTTCATTGTGTGGGTATGGGATCTCAACTGATCACCAAAGACATCATTGCCAATGATGATTACACCAGCTTAACAGAAACATGTGCCAACGCTTTGGCTATTGTAAAAAGTCTGAGATAGAAGTCCATTCAAAAAAACCAAAAGGGGCTGATTTCGCATGAAATCAGCCCCTTTTTTCTCAGGGCAAACGCATTTAAAAATTCGTATTGTCCCCAGACTTGTTCTGGGGTCTGTTAGAGTTGACTGTAATTTCAAGGGATACCGTAACTGGTACGGTAAGGAGGTTTTTGTTTTTAAATGCGTTTGCCCTGCCCCTTTCTACTTTAAGAAACGAAATATTCTAACCCCTTACTCCTCTTCCAATTCTATTTTTTTAATAAGTTATTCTCATCAGGAAAGACTACAATTGGTTTGAAAGTTTTGGCTTCTTCCAAGTCCATCATCGCATAGGTAATAATCAATACCACATCTCCTATCTGAGCTTTTCGTGCTGCTGCACCATTCATACAAATAATACCTGAACCAGCCTCACCTCTTATGGTATAGGTCTCCAAACGTTCTCCATTGTTGTTATTTACCACCTGCACTTTTTCGCCTTCCAATATATTGGCGGCATCCAATAAATCTCCATCTATGGTAATACTTCCCACATAGTTAAGGTTGGCTTCCGTTACCTTAACCTGATGAATTTTTGATTTGAACATTTGAACCATCATGACTCCTACCAGTTTCTAATTTTGCGCAAAGAACTGGTTTATTTGACTAAATTTCAATTTTAAAACAGCTTTTATTAATTCGCCTACTCGATTATATACTACACCGTTAGATGAAAATCATAACTACTATTCAAAATACGTATATTAAAAACTTAGGTTAAAGACGATAGTGGTATCATTTGTTTAAAAACACCCGGAGTTCAGACAATCTATCAGTATTGATTAAATCCACACCACTTTTCGTTAGAAAGTTCCATGCTTCAGGCGTGTCTGGGGTTGCCCAAAGTCTTACTTTTTTATTTTCCTTATGAGCCTTATTTATAAAATCAAGTAGATTACTTTTTTCAGTTGAATCAATTTCACCTTCACCAGTCCAGGATAGGAAACTACTGACATTCTGACTCACTACTGGCATATACACACTTGGTATATCCTTCCCTAAATCATCCGGTCTGCCATCCAAAGTGGCAAGTTTCACTTCTTCCTGCATTATTTCAGAATATGGCCTATTTCCTGAAATAAACACTTTCACCGGGCCATTCTTTTGCTCAATTCCGTTATTTACGATGGTTAACATAGATTCGTATTTGGCCAACACTTTCTTGAGAGCGATATAGGTAGGCAATGCCTCAGTCTTAAAATCTATCATCAGGTAAAAACTATCAGTATATCCCTTATACACTTTACCGTCATTTTTTGCAATATGTCTTTTCAAAGGAGTCAGATAAACCTCCTCCAGAGTTCTCACGGCATTTGGGTTTTCGGGTGCATCATGAGTCACAAGCAGTTTACCTTCAATCAAATGAACATCTGCCTCCACGGAAGTAAACCCATTGTCCAACGCATCGAGCAACGGTCTATCGTGCATATAATCATTGTGCGCATGAGCATTTGGCAAAGGTTTTACATACAAATCCGGTTGACATGCCGTTATAAAGAATAGTATTAAGATTTTTTTCATTGATTTATAAAATTGAATTCAAATCGAAGATAAAAGATATTCTTTTGCTATGGAATCTATTTTTTGAACATTCTCAGAAAATTTAATGATTGACATCATAAACACTGAAATAATTGAATTTAGAAAGAAATCAATGTGGTAAAATGCATAATTTTGTTGACATGCGCATATTGCTGATTACATAAGTCATAATGTATCGATCAGCTAAGAAACACTAGAAAAATTATCAAATGACAAGTAATAGTAATTTGGTTTTAAGGGATCAGGTAATTCAAGCCTGCAAAAGCAACATCAAAGATCAGGCAGTATTGTCATGGTTTACAGACAAGCTTGAAACGACCGAAACCCCATCGGCATTTTTTCTTGCTTTTGGCATGGTCAATAGAAAAATTGACAGGTCATCTGTAGAAATACCAACAACTCTTTTGGATACTTTTAAAAATATCGATCCGGTATTTAACATTAATAATTGGACATTGGATCAATTTTGCCGATTGGCATTCTTAATTAACCTTGATCCTGAAAACAACAAAGGTAAAATTGAGACATTGCTCGCTTCGGCAGACATGCGTGAACAAGTTGTGATTTACAAATCATTACATTTTTTGCAAAATGCGGAAGATTTTGTTTTGAATGCAGTAGATGGAATTAGAACCAATATGATTGATGTTTTTGATTCCATTGCATTAGACAGTGCCTACCCTTCCAAATATTTCGATGAATCGGCATGGAATCAAATGGTATTAAAGGCAATTTTCATGGAACGCCCTATTTTTAAAATTTATGGACTTGAGACAAGACAAAATAAAAAACTTGCTACCATATTGCACGATTTTGTCCATGAAAGATGGGCTGCAGGAAGGTCTGTTACACCAGAGTTGTGGCGTTTAACCAGTAGCTTTTTAAATGTACAAATTCTGGAAGACCTTAAAAAAGTAATCGAAACTGGTACACCAACAGCCAAATCAGCGGCCATCAAAGTTTTGCAAGAAAGCAATCACCCAAAAGCAACCGACTGGCTAGAAAGCAAAAACATAGAGAAATCCAAAAAGTCATGGGAGGAAATTGGGCATGAAGTTTGGTCTGCAATCGAAAATTAAACAATACGACATTCAATTTTTAAAATCATTAACAATCAACAGATGAAATATATAGATCCGCATGTTCACATGACTTCACGTACCACAAACGACTATGAAGCCATGCAAAAAGCCGGAATAGTTGCTTTAATAGAACCAGCTTTCTGGCTTGGACAACCCCGTACAGAGGTCGGAGCTTTCAAAGATTATTTCAGTAGCATAGTGGGTTGGGAACCATTCCGGTCGTCCCAATTTGGGATCAAGCACTATTGCACCATAGGCCTCAACTCCAAGGAAGCCAATAATGAAGCACTTGCCGAACAAGTGATGGAACTATTGCCTCTTTTCGCATTAAAAGACAATGTAGTAGCTATAGGAGAAATCGGATATGATGATCAAACCAAAGCTGAAGACAAATACTTCAGAGAACAAATAGAATTGGCAAAAGAAGTCGGGCTTCCTATAATGATCCATACACCACATAGAGACAAGAAAAATGGAACATTACGGAGCATGGACGTATTAGAAGAACATGGTGTTGATCCATCCATGGCTGTGATAGATCACAACAATGAAGAAACTGCAAAAAGTGTCCTTGACCGTGGGTTTTGGGCTGCTTTTACCATATATCCCAGAACAAAAATGGGCAGTGAAAGAATGGTGGAAGTCGTAAGACAATATGGATCCGATCGGATTATCGTAGATAGCTCTGCAGACTGGGGAGTAAGCGATCCCTTATCTGTGCCTAAAACAGCTAACCTGATGAAGGAAAGAGGAATAGCTCAGGAACACATTCAAAAAACCTGTTATCAAAATGCATTGGATGCTTATGGACAAAGCGGCAATATGAAAGAAAGCGATTGGTCTGAGGGTGTTAATTTTGATCAGTCAGTTCTATATGGAGGGAATAGCGTTTTGAGGGGGCAAGAACCTAAAAAATCTTCTTCTGATATTATCGAGAATTAAGCCTACAATTAAATCATGAGGCTTTTTCCTTTTTTAGTGCTGATGCGCCCTGCAAATATTGTTACAGCTATATCCGACATAGTTGCAGGAGTAGCCATTGCAGGAGTACTCGGTTCCGGGATTTCCAGTATTCAAACTTCTAATTTTATTTATCTGATACTTTCTACAATCGGTCTGTATGGTGGTGGCATAGTTTTCAACGATGTATTTGATTTTGAAACAGACCAAAAAGAAAGACCTGAAAGACCCATCCCTAGTGGAAAAGTGACCTACAAACAAGCCGTATTTCTAGGCAGCTTTCTTCTAACATTTGGAGTGGGCTTTGCTTCGTTGGTGAGTGTGGTCAGCATGCTGATTGCAATTGTCATAGTAATAACGGCACTCTTTTATAATAAATATGCCAAGCATAATATCGTTGCAGGTCCATTAAACATGGGAATATGCCGGGGTTTGAATTTGCTATTAGGAATGAGTGTCATTTCCGGTGAGTTGCCGGAATTTTGGATGATTTGCTTCATCCCAATAGTATTTATAGCTGCCATCACATTGACCAGTCAGGGAGAGGTGCTGGGAAATAATAAAATGTCTGTTGTTTTTGCTTTATCGTTGGATGTGATGGTAGCAGGTGTTATTATCTTACTGGCCTGGAACGGTATTATGAATTTGTGGACTGTCCTTCCATTTGTGATTCTGTGGATCAGCATGAACTTATCTGCCAAACTAAAAGCCATTTCTACAAACGAACCCAAATACATAATGAAAGCGGTAAAAATGGGTGTTCTTTCGCTAATTCCACTAAATGCAAGTTATGTGGCAGGATTTAGCAACTGGACTTACGGATTAGCCGTTTTATTATTGTTGCCAATTTCTATAATATTGTCAAAAAAATTCGCTGTTACATAAGTTTTATTATTGGATACAATCATAAAAACAAGAAGCTAAGAGAGATTAGAGGAGAACACAATGAAAATAAATCAAAATTTTTCCATCAATTATACATACGACATCTTGTTTACGAGAGAGTTGTTCGCCCCATCCAACCCATTACTCAATGATGTGATCACCAAAAATGGATCAGATAAAGCAATCAAAATAGCATTTGTAATTGATAAAGGCCTGAACGATTGTCAACCAGAATTGATCAGCAAAATAGAAAACTACGTTTCTAAACAGGAAAAGATAAATATGGCCTGCCCTCCACTTATCGTTATTGGTGGAGAAGAGACTAAAAATTCTACTGAAGAATTCGTAAAAGTGCTTTCCATAGTCAATGATGCCAAGATAGACAGGCATGCTTTCGTTGTTGCCATTGGAGGCGGTGCAGTACTTGACATGGTAGGATTTGCCTCTGCTATAGCCCATAGAGGCATCAGGCATATACGAATACCTACTACTGTTCTTTCTCAAAATGATTCTGGAGTTGGAGTGAAAAATGGGATCAACTATTTCGGAAAGAAAAATTTCTTAGGAAATTTCGCTCCCCCTTTCGCCGTAATCAATGACCTTACTTTCTTAACCACGCTCGATGAAAGGGACTGGCGATCAGGAATGTCTGAAGCCATAAAAGTTGCTTTAATCAAAAACCAAGAATTTTTCCTTTGGTTGGAGAAAAATGCCATAGCACTGAGCAACAGGGATTTGGACGCTATGGAAAAACTGGTATTCGATTGTGCTCAATTGCATACAGATCATATATCCAATAGCAACGACCCTTTTGAAATGGGCTCATCCAGACCTTTGGATTTTGGACACTGGGCAGCACATAAGCTGGAGCAACTGACAAAATTTGAAGTAAAGCATGGAGAAGCTGTAGCAATAGGCATTGCTCTGGATATAGCCTATGCCATGCATGCAGGATTCCTGGATACGCCAACAACAGACCGGATACTAAAACTATTAAGTGATTTGGGCTTCAGCCTATTTCATCCACTCCTTCTTGATCCTACCGGAACAAAAGTAAATCCTGAACTGATCAAAGGCCTGGAAGAATTTCGCGAACATTTGGGAGGTGAGCTTACTATCACCATGGTAGAAAAAATCGGAGAGAAATTTGACGTCCATGAAATGAATAGTGAATGGATCGAAAAGGCTGTATTTACACTCGTTGAAAAGAAAGAAATGTATGCGTATTAACAAACATCAGGCACATCTCACCTATTGCAGCAACATTCATGCAGGCGAACCCTGGACAGCTACTTTCTCAAACCTCAAAGAATACACTACCAAAATCCGTGATGGCCTAACATCCGAAAGCTTTGGCATTGGTTTGAGGCTTTCTAATGAAGCCTCATTGGAAATTTTAGAAGGAAATAACCTAAACGATTTCAAATCCTGGTTGACAAGTGAAAACATGTATGTTTTTACCATAAACGGTTTCCCCTATGGAGGTTTTCACAATCAGGTAGTAAAAGATGATGTACATACTCCTGACTGGACCACAACAGATCGTTTGGAATACACTAAGCGGTTATTTGATATTTTAGCTCAGCTTTTACCTGAAAATATGGACGGAGGAGTATCCACCTCTCCTATTTCTTATCGGTTTTGGCACAAAGATGATCAGGCTCTTGAAAATGCAAAAAACACAGCTTGCACACAGCTAACTGATCTGATTGTTTATTTATCAGAAATCAAAACACAAACCGGAAAAAGCCTTCACCTCGATATGGAACCAGAACCGGATGGCATTCTGGAAACAACTCAAGAATTCGTTGATTTTTTCAATAATTATATTCTAAAAAAAGGCATAGAATCTATCAAAACAACCTTCAATTGTGATTCCACCCATGCCGAAGCAATAATCAGAGAACATTTCCAACTCTGCTACGACGTTTGTCATTTTGCCGTTGGTTATGAAAACCCAAAAGAAGCCATCAACAAGGTATTATCCGAAAATATAAAAATTGGCAGGATACAAATCAGTGCAGCACTTGGTTCTGGATCAATGCGTTCCGAAAGTCAAAAAACAATCGTTAAACAACAGCTCAAAAAATTTGATGAACCAACCTATTTGCACCAAGCAGTTGTTAAAAAAACTGATGGTGAACTGGTAAGATTTCCGGATTTGGGAATTGCCCTTGACAGTCTTGACAATCCTGAGTATGCCGAAATACGCACACATTACCATGTACCTGTTTTTACTGAAAAATACGAACAATTGGTATCAACACAACAGGATATCATCGAAACATTGGCAGTTTGGTCTGAAAAGAATTTCACCAATCATCTGGAAGTAGAAACATATACATGGGACGTATTGCCAGAAAATATGAGGACAGATATTGTCAGTTGCGTGGTTAGAGAATTAGATTGGGTAGTTAAAACACTGGATTAGTTTTATAGCAATGAAAAAAACTGCATTAATCAATGTTGTTGGCTTGTCCAAAAAGCTTATTGGTCAACATACTCCATTTTTAACAAAATGGTCAGCAGATAAAAACGTATCCAGTATAGACCCTGTATTACCCGCAATCACCTGCCCTGTTCAGACTACTTATCTCACCGGAAAATGGCCTGAAGAACATGGCATAGTAGCCAATGGATGGTTTTATCGGGATGTGCAAGAAGTAAGATCCTGGCATCAATCAAACAAACTGGTACAGGCTACCAGTATATGGGATCATGCTAAAAAGATTGATCCATCCTTCACTTGTGCCAATATGTTTTGGTGGTTCAACATGTACTCCACCGTTGATTACGCCGTTACCCCCAGACCTCAGTATAGAGCTGACGGATTAAAAATACCCGACTGCTATTCCGCTCCATCTGATTTAAGAGATCGGTTGCAAGAAGAACTGGGCACATTTCCTTTGTTTCACTTTTGGGGACCAAAAACCACTATCAAATCAAGTGAATGGATAGCAAATGCCTCCAAAAAAGTCCACAAGTGGCATAATCCGGACTTGCTGTTAGTGTATCTCCCTCACCTAGACTATGTACTTCAGAAATTTGGGCATGATGAAAAACACCTGCCAAAAGATTTACAAGAAATAGACAAAGTTTGTGAATATCTAATCACCTACCTTGAGCAACAAGGAGTAGAGGTTAATGTGATTTCAGAATACGGCATTACCAGTGTAAGCCAGCCTATACATATCAACCGCATTTTAAGAGAAATAGGATTGATCGCAATAAGAGAAGAAAATGGCCTTGAACTACTCGACGCTGGAGCTTCCAAAGCATTTGCTACAGCCGACCATCAGATAGCCCATGTCTATATCAACGATTTGAGCCAAAAAGACACTATCAAGACCAAACTAGAGCAAACCGAAGGAATAGAATTGGTACTGGATACCGAAGGAAAAAAACTACATCATATTGATCACGAACGAGCCGGTGAACTGGTAGTTGTTGCAGATCAAAAAAGCTGGTTTACCTATTATTATTGGGAAGATGACAAAATGGCTCCTGATTTTGCCAGAATAGTTGATATTCACAAAAAACCAGGTTATGATCCTGTTGAAATGTTTATCGACCCGAAAAAGAAATTAATTGTTCCCAGAATCGTCTTAAAGTTATTGAGAAAAAAACTGGGCTTTCGTACTTTGATGGATTTCATCCCGCTAGACGCTTCCTTAATCAAAGGGTCTCACGGACGTATTAACCTAAATGAAGAAGACAAAGCCATCTTTATTGCAAATAGCCAGCACCAGCATGCCACATCCATTGATCCTACGCAAATAAAGGATTTAATGCTAAATCAGATATTTAGCTAAACAGAATTTAGTTCTTATAACCATTTTTTCCATCACTCAATCTCCTGTTAATCAGTTCAAAAACCGTTATTGATATATTTTATATTAGAAACAACGGTATAATAATTGTATATAATAGTTATTAATTGTAATTATTTACTTACATTTTCGGACGAACATTAATATATCTCTTTTAAATGAAGAAGAATTTGAGTCTTTATTTTGTACTCCGTAAATCTTTTATTTAACTACTTAAATCAAGATTTATAAACACCTGCTAGTACAGTATATTAGCAAAATACCAACAAGCTGGAAAAAAAGCATGCAAAAAATTTTATTTATACATGATCACAAAAACGATAAAAGTGCATTTTCAAATGAACTTAAGAAACACTTCTTCTCAGTAGATCATGCTAAACAATTTAAGCCAGAATTCAAAAATCGAGGTTACTCAGCCTTACTTTTCTATTACAACGGAACATCTGTAATAAAAAGGTCCATCAAAAGCACTACAGAACACTACCAAGATTATCCTATAATTATCCTGTCAGATCAGAACAACTTTAATGAATTAGAATTAATAAAAACTAATGATAACATTATTGATTTTATAACGGATCCTTTCAACAATCTGGAACTTCTTATTTATAAAACAACTAGTTGTATTAAAATACACAAGCAGCAACAATTACTAAAAAATGAGCTACTGCTGTCGAAACAGAAAGTAGAGTCTCTAACCAATCAAACAGCAATTGGTGAGAAGAAATTCAACTCCGTTTTCAATTCATATGACAAAGCATCTTTTTTTATAAATCCAACTGGCGAAATTTTAAATTCAAACTCCAGTGCCTCAAAATTGTTTGGTTTTTCCAAAAAAGAACTACTTGGTAAAAATCTTATTGAAAGCATCAACAATAAGAAAAACAAAATTATCCTAAGTGATTTAAGCAAGCTAACAAATCAGAAATGCTTGAAATTTAAATCTTTTGTAACTCATAAGAACAATTCTAAAATTGACGTGGAATGCAGTTTTACTTCAATACCAGTAAATGAAATAAGAATTATTCACGCCACGGTTAAAGACATTTCAAAACAAGAAAATGAATTTGGAGCAATAAAAGACAGTACTCTGGAATCCGCAAATGACGGAATAATACTCATCGACCCAAAGTTACCCGGAAAACCAATAGTATTCAGCAACAGCAGGTTTGCTGCACTGTCAGGATATAACAAAAAAGAAATAATAGGACAAAAGGTAAGCTTCGTATATGGAGGAAAAACAAATCCCAAAGCTGCCAAAGAAATAAATGAGGCAATAGCCAACCATGGATCATACAAAGGAGAAGTGCTCCATCACAAAAAAGATGGCTCACTAATTTGGAACTATATTTCACTTAACCCCATTTTCAACGAAGACAAGAAGCTGACCCATTATATATTGATCATTAAAGACATTACCAATCGTAAAAGAATTGATAAAGAATTAGATGAGTATAAAAAATTCTTCTCCGTAGGTAATGATATGTTTGGAATAGCGAGTACCGATGGTTATTTCAAAAAAGTCAACAAATCATTTCTTAGAACACTAGGATATAGTGAAAAAGAACTTCTTGAACGACCTTTTATGGACTTTGTACATCCAATGGATAGAGCCGACACTGCCAAAGAAGAAAAAAAGCTGGCTGATGGAAAAACTACGGTGAATTTTGACAACCGCTACAGATGCAAAAACGGGAGCTATAAATACCTGAGATGGTGTGTTACTCCTGATACATCTACAGGATTATTGTTTTGCTCAGCCAGAGATATTACAGAATCAAAAATATCTTCTATAGCCCTGGAACATAGTGAAAAAAACCTGAAGGAGTCTCAGAAAATTGCCCAATTGGGATCATGGGAAACCTATATAGAATCGCATGAGGTTGTATTATGGTCACAAGAACTTTATAAAATATTTGGATTCAGATGGAAAGAAAAGGTAACCATTGAAAAAATCCTGGAAAGAACTCACCCTGAAGACAAGGATAAAGTTTTTTGGGAAAACTGGACGAAAATTCCAAACAATAAATCCAGAAAAACTGAATATAGGATATTCCATCCTACCAAGGGTGAAATATACATTTATTCTTCCGGGCTCACAGTTAAGAACGAAAAAGGAAAAGTACACAAAATCATTGGGATTAGTCAAGATATTACGGAAAGGAAAAAAACAGAAATGAAACTGTTAGAGAATCAACAAAAATGGCTTTCTCTTTTTCACAATTCCTCTGACAAAGTACAAGTTCTTGATAATCAATTTAATGTAATTAACATAAATCAATTTTCTAAGGATATACTCAAAAACAAAATCTCTGTAAAATCATATCTGGGCTCTAATTATTTCGATTTTATATCAAATGGATATGAGCTCAAGGAGGTGGTTATTAAAAAATTGAAGTCTAGCAAAAATGTTCATTTCAATCATAAAGGAGTTTTATCAGATCGTTATTTCAAGTGTAACATCGTTCCTCTAATATCCAACAATCAAAAAGAGGGGTACATTGTCATTGAAACAGACGTTACGGAAGAAAAAAATCAAGAACTCAAACTCATAGAAAGTGAAAACAGATTGCAACGAGCTATCGAACTAGCTCCAATTCCAATAATGATACATGACGAAGATGGGAAAGTTCATAGAATTAGCCAGGGTTGGAAAAATTATTCAGGATATTCATTAAATGAAATATCTACGATAGAAAAATGGACAAAACTAGCTTTTGGAAAGGAAAAGGTAATCGATAAAGATTACATAGACAATTTGTTTACTTACAATGAAACCTTCAACAACGGAGAGTCAGAAATAACTGATAGAAGAGGAAAAAAAAGGATTTGGAATTTCCACTCTACACCTTTGGGTTACACGGAAGATGGCAAAAGGTTGATACTAAACACAGCAGTAGATTTGAGCAAATCAAAAGCAGCTGAAAATGAAGTCAGACGCCTTAATAAAAATCTTGAACTAGCCGTAGAAGAAAGAACCAAAGAGCTTCAAAACGCATTAATCAAGATAAAAAAAACACAGTCTCAGTTGATACAGCAAGAAAAAATGGCATCCTTGGGTCTTTTAACCGCCGGGTTAGCTCATGAAATAAACAACCCAATGAACTTTATTTATGCTGGTATTAATAATCTGGAAAGGATAATCAACGACATCCAGCCAATAATTACAAGGTATAATTTTTTATCAAAAGGTGAAAACATAGAGTTAGATCTGGAGAAAATCGAAAAATCAAAACAAGCAAACTCGTTTGAAGAAAAAATCAATACAATACCAGAGTTGCTTAGCGACATTAAATTGGGTGCAGAAAGAGCTACTGAAGTAGTAAAAGGATTAAGAACTTTCTCCAGAATAGATAAAGACAGGAAAAGACTATACAACCTTCACGAAGGTCTTGATTCATCACTGATGCTATTAAGAGGTAAACTCAATGACAAAATTATCATAAAAAAGAAGTACAGTGATAAAATTGATATGGTAAAATGTTTTCCAAGCCAACTTAACCAAGTATTTTTAAACATTATTGGAAATGCTATAGAAGCGACAGAGGGCAAAGGAAGAATAACTATAGAAACAAGCATACCTTATGGTAAGGTAGTCATTAGCATAAAAGACAATGGCATGGGTATGACGAAAAAAACTAAAAATAAAATATTTGATCCATTTTATACTACCAAGGAAGTAGGCAAGGGGTTAGGATTAGGATTGTCTATTACCTATGGTATAATAGAAAAACATGGGGGTGAGATTCTGGTAATCACTGCCCCAAAACGAGGGACAGAATTTAGAATAATCTTACCAAGATCATAACAATAAAAATCATGGACAACAAAAAAATATTGATCGTAGATGACCACAAAATGATTAGAGATATCATAAAGTCTTATATAGATGGTCAGAATATGACTGTTGAGGAAGCCTCAAATGGTCAGGAAGCATTGGACAAATGTAAACACTCTCAATTTGATCTGATCATGACAGACATAGACATGCCCGAAATGGATGGGATTACCTTATCTTCTAAGATATTAGCGAACCAACCCGATCAAAAAATTCTGGTCCTTTCTATGCTCACCGACACTTCTTATGTCAAAAAAATGCTAAAAGCAGGAGTGTCCGGCTATATCTCAAAAGAAGCTGGTCAGGAAGAAATATTAAAAGCCATTCACACAGTAATGAATGGTCAAAATTACTATTCCCAAACAATCACAAACTCCATAATGAATACTATGGGAGGAAAACCCAAAGTAAAAACCAGAACTGTACTTGAACAACCTCTAACATCCAGAGAACTGGAAGTTCTCAAATTGATTATTCAAGAGCATTCAAATGAAGAAATTGCAGATAAGTTATTCATAAGTAAACGAACTGTAGATGCCCACAAACAAAACATACTTGGAAAAACAGGAGCC
Source organism: Reichenbachiella sp. MALMAid0571 (assembly GCF_040151475.1). Lineage (NCBI taxonomy): Bacteria > Pseudomonadati > Bacteroidota > Cytophagia > Cytophagales > Reichenbachiellaceae > Reichenbachiella > Reichenbachiella sp. MALMAid0571. The sequence continues at coordinate 6,231 of NZ_JBDKWG010000108.1, read as the reverse complement.
AAAAATATTGTTGGCCTTGTGATGCATGCTCTGGAACGAAATTTATTTGATGATCTGGAGTAGGTAAAATTCCTAAAATATCAATATCCTTATTTCCCCAATACACACCAGATAGCCTTGAGGTAGCTTTGTCATATGTTAAAATCTAAAAACAATATTATGAAAACAATACTATCATTTATCGCAACCAGTTGGGTATTGCTAGAAGTTCTTTATACTATGATTGAACGTTATGGTTTGAGTTTGATCTTTTTCGATACTTTACTTGGTGTCTTATTTATCATAGGCATATCTATGCTGGCAAAAAAGCATCTGACATTTAATGTGAGTAATTTTAGAAAATCTTACAAGAAAATATTGATAGTAGAAGATGAGCCACTGGTAAGGGAATTAATACAAAACAAACTTAAAGATGAAAAGTCTTTCCGGGTAACTCATGAAGCAAAAAATGGTAAAGAAGCTCTATCTCTTTTAAAAAACCACAAATTCGATATGGTAATCACAGATATTGACATGCCCGAAATGAATGGAATAGAACTGTGTAAGGTTATCAAAAGAGACTATCCCGGCATAAAAGTATTGACACTCACCATGTTCAATGGCACTGATCAACTAAAATCAATAATCAATTCCGGAGCTTCAGGGTATTTGGATAAAGAATATATGGATAGTGACATCAAAAGTGCTATAAACTCTGTTTTGGACGGAGGCTGCTATTATTCCAGACACATGCTCATCCTATTCAAACAAATGCTCAACAAAGCAGATACTTTAAATTTCGTCTAAGACCATTACAATCAATTGACTAATAATCAGGAGAAATCATTAATATCTCTATTTTCACCTCTCTTTATAAGGTATAAGATTTATGTTTGCTATGCAACACATGATTTAAGAAAATAAACCATGTTACTTATTTATGACAAAAGAGGAATTATAATATCATTAAAGGCAGTACTCTTTACTTCATCATAGCTATCAAAAAATGAAAAGAAAACTAAGTTGTGTATTACTAATAGATGATGACGAAGCAACCAATTTCATTAACCAGATGGCACTAGATGAAGTCAATTGCACAGAAAATATAAAAATCTGCCAAACAGCAATGGATGCTCTGATATTTTTAAAGGGTGAATCAAATAAACCTGACCTTATCTTACTAGATATCAACACGCCGGGAATTAATGGTTGGGAATTTTTAGAAGAATACTCAAAACTACCTTCCTCACAACAAGCAGAAATCGTATTAGTTATGCTTACCACATCTCTAAATCCGGCAGACAGAGAACGAGCTGAATTAATTCCGGAAATTTCCGGATTCAAAAGCAAGCCTTTAAGTAGTGAGCTAATCAATGAAATCCTACATGAACACTTTCCGAATAGATTTTAGCAATTAAATCACCTATATAAGTGAGTTAAAAATACCCAAACGATATTTTTAACTCCTCACTTAATTGCCACAAAGACATAAACTCCTTCCTCTTAATACCAAAAAAAGTATTTTTTTCACCAACTATAACATGCTTTTTAAAAGTAAAAGTGCTTATTTTTGTGGTTTAAAGGTCATAAACAAGTTTCTATATCCACCATACAGTCACCGCAAAATCAGTATTGCTAATAAATTATCACTCTAACTTTGGGTATTTATTAGATCTGTTTCTTATGCCAAGATATTTTACTAACTTTTTTTGATTTCCCTAAAAATACCTAACAGATATGTTGTTATGAATATAAATATTATAACTTTATAATGCTATGGAAAAAAATATTATGGAAAATACCATTTTATATGTCGATGATGAACCTGCCAACTTAAGGGTCTTCAAAAGCTCCTTTCAATGGGATTATAATATTATTACAGCAGAATCTGCCAATCAGGCACTTGAGTTATTAGAAAATAACAAAGTTCAGGTATTGGTGTCGGACCAAAGGATGCCAGGACTTTCAGGGATTGAATTATTAGAAAAAGTCAAGGAAAGGCATTCTAATATCATGCGGGTACTCTTCACCGGATATGGTGATATGGAATTGCTCAAAGAAGCTATTAATAACGGTAACATTCATTACTACTGTTCCAAACCCCTCAATACCGAAGAGCTCAACGAGATAATCAAAAAATGCATTGCCTTTTACAATCTAAAAGAACAAAACGAGCTACTCATTGATGAGTTAAAAACTGTCAATGAGGATCTAAGTATCAATCAAAAAAAACTGGAAAATATCAATCTCGAACTGGAAGAAAGGGTAAATGAAAGAACCAAACAACTAAAAATAACCAACGAAGCACTAAAAGAATCGACAGAATTCTCTCAACTCATAATCAACTCATATTCAGCTCATATAGCTGTATTAGACCATACAGGAAAAATAATATTTGTAAATCAAAATTGGAAAAAGCTAAAAAACTTAAGTGGAAATAGTTTCCCTTATTGCCACGAAAGTGAAAATTATTTAAACCAACCGGTTCTAAGTCAGCCCAATAGCAGGTCTGAGTTGAATATGTTCAAAGAAAGCCTCAATTTGGTACTAAGTGGTGATCATAAGGATTTTGAGCAGTTTTACCCCGTCAAAGTAAAGGACAGTCAAATATGGTATCTGATAAAAGTTACACGCTTTGGTGACAAAGGAAGCTACAATGCAATTCTGGCGGTAGAAAATGTAACCCGTCAAAAAAATGCAGAATTAAAATTAATACAAGCCAAAAAATTTGCTGAAGAAGCCAGTAAGGCCAAAAGTACCTTTGTTGCCAACATAAGCCATGATTTGAGAACTCCACTAAATTCGGTACTGGGATTTAGCGATCTCCTTGCAAAAAGTGAGCTTAACACAACTCAGCAAAGCTATCTAAAATCTATCAAATCAAGCGGAAAAGCTCTTCTGGAACTTATAAATGACATCATTGATATATCAAAAATAGATTCTGGGAAATTAGAACTAAACTTCAAAGAACTACATGTCACTTCTTTTATTGATGAAATAATAAATGTCTTTAAAGGAAAAATACAGGAAAAAGGTATTGAATTATTTGTTGAAATTGGTACAGATGTGCCAGAGTTTATAGTATTTGATGAAGCCAGGCTGAGGCAAGTGCTAATGAACCTGATAGGAAATTCTCTCAAATTTACACAAACAGGTTTTGTTATGATTCGAGTCATGGCAGATTCTTCTTTTTACCTGAACAAAAATAAATTAACCAAACTAGTGTTCGAAGTAGAAGATAGTGGCATAGGGATTAGTCCTGACTTTCAAGATAAAATATTCAATGATTTCAGCCAGGAGAATGTTGCAAGTACCGACTATAATCCTGGAGCGGGTTTAGGGCTTTTTATAGTAAAAAAACTCGTAGATCTGATGCTTGGTGAAATCACATTTAAGTCTGAAGTTCAAAAAGGCACTACTTTTACTATTACATTTGATAGTGTAAAAAGTGGATCCGGGAAAAACATCCCTATCCTAGAAAAACATGAAATTTTAGAATTTGAAAATACCACTGCACTTATTGCCGATGACAACATCCACAATTTGAATTATTTAAAAGAAATACTCAAAAACACCAAAATCGAAATAATCACGGCATTAAACGGCAAAGAGCTACTAGACAAGGCTACAGAATTCAAACCTGACATTATCCTTACAGACCTCAAAATGCCGATAATGGACGGACGAAATGCAACAGCGTTGCTAAAAAGAAATCCTGAGCTGAAAACTATCCCGGTAGTGGCGGTCACGGCATCTGCAATGAGCCAATCAGGCGACCCTGATTATTACAATATATTCGACGATTTGTTAATAAAACCAGTGCTCCTAAATCAATTTCATGCCGTTTTAAAAAAAATACTACCACATAAAATACGGTCGATCAAAAAAGAGGAAGTTACAGAAAATTCTAAGGATTTAGAGATAAATGTAGTTCCTTATCTACTAGACCCTTTAATTGAAAAAATGGAAGCACTCAAAGAATCGTACCAGCGACTTATTCATCAACAACCTATTAATGAAGTGGAAATATTTGCGCATAAATTGCAAACAATAGGAAATGATTTAAACGTAGAAATGTTAAAATCATGTGGGAACGAAATAATTGATGCAGTAAATAATTTTGAAATAGACCGAATGCTCATATTGTTGAAGAAATTTCCTGTGCTTCTAAATAAATTATACACAATAAAAATCCAAAACGATACTCTGAATGAATCCGGAAAATCAAAAGTTTAATATTCTAATAGTAGATGACAACCCCAAAAACATCCAGGTTTTAGGTAATATTCTAAGACGGGAAAATTACAAAGTAGAATTTGCTATAAATGGCGAACAAGCGATTGATCGAATAAGAATAGAAACCTTTGACCTAATTTTATTAGATGTAATGATGCCGGTAATGAATGGAATAGAAGCCTGCAAAGAAATAAGAAAAACTAAACCTGCAAGTGACTTACCAATAATTTTTCTTACTGCAAAGTCTGAAAGAAATGACATGTTAGAGGGTTTTAATGCCGGTGCTCAGGATTATATTGTAAAACCATTTGACAGTCAGGAATTACTCTCCAGAGTAGGAACACACCTTGAACTCAAGTACAGCAAAGAACTATTACTTCATAAGAATGAAGAGCTAAATAAAACAAATAAGCTCCTGAATGAATCTCAGGAGAAATTAAAGCAAATGGTCGCTACTAAGGATTTGTTTTTCTCCATAATAGCACACGACCTCAAAACACCTTTCTTTGTACTCACTTCTCACTCTGAATTACTGGTTAAACACATAGAGGCCACCCACAATTTTACATCTGACTCAAAAATACTGGAAACTGCCAAAGCCCTAAATTCAGTTTCAAAAAATGGCAAATCCATGCTAAACAATCTATTGCAATGGGCTTTATCGCAAACCGGAAAACTAAACAATTACCCTGAATCGATAAACGTAAACTCTTTCGTCAATCATCTGGTTGATAATTTTTACTCTACAGCCAGATTAAAAAAAATTGAACTTATCTATGAGCCAACAGAAAATTATTTAGTCCGTGTAGATAAGCACATGTTAGATACCATTTTCGTTAATTTGTTTACCAATGCGATAAAATTCACTCATGAAAAGGGGCAAATCAACATATCAACCAAAGAAGAGAAAGGTTTTGTTGAAATCTCCATTTCTGACTCGGGAATTGGAATCAAAAAAGAGAATATTGACAACCTGTTTAGAATTGAAAAGAAAACCAAATCTATCGGCACACAAGGAGAAGAAGGAAGTGGTCTGGGGCTTTTGCTTTGCAAAGAATTTGCTGAAGCCAATGGGGGCACTATAAAGGTTGAAAGTATAGAAAATCAGGGTTCGACATTCACTGTGATCTTACCACTGAGCGATGAATAAACTAAAAAAACATGAGTAACAAACTGATTTTGTTACTCATGCGGATTTTATGTTTCAAATAAAATACTGTTATCTATACTTATAAGTTCTTCTCTGGCTGTAATTGTGTTTTGAGTAGCCACCATTCAATCCACTCATTTTTAAGATTATTCTCCCTGAGTAGGTAGGCTGCAAATTTCTCATTCCCAGTCCTACTCCTATCCCAAGAGCTTTGGAAATCATTAGATCTGAGAATACAGAAGGTGTAATGGCTAAAAATTTATCATTCACTGTTCCGGTACGCAAGTTGAAATTGACGTTAATACGCTCAGTTTGAATAAAAGAAATACCTATGTAAAAACCATAGAACTTTTCTTCCATCAATCTGTTTGAAGCGTATTCTCCGCTATTGGAAATCATTGACTTTTGGTAAAACCCACCCAACTCCATATCTCCCAGATAGCTAGGAAATACAACACCTATTGAATGCCCCAGCTTGGGAGACATTTTAGTTTTTTCTATGTAAGTAGTTGCTTTTATTCCTTGCGCATTGCTGTAGGTAGTTGCAACTAATAATAATATGATAATAGGCAATAGTTTTACTATTATTATCATCACGGTGTAAAAATTGGATGTCGTTTTCATGGCTTTTTATATTTATTTGAAACATTTTAATTATGGTTCAAAGGTCATATTTCCACAACTCCTATTTATGAGGGAATTCCTGAATTGGATAAATTAGGTGATTTACCTAGGAGTCTGTCGGACTTAATAAACCACCCAATTATTTATATCTTGGGGCATGATATCATTTATTGGAGCGGATAGAGAACAAGTTTCTTTTATGCCACATGACCTTAACGATTGGCTACCTGAAGATCACTTGG
>NZ_JBDKWG010000107.1:0-72468 GCF_040151475.1 Reichenbachiella sp. MALMAid0571 | reverse complement strand
TCAAAGACCTACTTAAATCTACAGGTCAACCAAATCCACAGACCGAAAAACCCATAAGACTATCTGCCAAATACCAACTACGGTTCGTTCAACACTACATTCATGCTTGGCCTATCGGCCGCACGAATGCTTAGTTATTGTCTTTATTAACCCAGGAGAAGATACCGCCATATAAATTTTTTACATTTTTGTATCCGGCACTTTTCAGTTTTTCTACCACCTTTTCACTTCTATATCCTATAGAGCAATACACTATGAGTTTTTGATCCTTCTCAATATTAGTCACTCTTTTCAAGTCAAAATCATCATATCCCACCCAAACGGCATTTTTGATTTTACTCACATCATACTCTTTTTTTTCTCTTGCATCCAGCCAAATTATATCCTGTATAGTATCTGCCTCCTCTACTTTGATTTCCTCTACAGTATGAGAAAGCATATTTTGGAGCATCAGATCATAGGCTTTTTCTTTTTTTGACATGTCCTGAAAAAACAATGAAGCATTCAATATAAGGAAAGAAAAAACACCCAATACTCCCATTATGAAGCGTGACTAAGAATCATTTGTTTGAGTTGCTCTTTCCCTGCAGTACCGGAATGTCTCCAAAGAATTTGCCCTTTTTTGAATAAGATTAATGTCGGCACTGACCTAATCTGGTATTTCAAAGCTGCATTGGGGTTTTTATCAATATCAACTTTGATCACTTTACCGCTTTCATTCAGTTCTCCTACTAACTCTTCCAATACTGGAGCCATCATCTTACACGGTCCACACCACTCGGCAAAAAAATCTACCAGCACTGGTTTGTCGGAATTTATAATATCTACAAAACTTGCCATAATTATCTGTTTTACATACAACACAAAATTGCACTCAAATAATTCCAAATCCAGTAACTTTGGTTACAGAACTGTAAATAAACCAATACTCGTTATTGTTTGGGCTTGTTTCACAAAACCCATCATTAGTTCCGTTCGACTTTTTCCAATTTTACTTAAAAATAAATCCGATCTAAATTTATATGTCTAATTTTAAAACTATAATCATTTGTCATTAGATTTAGACTTAATTGTAACCAAGCTCTACCACAATGAAAAAACGATACTTAAAATATATTATTCCATTTGCATTTCTATTTTATCTGGTATTTATCACAGGAATTCAGGCTCAAAACAGTATTCTAAATGATGAAACCGGCAAACTTAGTAAACAAGAAATTGTTGATTTAAATATCAAACTGTCTGAACTAGAAAAGAGTCATGGGATCAAAATGTCTCTTACATTAACCAAGGCTATAAAGACAGAAAGTGTAGAAAAAGAAGCAAGTCAATTGTTGGCAAGTTGGAAAAAAGAAGACTCTTCAGGAAATGCGGTAGTTTTAATTGCCTTAAAAGACCGGAAAATATGGATTGCCACTGACGAGAAACTAAGCAAAAGTGTTACCGATGATGATAAAAAAGCAATCGTTAATAAGATAATTATCCCGGAAATGAGAAGTGGCAGAGTTGCGCAAGGCATCAGCAAAGGAATGGACTCCATAGTATCTCTTTCTCAAGGCAATTCTATTTCCAAGACGTCCACATTTAACCCTAAAAACTACCCTATACTGTCCATTCTAATTGTTCTGGTAGCATTAAGCTTTTTGAGTGGTTTTATCAAAACAATCAGAATCAAATTGGCACTAGCAGTGGGGGTAGCTGTAATATTTTGGCTTATTTTCGGAAGCATTACCTATAGTATATTGATGTTAGTGTTATCTCTTTTCTCATTGCTCGGCAGATCTACCCGCGGTGGCGGTGGTGCTTATGGTGGGGGATACAATGAAGGAACCGAAGGTGCCGGAGGCAATTCATCCGACAGCTCTTTCTCCCTTGGAGGAGGTTCATTTATTGGAGGAGGAGCTTCCGGAGACTGGAGAGCCTTTTCTTTTGATACGCACAAAAAATTTATATTTACCGACGAGCAAAAAAGCAATGTAGAACAAGCCGTAAAAGATTTGGAATTGGAATCTTCAGGAGAAATAGTAGTCTATTTTGGCAGAAATAGTGATGCTTACCAGCAAGGTAGTTGGAAACTTGCCACCACTCTTGGCCTGTTGGGATTAGTATCTATTATGTCACTTTCATACTTATGGTTGCTTCCTCCCACATTTTCGATCATGAATATGGCCATGTCAATATTTCTTCTTATGGTTTCCGGTTTGGTCATCTCCTACTTCTTTCCTACCGTGAGGTTGGCATTTGTACCTTTGAATGTCATGGATCACAGGGTAATTACAAGAGCAAGAGATATCTTTTTACAAGAAGAAATATTCAATACCGTAGATCGAACTGGCATATTAATTTATATCAGCGAGATGGAAAAAAGAGTGCAGGTACTTGGGGATCAAGGGATCAGTTCTGTGATAGAACAAAGCGACTGGAACAATGTACTGAAACTGGTAACTGATGGCATCAAGCAGGGGAGTCCCGCTGAAGGCCTGGTATCAGCCATTCACGAATGCAAAAAATTACTCCTTGAGAATGGTTTTATTGTTAGAACTGACGACACCAATGAGCTTTCTGACAAAATGATTATTGAAAAATAAAAACGTAAAAAAGAAGGTGACTCAAAAGAGTTAAACAGTTATCGGGCTTAATGTGGCAACTTATCTTTCACCAAACCATATAAAAAAGTCCCAAAAACAGCACTGGCTATTACGACTAAAAAGACCCCAAATCCCTGACCAACCAATACAAAAGTAGGCCCTGGGCATGCACCTGTCATCGCCCAGCCCATCCCGAATATTGTTCCTCCAAATAAATACCTGCTAATGCTTAAGGGCTTTACGCTATAGCTGATCTCTGTTCCATCAGTAGATTTCACATTCATCTTTTTCATAATAGCAATCGCAATGGCACCCGTTACCACAGCTGAACCTATAATTCCATACATGTGAAACGACTGAAATTTGAACATTTCATAAATTCTAAACCACGATACTGCTTCAGACTTGCTTAATATAATTCCGAACAATATCCCAACAACTAAAAATTTTATATACTTCATTGGAGAGTATTTATAGGGCCAATATATAAGGTAAAACAAAGAAAGTGACAAACAGACCTCCAATGAAGAATCCAATCACAGCAATAAGAGAAGGCAATTGCAGGTTGCTTAAGCCGCTGATTCCGTGACCAGATGTACATCCATCACAATACCTGGTTCCAAAGCCTACGAGCACTCCGCCAACTACCACCAGCAGAAAGCCCTTCAAAGAAAATAAGGTATTCCAATTGAATATTTCAACCGGAACATAGTCATTGCCCGGGTTTGCAACCCCAAGGACTTGTAAATCCGCTATCGTTTGAGCAGAAATAGCCACCGAAGGATCAGTAGTCAAAAATTCTCGTGAGATGAAACCTCCAATGACTGCCCCTAATATAAAAATTAGATTCCAGATGTCTTTTTTCCATTCAAACCTAAAAAATTCTGCAAACTTTCCTGCCCCAGCCATAGAGCAAATGGTTCGCAAGTTACTGGAGACTCCAAACTTTTTGCCAAGTATCAGCATTGTGAACATTACCAGTGAAATCAATGGTCCGGAAATATACCAAGGCCAGGGTTTACTTAAAAATTCTATCATATGACCCAATTCTATACGGTGATGGTAGTAGGACAAACATACACTGTTTTGGCGATATCAGTTTTTTTCATTGCATCAAAGCCTCCGTCAACATCTACCAGATTATGATAACCTCTTGATTTTAATATTGATGTGGCAATAAGAGACCGATAGCCACTCGCACAATGAACGAAATATTGCTTGTCCCGGCTCAAAACATCAATTTTATCATTAAAAAAATCGAGGGGAAACGAAATTGCTCCTTCGGTATGCTCAGAATCAAATTCTCCAGGTTTGCGAACGTCAAGAATATTTACAAACTGATCGTCTTTTGTTTTTTTAGCCAGTTCCACAGCACTTACCGATTCTATATGATCGGTTTCCTTTCCTGCTTTTTTCCAGGAATCAATCCCTCCTTTTAAATACCCCAGAGTATTATCATAGCCAACCCGAGACAACTTGATAACTACTTCTTCTTCTCTACCTTCATCTGCTATAAAAATAATAGGCTGCTTTAAATCTGGAATCAATGCCCCTACCCAGGGTGCAAAAGAACCATCGACACCTATAAAGATAGAGTTAGGTATATGCTCCTTCGTAAAATCAGTTTTATTGCGCGTATCCAATACCAAGGCTCCTTCATAGTTGGCCAACGATTCAAAAGTATCAACATCCAGTGGCACATCCCCTTGTTTCAATACTTCATCCAAACTCTCATACCCTACTTTATTCATCATAGCATTTTTAGCAAAATACTGAGGAGGAGGCAAAATCCCTGTAGTTACTTCTTTCACAAATTCTTCTTTTGTCATGTCAGCCCTCAATGCATAATTCGTTTCCTTTTGATGCCCCAGGGTATCCCAGGTATCAGATGACAGGTTTTTCCCACAGGCCGATCCGGCACCATGAGCCGGGTACACTATTACATCATCAGGCAATATCATTACCTTTTCCCTCAAACTGTCGAATAGATAACCTGCTAAATCTTCTTTGGTCAAATCACTTTTGATTGCCAGATCCGGACGGCCTACATCTCCTATGAATAGTGTGTCACCAGAAAAAAGTGCATGCTCCTTTCCATTTTCGTCAAACAAAAGAAAACAGCTACTTTCCATAGTATGACCGGGGGTATGTAGCACCTTGATCTTAATTTTCCCCAACTCCAACACTTCACCATCTTTGGCTTCATGGATGGCGTATGATGTTTTAGCTCCGGGACCATATACTATTTCAGCACCTGTTTTTTCTGCCAGGTCAACATGACCCGACACAAAATCTGCATGAAAATGAGTCTCAAAAATGTACTTAATCTGAGTACCATCTTTCTCCGCCTTGCTAATGTAAGGAGCTGACTCTCTCAAAGGATCAATGATCGCTACTTGTCCATCACTTTCTATATAGTAGGCCCCCTGTGACAAACAGCCTGTATAAATCTGCTCTATTTTCATCGTTGTGTTTTTTTTATGTTCTTAATATAAAAGACAAAGCTACAGCAATCTAATAACGGAATCCGTAACAAAGGTTACACACTCAATTTTGCATTATACATTATCTCATAATTCACCCTGATAAATTATCCGGTTTCAGAATAATAGGAAATCAATAATTTGAAAAGTGTTTAACTTACCACCTGTTTTTTACCACAAGTACAATAGAAATAATCCCATATTTACTACAAATCCATGAGAGCACATACAATTTTAATTATCTGTTTGATAATACTCACAATTCAATCTTGTAATTCAAAGGAAGGTAAACACCTGTTTATACTCTCCGGACAATCCAATATGGCAGGCTTGAAACCAGAGGAATCTTTTACTCCTGCCATTGAAAAGAAATTTGGAAAAGAAAATGTAATTATCGTAAAAGATGCACTGGGAGGTCAGCCTATCAGACGTTGGTACAAGAATTGGAAACCATTAGAAGGAAATGAGCCTGGTGCTAAACCTGACCTGTACGATAGTTTATTGACCAAAGTCTATGCGGCTATTGATAAGGAGAAAATCGCTTCGATCACATTTATCTGGATGCAGGGTGAGCGTGATGCAAAAGAAAAACACGGAGAAGTTTACCAAAAAAGTTTGATCGGACTTTATGATCAACTTTGTAATGACCTAAAAAGTAAGGAAATAAACTTCATTATTGGGAGATTAAGTGATTTTGATATGTTGGGTGAAAAGTATCCTCACTGGGTAATGATCAGAGACATTCAGGTGAAAGTAGCCGAGTCAAATCCTCGTTTTGAGTGGATCGATACTGATGATCTAAATGATGGACTTAATAGAAATGGAAAAGAAATAAGCAATGATTTACACATGTCTGCTGAAGGATATATAACCATGGGCAAACGTTTTGCTGAAAAATCAATTGAGTTAATAGAAACTAATGAGTAGCAAAGTCAAAAGATTCATACCAATAGTGGTCATAATACCAACATATGCATGAATACATTTATGTCTGGTACTTTCATCCCCTAACAATCATTATTTATTAGGCTTTTTTTCATTCAATTAGGGACAAAAATAATAGCTATATTCACTTATGAAATTGCACGATAGCTTATCTAAATATAGAAGCAAAGTAAATTTTACAGAACAACATGAAACCGTACCAAAAAATCACAATTTCCTCTATTACTATAATGAAAAATTAACAGTACGAGAAAGACTTCCATTTAAAAAATGTCAATTTTTAGAAAAGGTTGAAATATTATGTGGATTTGATGTAGAGTTTCACGATTGTGTGTTTTTGAAAGGGTTCATTTTAAGCCTGAATTCTAATGGAAATATAAGTTTCTATAATTGCTTTTTTGAAGATGAGCCATTTATTTCTGAGTTACATCCATCACACTCACACCATTTGTTGAGAATAGATAATTGTACTTTCAATGAGAACATCTCTTTTAAGCCACAATCATTGTCGCATTTACAAATTACCAATTGTAAGATCAAAGAATTGACAGATATAAAAAATGTTTATACCCTTGATATCAGTGGCCTTAAAACTAGAATTGGAAATTTAAAGTTAGAACTCAAAGCGCAGGTTAAGGAGGCTAAATTTCATTCTCATTGCATTATTGAGAGATTAAGTGTCATTGGTGGATGGAGATTCAATTTAGCTCTAGATTATTGCCAAATAAATACACTGTCCATTAACAGGGGATTTGACAGTATTACTGCGAATCATCTAATATCTAATAAAATTGGTTTTAGTCATATTTCATTTTACGAAAACCGACTCCCTTCAAGCATCAAAATTAGCGGTGGTTCTGAGATAGATGAGTTAGAAATATCAGAATATAAAGCTTCAGGAGAAATATTTATTGGCTCTTCTGAAATTGATAATCTCAAGCTTAAAAGCATCAATAAAAATAGCTCTATCGTAATTAATAGGTTAAGTAATTTGAATTACTTATCATTTGAAGATATTGATTGTAATGTAAGTCTATCAGAAATCACAATTGAACAACTATCATTAAGAAACTGCAATTTTGATTTTTTGAAATTTGGATATATCCATTGGTCACGAAATTTCTCCCTAAAATCCTCTAATAATTCCATTGATGAAAGCGACCAATATTTGGAACTTATAGAAACAAGTAGACAATTAAAACTATATTTGAAAACTTAATTTATGCCGACATATTTAAAATTAGTGAGCTTAAATCATTCTACTATTATTTAAAATCAAAAATTTCTTTAAGACCATTCAAAATATCTTTATCAAATTCACAATTGGTAGACTGGTTGATTTTGGGAACAAACATGTGGTTTTCTAGATTTGGCACAAGTCCATTTCGTTCATTAATTTGGCTCATATCTTTACATTTCCTTTTTTTCTTTCCTTTATTGGTTTACCATAATCCTAATCTTGGATTAGATATTTGTTTTGATTGGAGTCCTTCTTGTTCTTTGGCTTATGCACTCAACCTATTGAATCCGATTCACAGTCTTAAAGATCAAGCTGGAAAACAGATTTATTCTATAATAGATTTTTTTATGCGTATATCTTCTGGATATTTCATTTATTATTTTCTGAAAGGGTCAAGGAAATTTAATTAAACTGGATATTTTCAAATCACTACCTCATCCTCTACTCACGAAGTTTTTCAAAAAACCATTCGTTTTTCAATTCATGCTGCTCGGGAAATGTCCAGTGTTGAGTTTCCGGGAAAACGTGAAGTTCCTTTTTGGCATCAATGACATTGTATGCCGAGTGCATGGAAGTCGGAGGGCACACATTGTCATTGTATCCCCAGCTGTACCATCCCTGTACTTTCACGAATCTGGCAAAATTTACCACATCAAAATATTTTGACGTTTCCACCTTCTCAGGTTTGTTGGTGTAGTCGTCTCTGAATATTTTTGGCCACCCTCCGGCACGTCCATGCAAAAAACCAGTAAGGTCGGACAAGGCAGGATAAAAAGCCGCCAGATAATCAATCCTGTCGTCCAGGCCAGCAGTAACAATTGATAGTGCTCCACCCTGACTCCCTCCTGTTACACCAATTTTACCATTATAGGAGTCCAGACTTTCAATAAAATCGACTGCTCTGACACAACCAAGGTAAACCCGCCTGAAATATGCATTGTCTTTATCATCAAGATTGGTTGTCCAATAGTTACTCAATGCCCCCTGTTGCAGGTTGTCATATACACTTTTGTCAAGATTGACGGGAATACCATGAATGCCAATGGTAAAAGATACAAAACCGGCTTCTGCCTCCCACACATCTCCATAATAAGGACGGATTCCAGCTCCGGGCACGTGCAAGATTGACGGGTATTTTCCTTCTTTTTTTGGCTTGCTTAAAATCCCAAAAATCTTTCCCTTGATATTGTCTATTTGCACGTGGTAAACATCCACGGTAGCAGTACACCTTTCGGGCATTAGAGTCAACACCGGATTGATCTGTATTTTCGATAATTCTTCTTTGCCCTTGTTCCAAAACTCCTCAAAGTCGGCAGGCAATGTAGTCGTTGGCTTTATTTTATCAGGCTCAAAACCTGCAGTGGCATAAGTGGAATATTCTTTACCATCTACTTCTACTGAAACAGTACACCGAAGAAATCCGGGCTGGTTAAATTTTTTAGCTTTAACTTTTCCTGTACCATCTTTCAAAACCAGCTTGCCTTCATCCCATACCTCCACTAACTCGGGTTGGATTACATAACTGGCTTCAATTCCCTTCATCAGTACATTGTTTCTCATCACAGAAATGGAAAACTCTGCCTGCTCTCCTATTTGATAGTTCCAGTCAGTATGATTGGGTGTTACGATTACTTTCACCAACTCCCGGCGAGGCTGTGCGATGAGCTGAGCAGAAATGAAAAGAATTAAAAAAGTTGAAAATATTTTTTTAGGCTTCATTGAATAAAGTGTTTATAAATAGAATGGTTTCTTAATAAGAATACTCGAACATAGGGGTTAATATGCCAGTAAATTAAGTAAAAGAAAGTTTTTTTCTTTCAAATCAATAAATTTTTACCAAAATTGAAAATATTTATTGCATTCCCCCATTTGTTCCCCCATTTGTCCCCCTTTTATTTATTATTTTGCTGTCTTGTAAGTCAAACTATATTTCAAAATTATGAATTCAAGTAGAAGAAATTTTCTTAGGAAGACCTCACTGGCCGGTGCAGGGCTGGCCGTAGCACCTATATTTTCCAATGCTCAGGGTATCACTCCACCCCCTGCTACCGGAGCTCAATACATGGGAGACTTTGTTGCTCCTAAATTAGAGACTGTACGTTGCGCCTTCATCGGAGTGGGTGCCCGTGGGTCGGGACATGCACAGCAGATAGCAGAGATAGAAGGTACAGAGGTAGTTGCCATCTGTGACTTGTATGAGGATTGGGCAAAAAGGTCTGCTGACGTATGCGTTGAAAAAGGAAAAGGTAACAGACACAAGAATATTGCACTATACACCGGAGGAGAAAACGATTGGAAAAAAATGCTCAGGGAAGTAAAACCTGATGCGGTTTTTATTTGTACTCCCTGGGAACTGCATGCACCAATGGCTATTGAGGCAATGAAGCAGGGGGCACATGCTTTTGTAGAAGTACCTCTCGCAATTACTATTAAAGAAATGTGGGATATCGTTGACACCTCTGAGAAAACCCAAAAGCACTGTATGATGATGGAAAACGTCAACTACGGACGTGAGGAATTGCTGTATCTCAACATGTGCCGACAAGGCGTAATAGGTGAATTGCTACATGGTGAAGCTGCTTACATCCATGAGCTAAGAGGTCAGATGAATGAGGTAGAAAGAGGTACGGGATCATGGAGAACACCTCATTATGCCAAACGAAACGGAAATCTTTATCCAACTCATGGGCTGGGGCCAGTAGCTCAATACATGAATCTGGGACGTGGTGAAGACAATTTCAAACGAATGGTTTCCTTTTCTTCTCCTGCAAAAGGCCGTCAGTTATATGCAGCCAAAAATTATGATAAAGACCACAAATGGAACAAGTTCGATTACAAAGGGGGTGACATAAATACTTCCATTATCAAAACTACACTGGGTCGTACCATCATGGTGCAATGGGATGAAACCAGCCCACGACCATACACGAGACATAATTTAATACAGGGCACAAAAGGAACATTAGCCGGCTTCCCTAATCGCATAGCATTGGAAGGTGGAGTAGGCACTGCTACGGACAGTCATCATGAATGGGCTGAAAAAGATCAATTGCTGGAAATGTATGAAAAATACGAACATCCACTTTACGTTCGTCTGGGCGAACTTGCCAAGAAAATGGGTGGACATGGAGGTATGGACTTTATCATGCGTTACCGTATAATCGAGTGCTTGCGAAAGGGACAACCTATCGATCAAAATGTATATGAAGGCTGTTTTTGGAGTGCAGTTGGCCCATTGAGTGAAGCTTCAGTAGCTCAGGACGGAGATCCTCAGGCATTCCCTGATTTCACCAGAGGCAACTGGAAAAACACAAAACCATTAGATGTAATTGGATAACCGAATTTAAATATCTATCAAAATAAAACTCGTTTTTCTAAAGACGAGTTTTATTTTTTTCTATTTTGATCTCTTATCGCCCGCATCAAATTGTTGGCAAATATGAAATCTTCCAGTTCCTTCACCTCACAATCGAAAATATTTTGATTATTGCCTTCCCAAAGCTTATGTCCCTGATGGATAAACATGACATAATCGCCAATTTCCATCACGGAATTCATATCGTGTGTCACTATTACAGTTGTAATATTTAGTTCTTCGGTAATCTCTTTGATCAGATTATCTATACGAATTGACGTTTGCGGATCAAGTCCCGAATTAGGCTCATCGCAAAATAAATATTTGGAATGGTTGACAATAGCTCGGGCAATTCCCACTCTTTTTTTCATACCTCCACTGATTTCAGAAGGCATTTTCTTGTTTACGTTTTCCAAACCAACTTTAGCCAAGCAAGTATTTACCCTATCCAACTTTTCATCTTTGGGCATTTTGGTCAACACATTGAGCGGAAACATTACATTCTCCTGCACATTTTTGGAATCAAATAAAGCTCCGCCCTGAAACAACATACCAATTTCCCGACGAACATCAGTTTTTAATACTTTGTCACCTGAAGTAAAATCTCTGCCATCGTAAAGCACGCTTCCAGCATCAGGTTGAATCAACCCTACTATGTTTTTCAACAATACACTTTTACCTGTACCACTCGCTCCAATGATCAGATTGGTTTTACCCTGCTCAAAAGTGGCACTAATACCATGAAGGACTTGCTTGCCATCAAAAGACTTGTGAATATTTTGAATTTCGATCATAGCAGCAACTGGGCTAAAAGATAGTCAGCAAGTAAAATGGCAATACAGCTATTTGTCACAGCACTGGTACTGGCAACTCCGACTTCCAATGCTCCTCCTTCGGTAAAAAAACCTTTATATGCTGATATAGAAGCAACCAAAAAAGCAAAAACAAAGGATTTGATCAATGCGAAAGTGATGTTGTATTCCACAAAATCATAACGAATACCATAAATAAATTCTGTTCCGGTGATCACTCCTGTCAACGTACCTGCCAGGTAGCCTCCGTAAATGGAAAGGAATCCAGCCAGTACCACCAACATGGGATACATAAACAGTGCGGCTATGATTTTGGGCAACACCAGATAGGAAGTAGAATTTATTCCCATCACTTCCAGTGCATCTATTTGCTCTGTGATGCGCATAGTTCCCAACTCCCCTGCGATATTCGACCCTACTTTTCCGGCAAAAACAATAGCCATAATAGTTGGTGCCAACTCCAATATAGTCATATCCCTCACCACCAGAGATATCACATAATCAGGAATCAAAGGACTAATGAGATTATATGCTGTTTGGATAGTAGTAACCGCCCCCATAAAAGAGGAGACAATAGCAAAAATGAAGATGGAATTGACCCCAATCTTCACAGATTCATCAAAAACAAGTCTGACATAAGTTCCTAAAGACTCTCTTCTAACAAAAAGTGTGGCAATGAATATGATGTATTTTCCTAGGCTCTTCAACAGACGATATTTTAGACACCAAAATAATAAAGTTCCAAGTCAAGGAACAAATTTTAAAGCTGTAATCTCACATACTTTAAAAGTCTCAAAGTTGAATAAAAATCAACTATACTCCATTACTGGCTGGAAAATACTCTTTTCAATAGATCTGTAGTTCTGGCAAGTGGGTCTTTTCGTATATTAGCTTCTTCTTTTGCTATCAAAGTAAACAAACCATCGATTGCCAACTGAGTGGCATAATCATCCAGATCAGGGTTAGCCTTTTGAACAAAAGGAATTTTGTTGTATTTGTTTACTAAGTCTCCATAATACTTTGTAGCATTTACTTCATCCAAAGAATTTTTCATTACGGGCTTAAATTTAGTAGTCAACTGTGCACTAGTGGTTTTCTTTAGATATTCGGTTGCTGCATTCGGTTCACCTTTCAATATGTCCCATGCATCTTCGATGGTCATAGACGTGATAGCAGTTACAAATATCGGCTTGGCTTCTTTGGCTGCCGCTTCTGCTCCACGATTCAGCGTCATTACAAACTTATCTACTTCACCACCAAGGCCAATAGCAGTCAGTTTGTCCGCAACATTTTGAGCATCGGGAGGAAAAGGTATTTTTATTTGAGGGTTTTTAAAATAACCATCCAATTGGCTGGCACTGTTCGACCCTTTGGTTATTCCCTGTACAAGTGCTTCCTTCAACCCGGAAGCTACATCTCCGGATGTCAGAGGAGTTTCTTCATTTAAATAGTCACCAACTGTCTTTTGCGCTTGCTGCAACTGCTGAGCAGTACAAGAAGCAAGTATCAAAAAACTAATAATGTAAATAGATACGTATTTCATGAGACTGTAATTTACTGTCATTTTAAAAATAGAATTCGAATATACGTTGGAAAACAATTTTGATTCTGAATAATCGTATAAATCATGTAAAAAAGTTGAAGTCCGCATTTCGATATTGAAATACCAGCTTCAGATTACACAGAAAAAATACTTCTATTTCAAGATAATAGAAATAAATTCGTCGGTTTGAACCCTAACCATCAATATGGGGTTTTTAGTATTCAAAAAACACAAAATGAAAGAAATTTTTGCAGAGATAATTACCATTGGTGATGAAATTTTATTTGGCCAAATTACAGATACCAATAGCCAGTGGATAAGTGCCGAATTTGATAAAATCGGCATCAAAACAAGGCGCAAGACATCAGTCAGTGACAAAGCACAGGAAATAGTAACAGCATTGAAAGAAGCTGAAAGTCGGGTTGACATCATCCTGATTACGGGTGGATTAGGACCTACAAAAGACGATTTAACCAAAGGAGTATTGGCTAAATATTTCGGAGTAGAACTCAGACGAAATGATGTATCCTTCAATGAAGTCAAAAGTTTCTTTGAAAAAATAGGCCGCCCTTTTAATGAATTGAACTGGGGACAGGCAGATCTACCTACCAATTGTACAAGAGTTCAAAACAAATACGGTACTGCTCCGGGCATGTGGTTTGAAGAAAACAATACCATATATGTCTCTATGCCTGGTGTACCATTTGAAATGAAAGCGATGGTAACTGATACTGTATTGGGAAGATTAAAGGAAAAATTTTCACTTCCCGTCATTCATCACAAAATGATCCGAACTGTAGGGATAGGAGAATCATGGCTGGCAGATGAAATTGCTGAATGGGAAAACAATTTACCTTCTCACATCAAATTGGCCTATCTACCGGGCATGTGGCAGGTGCGCTTGCGATTAACGGGAGTAGGTGTAGATAAAAAAATACTGGAAAAGGAAATAGAAGATGAGTTTGCCAAAGTTTTTCCAACCATAGAAAAGTACATTTTTGGGTATGAAAATGTAGAACTGGAAGAAGCTATCGGCATGATCTTAAAGGAAAAAGGATTGTCGATTGCTTTCGCTGAAAGCTGTACCGGCGGGTACATCTCTCACCTGATGACTTCTGTATCCGGAAGTAGCGAATACTTAAAAGGAGCGGTAGTTGCCTACAGCAATGAAGTCAAAATGAAACAGTTGGGCGTACGCTCTGAAACCCTGAAGGAATTTGGAGCGGTAAGTGAAGAAACTGCCATAGAAATGGCCGAAGGAGTAAGAAAAAACCTTGAAACCGACATAGGTTTTTCATCCACCGGCATAGCCGGGCCATCAGGAGGCACAGAAGAAAAACCTGTAGGCACGATATGGCTCGCTTTTTCCAGTAAAGACAAGACCAAAACCATAAAATTAAATTTGGCAGGAACCCGAGAACTTAATATAAAACATACTGCCGTCAATGCGTTGAATTTGATCAGGCTTAGTTTGTAATTTATATGAAAAATCGTCCCTAAATCCTTAACTTTGCACATACAAATCCCAAAAGTAAAATAATATAACATGGCTCTAGTAGAAATGGTAATGCCCAAAATGGGTGAGAGCATAATGGAAGGTACAGTCCTTTCATGGTTGAAAAAAGTTGGTGACCCCATAGAAGAAGACGAGTCTGTACTGGAAGTAGCTACAGATAAAGTAGATACTGAAGTGCCTTCTATTCATGCCGGAATATTGAAGGAAATTCTCGCAAAAAAGGGTGAAGTAGTATCCGTAGGAAATCCCATTGCCATCATCGAAACAGACCAGGAAGAAGTTGTCAATGAGCAACTGATAGATACCGATCCCGAAGAAAACGCTGAAGCGATTCTTGAAGAAGTGGCCAATATTAGTGACTCTATAAGCATAGAAGTACCACACCAAACAGAACGTTTATCAACTTCTGATTCTACCCGATTTTATTCTCCGCTCGTGTTGAACATAGCACGGGAAGAAAATATACCCAAAGCCGAACTTGAAATCATATCAGGAACCGGGAGTGAAGGGCGTGTAACCAAAAAGGATATACTTGCTTATGTCGCTTCACGAAAGTCTGCCAATTCAGATATTTCTACCCCTACAAATGGTGCTACCACACAGCCAGCTATTTTCTCAGGCGAAGATGAAATCATAGAAATGGACAGAATGCGTAAAGTGATTGCAGACCGAATGATGGAATCAAAGCGTATTGCTGCCCACGTAACTTCTTTTGTAGAGGCTGACATGTCGAAAGTGGTGGCATGGAGAAATAAAAACAAAAGGATTTTTCAGGAAAGAGAAGGACAACCTTTGACCTTCACTCCTATATTTATCGAAGCTGTAGTCAGAGCCATCAAGGATTATCCGATGATGAATATTTCTATCGACGGGTACAAAATCATCAAGAAAAAGGCCATCAATATTGGTATGGCAGTAGCTCTTCCATCGGGAAATCTTATTGTCCCTGTGATTCACAATGCAGACCAACTGAGTATTGGAGCCATTTCACTGAAAGTAAATGAACTGGCAAAAAGAGCCAGAAACAACCAACTAACACCTAAAGACTTAGAAGGTGGCACCTACACCATTTCCAATGTAGGCTCTTTTGGCAATGTAATGGGCACTCCTATCCTTGTGCAACCACAAGTAGGCATTCTTGCCTTGGGCACCATTCAAAAGAAGCCATCTGTCATCGAAACTCCACAGGGAGATTTTATAGGTGTAAGACACAAAATGTTTCTTTCTCACTCTTATGATCACAGAGTGGTGGACGGTGCACTGGGAGGTATGTTTGTCCGTAGAGTAGCCGATTATTTAGAAAAATTTGATGAGACAAGAGTTATCTAATCCTCTCTTAAAAATAAAAAAATACGACATTGCTATCTCAATTGCCCTGCAATAAGTGGCGCAAGCAGGTCGTAACCTTTTTCATTGGGGTGCAAACCATCTGTGAATAATGATTCATCGATTTTTCCATCATCTTTCAAAAGAGACTTCCCCGGATCAGTATAATCTACATTGTTCAAATCAGCTATTTGTTCTATCATCAGGTTTATTTTGACAACCCTGGCTTCTTGTCCTCTTCGGGGATATATCCCAATCATTCGAATATTAGCGTGAGGTTGGCGTGCCTTAATGGCATCCATGACCGATTCCAATCCGATGATTATTTCTTCATTGGAATTCATACCAAGGTTATTCGTCCCCAACATAACAAGAACCTGTTCCGCTTCAAAACCATCCAGTTCGTCATGATATATCCTCCAGAGCACGTTTTCTATCCGATCCCAGCCATATCCGAAATTCCCTACCTTAAGTGGAGCAAGGTGTTTTTTCCAGGATTTTTCACCTCTTGCTATCGGTGCTTTAGGCATACCAGCCCAATAGTGAGTAATCGAATTGCCAAAGAAACAAACTTTGGGAGGATTGGTTTTATTGAGTTGGAGAATGTCCTGATGCCTTGTTTCCCACTCGTATAGCCCCGGCTCTCTACGCTGTGTCACAGGAATGGTGGTGGACATTGTACCAATCGGCTCGTAAAGAATCTCCCGGATTTTTCGTTCGCAAGCCTGAGCATGTGACAGCATTCCCAAATCTGACGGGTGTGTGCCATCTACATAACTGTCAATTCCTAAATTCAATTCACTTTTCTGAAGAATAAACAACTCAGTGATTCCTTCAGCTTTCAGATCAGCATAAGATCGACGTAACACTTCATTCAATTTGGTGTAAACTGCATGGCGTTCGCCAATTAAACCTCCATCCGAATATCCACTGTGCTCTACCAATAGAATCGGAATATTTGGACGTTTTTCTTTTAAAGTCCGTACTGATTTTTTGATACGTTGCTCTACTTCTTCGATAGTTCTGTCTTTGGTAGGCGTCAGGTTTGGCAGACAATCAAGCACAAATATTTTTGCTTCAATTTCACTCAGAAGGTCAATTACTTCATCCTCCATCCTTCCATTGCCAGAGAAACCCAGATTGATCAATGGCCTGTCCATATTTCTCTGCAAAATAGAGGTCCAAGCCATGCCCGGTCGGGAAGCACAAGCTCCTTGTGCTATAGAGGTACCATACACTACTATAGGTTTCTCCTTTCTCAACGGAATCGGATCAAATGATGCCCCCTCGGGCACTCCTATTTCCAACCATGTTATTGAATTGTACAACGGTAAGTAGAGTTGGTATTCCCTTCCCTTGTCATGATATTTTTCTTTTCCATCTATTTGATTGAAATCGTATCTGGTGGTATCACCAAACGAACGGTTCCCTCTGAGCCAATACACTTCACCTTCACCATTTTTTGCATACAGGTCAACACCACTCACACCAGTTGCGGGCATGTGAGGCATATCCAAATTTCCACCCAAACCGTATCGTACTTTTATCTGACTCGCATCAGTGCTAAACCTGATGACCAATCCGGCAGAGTGCTTCGATAAGTTCCAAACTGCATCTCTTACAACTCCCCTGGCACGCTGCGGCAACCTGTCATAAAAAGATTCCACTTCACCAATCCATACCTGCCCCTCCACAGTAGGGAAATCGTTTTGGGCAGGATTCCACCATTTAATTTCTGTTTTTTCCTGAGCAAATGAAAAATATCCCAAACCATATAATAGTAGAACAAAAGCGTATTTTTTATAGGTCATAATTGAAAGGTATGATGTTCGAAAAATTGTATCCGATTGAAAAAGTTGAGAACCTGAATTCTAAAGTAATAATTAAAATGCAAACACCCCCAATTCTTTCATAATCAAACCCTCCCAAACAAGTTACATAAAAAAGAAAGGCATCCATATTGAATGCCTTTTCTGATCAAAAAAATGTCACGCTATCCCTTATCTGTTGATAAGAATAGTTGTTGTTGTGGAGCGATTTTCTGATTGTAATCTTAATAGATATATACCTGTTTGTAGTTTACTTACATCCACCTCCCTATTCACACCATTCAAAAGCTTGCTAACTACTGGCACACCTCTTAAATCAAACATTTCTATCTGGATATCCTTAGAAGTAAACCCTTCAATTTTCAGGTATTGGCTTGAAGGATTTGGATAAACATTGATTCCTACTAACCCATCTTCAAGACCCGCTGGAACAGCTACCTCAAAGGAAACTGATGCTGTCTCTGCATTATAATTTTCATTACCAACCTGTGATACCGTAATAACCACCGTACCTACCACTCCTGTCAAACTCACCAGATTGCCTGAAATGGTAGCTGGACCAGTTATATCATAAGTAAGTTCTAAATTGGAATCAACCATTGCTTCAACGCTAAATGGTATTTCTTCACTTAATTTATCCTCTATGGGTACAATAGTAATGGTTTGATTTGCTTTTTCTATGCTCAATTCTCCATTGACCAATGTCAATAAATAATTTGTTGCAACTCCACCAGACAATTCAATTGGATATACACCTGCATTACTACCAGCGGTCGCAGTAGTAGAAATAGAAGGTTCTTCCGACAAATGCGACTCATCCTCTTGATTTACAAATCCAGCATAAACAAAGGTGAAGCCAGGTATAGCATCTCCATAAGTTATGGTAAGATCTTTTGCAGTAACGGTAAGCGGTGCTTTTTCTACAATAAAACTTTCCTGTACCGTTGGTGCTGGCAAATAATCATCGTCTCCTTCTTGTGTCAGTTCTATTGTCACTTCTCCTGCCCCCGTTATAGACACCATGTTATTGGAAAAAACAGCAGGGCCACTTACGATCGAAATATCAACAGGCAACATAGAACTTGCAGTTGCTGCCAACCCAAAATCATCATCTCCGTAGGTCTTTCCTGTTGGTGCAGTAAAAGTTATGGTCTGAGATTTTTTATACTCCAATACAGTAACAATAGCATTGGCAGTACTACTGTTTCCACTACCATCTTCAACTGTTAATATGACTGTGTTTGCGCCCAGATTGCTTTCGTTAAAAGTGCTCGTGCTAATACTAAAAGAAAGAGGTTCTGAACAATTATCTGTAGAAAAATCATCAATATCATTAATAGTTAGTGTTGCTGAATTGTTAGCATCCAATCTTATGGAAATGTCTTTTACTCTAGTTTCAGGCACAATATTATCTTCTACGGTTACTATAGCAGAGGCTGTGCTACTATTTCCGAATCCGTCAACTACGGTAAGTATCACAGCATTTGCACCAATATCATTACAAGAAAAGCCATTAACATCCAAAGAAGAACTAACAATAGAGCAATTGTCTGATGAATTGTTATCAATGTCTTCCGGAGAAATGGTTACTTCTCCAGTAGCATCCAGTTGTACTATGATATCCTGAGCAATAGCAATTGGAGTAATGTTGTCTTCTACTGTTACCGTTGCAGTGGCAGTACTTGAATTTCCTGAAGCATCAGTTACGGTCAGTGTTACCGTATTTGCGCCCAAATCATTACAAGTAAATTCAGTAACATCCAATGCCGCCTGATCCACTCCGCAGTTGTCTGAGCTTCCATTGTCAATGTCTGATGCCTGGATAGAAGCCAATCCATTTACATCAAGAAATACGGTTATGTCCTGAGCCACAGCCATCGGAGCGATGGTCTCTGTTACGGTTACAGAAGAAGTGGCAGTGGATGTGTTACCAGAAGCATCTTCTACCGAAAGGGTAACCACATTTTCCCCAACGTCATTACAATCAAATGTATTTTTATCAATGCTCAATATCAAGTCGGAAGTGACAGTACTGTTGTCATTTGATCCATCGTTTATTTGCGCTGAGGTAATGGTTGCATTACCATTCGCATCTAATTGTATCGATAAGTCTTGAGCTATCGCTTCAGGAGCCAAATTGTCTGCTACAATTACTGTAGCATCTGCCGTTGACTCATTGCCACTCTCATCGGTCACAGTAAGCGTTACGGTATTTGCGCCAAGGTTCACATTAAAAAAAAATTCTTTATCTATGCTCAATTCAAGATCGGTATCTACAGTACAGTTATCTGACGAACCATCATTAACATCCTCAATAGTCAAAGTAGCTGTACCATATTCATCCAGATAGATGGTGACATCTTTAGCTACAGCAGTTGGTGCTACATCATCGCCTACATTCAGAGTTACTTCCTGAGTCATTTGGAAACCACAACCTGCTCCACAAAGCAACTCCGGACCTTCTGCCCAAACGGTTGTTTCTTCGAAATTCACCAATGTGCCATTTTTACCAGCTACTTGCTCGATCAGTTGTGTACCTTCTCCATCTTCAAAATTGTAGTAAGCGGTCAGTCCATTTTCTGTTCCTTTCAAGCATTTATTCATCCCCGCAGAAATTTCTGCATTCGTTTTGGCCACAGTCCAGATTCTGAATTCATCCATTTTTCCATCGAAGTATCTGGCAGGGCTAGCTTTTTGCGCACCTAAATTAACAGGCCTTGAGGTTCCGAGAATGCGAGAGACAGCCGGATTATTAACAGATGCCACTTCTACACCGTTCACTAATATCTTAGTCAATCCATTGTTAAATGTCACCGCAACGTGATTCCATTCGTTCAGTGTTAAGACTTGGTTAGCATACAATTGGATATCGGCAGCCTCACCATCTAGAGTAAATCTTACGTTTTTGCCATTGTCAGGAGAGCCAAAGGTGTCCAAAATGAAATCGCCCACATTTGATCCAACACTACCGCTAGCCATATTAGAAATCAATCTGCGCCATGAAGTGGCACTTGGAAAAATCCATGCTTCGATTGTGAAAATATTGGTGGTTCCAAAGGTATAAGTCGTATTGACATTATCATTGGTACCGTCGAAATCTAAACCTCCGGATACTCCGTTCACTGGAGGCACTTCCCCATAAACATTGAAAGTGGTGTTCTCAGTTATTGTTCCTGTATTGAAACCCAAGGCATCTCCAGTTCCATGAATCGGTCCGTCTATCACACTGTTGTCCGCACTATTTCTCAAGAAATAATTGATGCCACTGACAGAACTGCCTGTTGAAACTGTTGTACTTGCTTCTGTGCAAAATGAATCATCGGCTATGCTCACGGTTTCGTCATTGATATTGGAAGTCACAGTCACTATGGCTTCTGTAGTGGCTATGTTTCGGCTTGCATCTTTTACTGTCAATATCACCGTATTTGCTCCCAAGTCCTCACAGGTAAATGTGGCTTTGTCCAGACTAAAGATTAGTTCATTATCGGGTGTATCGTCATCTGTTGAGCCATTGTTTACTTGTGATGCCAATATGGTAATCTCTCCATTGCTTTCTAGCTGAGCGGTGATATTTTGCGCAGTTGCTGTAGGAGCCACATTGTTTCTCGGAGTAGACCCGCTCTCATACACTCCCATGTCAATCATGCCACCATGGATTCTTTTGTTGCCCGAAATATCTCCAAACAAATCATCTGGTAATTGATCATTGCTACCTGTATCAATCGCTGGGGAACCTGTAGTGAGCGTGAAATCCTGAGAAACGGCATCCGAAAACATCGGGTCTTGATTGATATTGTCCGAGACGGTAGCGAGTGTTGCTTTGGTCGATAAATCCGTTTGATTGGAAATGTTATAGGAAAATGTTAAGCTGGTTAGTTTAGTGGTAGGTCGGTTCATAAAACCAATGACTTGTTCATTTACCACCACTGGGGAGCTCAAGTTGTTGTAGAAAATATTGTTGTGAAAAGTCGCATTGGCTATCGATGTGCCATTGTCGTTCAGTCTTCTGATCACTATCGTCCCCTTGTCGTTGGATGCATTGGTGCCTAAGTCTTCATTTTCCGTAAAAGTGCTATTGATCACTGCAATATCTATGCGACCGGCATTGGCTGCAAAGTACAAGCTGCTTCCAGCAAAACCATCCCCAGCCGAGATATCTCCGGCGACATTGGCATGAAACAGGGAATTATATACTTTCGCATCCAAAGTGGCACCATTTTCCACA
The DNA here is from genome assembly GCF_040151475.1 of Reichenbachiella sp. MALMAid0571. Taxonomy (NCBI): domain Bacteria; kingdom Pseudomonadati; phylum Bacteroidota; class Cytophagia; order Cytophagales; family Reichenbachiellaceae; genus Reichenbachiella; species Reichenbachiella sp. MALMAid0571. Next base: position 50,606 of record NZ_JBDKWG010000107.1, on the reverse strand, counting down.
GAAGCAGCAAAACCACCACCATAACGGGCAAAATTGTTATTGACGATACAGTTTTCAACCCTCAAAGTATTGTCAGCACCTGCGGTAAAAGGCACATGAACATTGCCTTCTCTGTTGCATACATTTTTGTGGATAATGGTGTTTTTTACCGTAAGGTTTTTAACATCTGCTCTTTTGAATATGGCAGCTCCTCTGTTGTAGTCATTGTTGACGGTATTATTGGCTTGACCGCCTGTGATCATGACTCCATCAATCAAGATATTGTCACCCGCTACATAGACTATTCGATATGTGTTTTCGCTACGTAGTGTATTCGTATAAGAAATATCGTTATCATCATCTCCATTCAAATCACCAGATAATACAGTAGGATTTGCCCGCCAATCTCTTTCTGAGAGTTCCGTCTCAGTGCCTGAAAAACCGCCAAAAAGCTTCACACCTTTATTAAGAATAAAACTAGCTGTCCGATCCGAAGCGTCTGCTTTATAGACACCTTGCGCCACCCATATCGCATCGCCCGGAGCAGTGGCGTATTCTGTTGCTGCTTTCAAGCTTGTAAAAGCATCCGTCCAGGAAGAACCGTCGTTATTGCCCACGGCATCACTTTTTACATAGATTTTGGCAAGCGAAGTGCGTTGCTCATAGATCGTAGCGATCTCCGCCTCTTCTAGCTTCTTGGTGTACATCCGAATGTCATCTATTTGATCTTCATAGCTGAATTCTGCGCTTTGATCTTGAATATTACCTATAGACAAAGGAACGGTATCCACTGTGCGGCCTGTGCCCCCAGTTGTAGGAATCTCTACAGTGGCAAGCTGCTGCAATACATTGTCTACGAACAACCGATGACTGACATTGGGGAAGCTGCCATTAAGCGTAGAACGTGACCATGAGGACATGGTGAGTACGACATGGTGCCACTCACCATCGGCGATGGTGCCTCCCGCTGTATTGATGTTATTGGAGATAAAATGTATGTTTTGATTGTACACATAAAATTTCCCGAATGCTCTTAATTCACCGTTTTCTAAAATTACACGGTAGCCGATTGGGCCTTTTCCTCCGGGATTTCCGCCCCACTGATCCAATATGTATCTCGGATTGGCGTCATTGGTACTGGTCTTGATCCAGAAACTCACAGAAAAATTGGTTCGATTTTCACCGGCTTGTTCCTGTAGTATATCCCCATTGAGTGAAATGGCATTATCAGCAAAACCATCTCTGTCATTGACTCCAGTTAATGTACTTCCGGTATGTGCCAAGCTATTTACAACACTTCCGGTATTCTGGAGGGATGCTGAGGTAAAAAGATATTCCGAAAATGGAACTTGTGAATGAGCCGTTATTGATAACAACAATATTAGCACTAGGGTAAGATTCGTTTTCATATTCATTCTGGTTTATTAAAGAACTAAACCAAAACTAATATTGAACTGAACCTGCAAGAGGTGCTAACTTCTGAACTTCCGCTTTCAACTGCTAAAGTAATCAGGTATTAGATTCCCTGCATCAATTGCATAAACTCTTCTACTTTGTCTTTTGATAACGAAACCGACTTGTCATTGTCCATCATAATGTATCCTCCATCAGATTTCACATATTTCTTGATGTATTTCAGGTTGATAAGGAAAGAACGATGGGGCCGAAAAAACAGGTCTATGTTTTGGAGCATTTCCACAAAATACTTGAGAGGCTTGCTGATAAGCAATTTCTCATCTATCGTATGAATGTGAGTGTACATGCCTTCTGCTTCCATCAGAATGATGTCATCAAATGACACGAAACTAATGCCATCATTGACCGGAAGACCTATCTTTCTGAAAGTATTGGATTTGAAGGTTTGTTTGAGTTCTTCCAGTCTCTGGTTGATTTTTGATTTGCCTAAAAACTCAACAACCTTATCAACTGCCGCTTTCACTTTGCCTGCACTTACCGGCTTCAGAATGTAGTCCAATGCTGAAAGCTGAATGGCCTGAATGGCGTATTCATTGTAGGCTGTAGTAAAAACGATTTCAAAATTATAGTCTTCTTTATTAATGAACTCCAGTATCTCCAACCCCGAATGATTTGGCATTTCTATATCTAAAAAGACAATTTCAGGTTCTTCTTTTTTGATCAACTCAACACCATTCATTAAGTTTTCAGCTTCAAATACCTGAGTTATACGCTTACAGTTTTCTTCTACCAGTATGCGCAATAAATTCCGGGCTTTTAACTCATCGTCTATAATCAGTGCTTTCATTGTTTCTTAATCAATGGAATGGTTAATATCACTTTTGTACCGACTGCTTTTTTTTCATCATTCAACAGGTCAATAGTTTCTACGCCTATTTTATTGACGGTCATCTGATTGAACAATTCCAACCTGCTGGCAGTCGCTTCAGTAGCAAACGATTTGAATGCTTTATTCTTTTTACCCTCAATTACCTTTGCCTGGGTTCTGCCTATACCATCATCTTCAATAATACATTGTACAACATTCTCTTCGGGTAAGTAAAAAGACAGCCTGACAGACTTTGATTCTTTCTTGTGAAATAATCCATGTTTGATTGCATTTTCCACATACGGTTGTATGATCATGGTTGGGATATACTTGCTTTCACTATTTATTCCTTTTTCTATATCAAAAAAGTATTGCAGACCGTCACCAAATCTGAGTGCTTCCAATTCCAGATACTTTCGAAGTGTTTCTATTTCATCTGCCAGTGAAATATACCCCTGATTGCTAAAGTGCAGATAGCTCCTTATCAATTCGGCAAAAGTGGCTAAGTAATCGCTTGCCAAATCTTTTTTATTCAAAATGATAAATTCCTGAATAGAATTAAGGACATTAAAAATGAAATGTGGATTCATTTGGGCTTTTAATGCCTTGAGTTCACTATCACGGTATTGTTTTTCGAGTGCCAGTCGTTTTTGAGATTCTTTTAATTGCAGTGCCATCATTTCTGCTTTTTTTGCCTGTTTGATTCTCAACAGGTAAAAGCTTGCACTCACAATAATTAGTATTGTGATGATTACAGCAGCAATAAACAGAATGAGATTTTGCTTGCTCTCTGCTTCAGCCAGCTCAGCCCGGTTTTCAGCCAGTTCCTTTTCTGCAGCAATTTGCTCGGTCTCATATTTGGTCTTCATATCCGCTATGAGTTTGTCCGTTTTCTGATTATCAATAGAGTCATTCATTAAGTTATAAACCTCATTGGCTTCCTTCGCTTTATCCGGATCACCTACAATATTGTAAGCAATGAAAAGCCTTTGATTGATCTCTTTAACAAAATATAATTTCCCTATTTGCTTATAGATGTCAAGTGATTTGTTGTAGAGTGGTATAGATTCTTTATGCTTCCCTTCCATAGAACTGATAGTTGCTAACTCATAATAAACCAGTGCTACATTGCTCATTTGTTTCTGTTCAACATAATATGGCAATACCTTGTTGAGGTGAATTTTGGCCTTGTCAAACGCTTCCATACTTTTATAGTGTTGACCCAAAGTAAGCCCCAGCATCATTTGACCAGGCACAAAGTTTACATTCTTTGTAATTTCCAGAGCTATCTTATAATTTGATTCTGCCTTGCCATAAAGCTTCATTTCTTTGTAGGAATTGCCCAAATCGAAATAATACCTGGCTTTCACAGCACTTTCAGGATCATCTTCTACCAGTAATGCATTCTTTATATTTATTTCAAGAGCTTTATCTAAAAAACCCTTGTCTCTATACAACCTGGCTAGCAGACTATTGGAAAGCAATGTTTCACTTTTGTTATGTTCTTTTTCTAAAACCCTTAAAGACTCTATTGCCTGATCAATAGCCCTATCGTACAAGCCCTTTCTCAAATAATAGGCAGCCAAACTTCTTAGAGCAATACCCTGACGAACATACAACTCCTTTTCCTGTGCTATTTCCAACGCCTCATTGATATAAGGCAAGCCTTTTTCAAATTCTTTGAACTGGTAATAGTTGGCAGCCTCTATCAAAGCATCCACTCTAATACTGTCTTTCTGTGGCCGGATTTCCAATGCCTGAATCAGACTATCTTGCTTGTTCTCCTGCGCAGTAACGCAAAATGAAAACCACAGAAAAGGCATCAATAATATTTTTCTCATTTTTAGGAATGGAGTAAATCTTACAAATAGTAAATATGCTCTATTTGTTGCGAACATGTAGCCTGCATCAACTACAATTTCACAGCGTAATACTATCCAAACTATAGAAACATTAACGCTACATATTTCTGAAACTCTGGTCTGAACTTCTGAAACGAACAAATTCCTTTGGAATAATCAATTTCATTCTGGATAGAAAAACATCAGAGCACAATAGTCCGCCCTTCCTTTATGGATTGATCGGCTGCCAGCACAATTTGCAAACTACTCAAAGCATCCTGCATGTGATCCGTCAAATCCACATCCTGCTGTATGGATTTGAGAAAATACTGCTGTTCTCTTTTGCAAAGTTCGTTATGACCTGGTTCGTCTTGAAGATTGATAAATTGGTCAGGATAAACAAACTTGTTTTCTTTATCCAGGTCACTTTTATGCACTTTTAATTGCTGAGTCTGTGTATGCATGTCAATATTATCTGAAGCTACTCCTGTATGTTCGGCAACTATACTCACGCATCCTTTTGGGCCAACCACATCTTTGACAAAAAATGCCGTTTCGCTCATCATTGGCCCCCACCCTGCTTCATACCAACCAACGCTTCCGTCTGCAAATTTCACCTGCAACTGACCATAATTGTACATTTCCTTATCTATTTCTGAACTCAAGTTTACCCCAATAGCACTAACACTTACCGGAGTTGATTTTGTCATTTGGCACATAACGTCCACATAGTGCACACCACAGTCCACAATGGGTGACATGGATTGCATCAAACTCTTGTGCGTTTCCCACATTGCTCCCTTACTCTGCTGATTCAGGTTCATTCGCATCACCAGAGGCTTGCCCAAATCATGTGATAACTCCACAAACTTCACCCATGAAGGATGATGTCTCAATATATACCCTACCACAAGCTTTTTATTGGCTGACTTTGCTGCCTGCACAACATTAAAAGCACTCTCGTATGTCGGAGCTACAGGTTTTTCCAAGAAAACATGGCAACCTTTTTCAAATGCTTTCACTGCATATTCCTCATGCGTGTCAGGATAAGTAGAAATGCAAACAGCATTAGCATTCGAGTCTTGAAGTGCCTGATCGAAGGAATTATACAGCGGATATTTACCGCCTAATTTATCATTCAATGTCGCATTGCTATTTCCCCGGCTAACAATGCCGCAGATTTCAAAGTCGTCCAATTGATGATAGGCCAAGGCATGACTTGCCCCCATATTTCCACACCCAACAACTAATATTCTTATTTTACTCATCGTATTTTATGTATTGTACAAACTATTTTCTGATTGGAATAAAAAGCCAATCACTCTAAATTATTTGTTCTTTACGAGAAATAATAGACAATTCAGAAAGAAACCAGTAAGGTTTAAAAATTAATTGTCCAAAAGCTGAATAAAATCAGAAAGCCCATGCAAATGATCTACATGATCCGGTGCAGTGTTGCCAGCAAATGCTATGATGTGTAATCTTTCCTGATTGGTGTTGCCAACTTGCTGCATACCCAACGGACCTTCTTCCAATACTGAAGTTCTTTTTAATCCCAACTCATTGATCAGGTAGTCGGCACATTCGGTAGTGCTGGCATAAGTACCAGGAAATATGGATGAGTGCGTAAAAACAAACCTTTTGTTACCTGTAACAGCCTTTCTGGCAAATTGTAAAAAGGGCTGAAGCTTGTCTTCATTAAGTTTCCCTCCGTTGGAAAGTAGTTGTTTGTCAGGAATATAATCAGTGTGAAGCCCGTCAAGTAACAGCACTCCATCTATTTTTTCGAAAGACACTGGATTGCTCAACAAAGCACGAACGGCTCCATATCCGGCACTAAACGAAGTAATAAATCTTTTTTTTACTGAAAAACCATATTCTTTAAATAATACATGCTGAGCCTGGTTGAACATATCATCTACGACTTTTGGATCAAGAAGTGGTTTTTCGTATTTGGCCGAACCACTACCTAAATTAACAGTTGCTACCACATATTTCTTTTTCCCATCACAAGCGGCCCATTCAGTGACTTTCGAACTTCCATGAAAATGGAATACCAAAGCCACAGTGTCATTTTTAGTCAAGTGACCGGGAATATAAACTTCAATAGGCACTGAAAAAACATCCTCCAGTTTAAAACGAGTTCCTTCACATCCGAAACCATCAACTCTTTTATGAGCTCTGATATGTTCCTCCATCGGTGAAGGATTCTGACTCAGTTGTTTGTTCTTTTCCGAACATGCTACAAAACAAAAAATGAGTAACAACAATACGAGTTCTTTAGACATGTCTGATCTTTCTTAGAATTTATGATTTTAGTAAAGTTAGTTCAAGATTTCAAAGTACCGGAAATTGATACTTACAAAGAAAAAGTAATGGCGGTGATGCTGGGTTGAGTATTTGATTGAAAAAAATCACAAAACAAAAAGAGCCTCCTTTTCAGGAAGCTCTTGCTGTTCTACCATTTCGATTTAACCTTTCTTCCTCTTATTAATGGCCTCTAGGTATCTGTTCAGATGCATCTGATCATTTTCGTCGCTATCTCCATATTTTTTCCTCATTTCCACAAGCCTTTCATGCATACTTTCTCTTACCGCCTGATAGGCAGGATCATCATACACGTTTTTCATTTCAGACGGGTCCTTTTCCAGGTCATACATTTCCCACTCGTCTATGTCGTAATAAAAATGCATTAGTTTGTAGCGATCGGTTCTTACTCCATAGTGGCGCTTTACCATATGTACCGATGGATATTCGTAATAGGTGTAATAGATGGCATCTCTCCATTCTGAAGATTCTCCACTCACTATTTTCCTGAAAGATTCTCCCTGAATATCTTCCGGGATATTTGCTCCGGCATAATCTAAAAAAGTAGGTGCAAAATCTATATTCTGTATCAATTGATTGATTTGACCTCCGGGCTTAATCTCTTTAGGGTAACGCATTAATAATGGCGTACGAAGTGACTCTTCATACATAAAGCGTTTGTCAAACCATCCGTGCTCTCCAAGATAGAAGCCCTGATCAGATGTATAAACCACAATCGTGTTTTCGGTCAGTCCATTCTCATCCAAATAATCCAACACCTGCCCTACGCCATCATCCACGGACTGAATTGTTCTCAGATAATCTTTGATGTATCGATTGTATTTCCATTTTCCTAATTCTTTTCCTTCCAGTTTTGCTGCTTTCATAGCATCATTTTTAGGAGTATAGGCAGCCATCCATGCCGCAAGTTGTTTTTCATCAAACCTCTTAAGTTCTTTATCAAATCCGGTAGAATCCCCATTGGGATCGACAAGCATTTTAAAATCATGACCCCATTTGGCATGCCCATCCACTTGCATTTCCTGCTGGTGGGCTGCAGTACCTCTGCCTTCATAGTCATCAAAATAATTAGCCGGAGGATCAAAAGTTTTATCATCAAAAAGTGTCAGGTATTTCTCCTCTGGTTTCCAGTTACGGTGAGGAGCTTTTTGATGGTAGAGTAGAAGAAAGGGTTTCTCCTTGTCACGTTTTTTATCCAACCAATCCAAAGCCAGATCGGTCGTAATGGAGGTAACATATCCGGGAAATCTTTTTTTCACACCATTTTCAATAAAATCCGGGTTGTAATAATTTCCTTGACCAGGCAATACACTCGAATAATCAAAACCTAAGGGAAGTCCGTTCAAATGTATCTTTCCTATAAGAGCCGTTTGATATCCGGCTTGTTGCAACAGCTTCGCAAAATTGGGTTGCTCCCAATCAAATGGTTGCATGTTATCGACTTTCCCATTGACAAAGCTATGTTTACCCGTCAACATAGCCGCCCGGCTGGGGGCACAGATAGAGTTGGTCACAAATCCTTTATTGAAAATAGCTCCTTCTTTTGCAATCCTGTCAATATTGGGCGTATTGTTCAATCCATGTCCGTATGCACTCACTGCCTGAAAAGCATGATCATCGGACATGATGAATAGGATATTTGGAGGTTTTTCTTCGGTTGTGGTTTTAGTATTTGAATTACAGGAATACAAAATCAAAGCCAATGTTATAAAGCTGGTTAGTCTGAACGTATCGGAAAGTTGTTTCATTTTGCTAGTTTAATTTTTCTTTAAAAATAGCACTTAGTTTGCACAACTGCCAAATCCATTCAAATTGAAAGGAATAAGGATTGATTTCAATTACAATTGGCATAAAACACCCCTACTTTCCTGTTACAGAAAATAAGGGTGTCAGTAAATTGCAGTCAAAAAAGATTACTACAATCCCAATATTTTTTTATTCAACTCTTCGTCTGGTTTTCCACCAGCAAAATCATCAAATGCTTTTTCTGTTACATTAATGATGTGCTTCTTTATGAAAGGAGCCCCTTCTTCTGCTCCTTGCTGAGCACTTTTGATACAACACTCCCACTCCAGCACGGCCCAACCGTCGTATCCATATTGAGACAGTTTGGAGAAAATCCCTGCAAAATCCACTTGCCCATCTCCAAGTGATCTAAATCTTCCCGGTCGGTCCACCCAGTCAGAGAAGCTACCATACACTCCTGCTCTTCCTGTCGGATTAAATTCCGCATCCTTCACATGGAACATCTTGATAAACTCATGGTAAATGTCAATGTTCTGTAAGTAATCCAATTGTTGCAATACATAGTGACTTGGATCATATAGTATATTGGCTCTTTTGTGATTTCCGGTGGCTTCCAAAAAGCGCTCGAAAGTGATGCCGTCATGCAAGTCTTCACCGGGATGAAGTTCGTAACACACATCCACTCCATGTGTATCAAATTCATTCAATATTGGCAACCAACGTGCAGCCAGTTCTTTAAAGCCCATTTCTACCAGTCCGGCAGGACGCTGAGGCCATGGATAAACAGTATGCCACAGCAAAGCCCCGGAAAATGTAGCATGTACATCTATTCCAAAATTCCTACTAGCCTTAGCCGCCATTTTCAATTGATTCACCGCCCAGGCAGTTCTCGCTTTATCGTCACCTTTTACACTATCAGGAGCGAATCCATCGAACATCGCACTATAAGCAGGGTTAACAGCTACTAATTGCCCTTGTAAGTGTGTGGACAACTCCGTAATCTGCATTCCGGTATCTTCCACTATACCCTTAATCTCATCTACATAGGTTTGGCTTTCAGCAGCTTTTTGAAGATCAATTGCACGGGCATCCCATGTAGGGATTTGCACGCCTTTATATCCTAAATCTGCAGCCCATTTACAGATGCTTTTCAAATTGTTGAACGGTTCAGTGTCGTCCATGAATTGCGCCAAAAAAATGGCAGGTCCTTTTATAGTGTTCATACTGTTATTTAAATATTATACTTAAGATTCAATGTCATTAAAATCAGGAGATCATAAATTATTCCTTTCCTGAGTGGTCTAAACATCTCCAGAATTCGAATTTAAACGAATGAACAATTTAAAACAATTTTGACCTTTGCCAAAACCGGAAAAACAACAATTATAAAGTTGCCCAAAGAAGCTAGAAAGAAACAGGTATATGAATTTCAAACTTTACTGAAAGAATGTTGTCATTTCCCTTTTTACTTCCCCATGCTGAAATATTGTCCAGATAATCAGTCAGCGTATTTACAAAACCAGCCTGCATTCCCACAGAATATTGATTTGGTAAAGTATATAATACTCCGATTTGTGTTGGTAGCATCAAGGTGATGGTACCATAAGTTTCGCTGGATGACCGGGTAAACAATTGATCTACCAGACTGTTATTGAACTCATCCTGAGGGTTAAACCTTAACACTCCAATCCCTTGAGAAGCATATACTTTTATTTTTTCACAATTTATAAAATTGTAATGCAGCTCATAGTTTAACCCAACTACTTTTGTCGTGAAAAACCTATTAGGGCTAGGGGTAGGTAAACTACCGTCTCCATAACTATAATTAATGTTTTGTCCGGTAACAGAACCAATGGTTAGGACAAAATTTCCATTCATCTTTTTGAATCGATTAAATTTAATACCAACATGAAACACCATAGACCATTTCTCAAAACTGTCACTCAAATCTCCTTTATATGCAGATGGTTCTATCCCAAAAAACACCTCCTTTTTCTTACCCTGCTCATCCTGAGCCGATAGCCCATTTGGAAGCATTGAAGTAAAAAGAAAAATAAATACCAGAAAAAAAGATTGTTTCACCTTACAGCTATTATATAAAAATATCAGGAAAATTAATTGATTAATCCTATATAGCTGCCCAAGAAGCAGATAAATAATTGACTTTTAACTGAAACAACAAAATCAATAAAACATAAATTCCTCCTTAACAGGAAATAGCATACCTTATTTGTGTAAAATATTGTAATCCCTGGCATATATCATATAAGAAATAGTTCCAATAAGTTTATATATTACCAGTTCAACTAAAACTATACAACATGGATAAAGGCTCAACTATTTTCCTGGCCGTTTCACTTATAATCATCATGCTGGGAATGGGTTTATCATTGGTAGCAGATGATTTCAAAAGAATATTGATATACCCCAAAGCCGTACTTGTAGGCTTGACAAATCAAATCATCATTTTACCAATCATAGGGTTTGCTGTGGCTTCCATATTTCCACTCAAGCCTGAAATTGCTGTTGGCATAATGATACTGGCAGCCTGTCCCGGAGGCCCTACGTCTAATTTGATTACCCATTTAGCCAAAGGAGACATAGCATTGTCCGTCACGCTTACGGCCTTAAGTAGTCTTATCACGATCGTCACCATTCCGTTTATTGTCAATTTCGGTCTGACACATTTCCTTGAAAAAGGACAAGTTATTCAATTGGATGTTGTTCAAACGATTATCCAAATCATGGTGATAATACTGATTCCGGTATCAATAGGTATGATTATAAGGAGATACAAGGAAAGTTTTGCTTTAAGAATGGAAAAACCTGTGAGGATAGCATCCAGTATTGTAATTACACTGGTAATCATTGGGATACTTATCAAAGACAAAGACAATCTGGCTTTTTACTTCAGAGAAGCCGGAATAGCTACTTTTTTTCTCAATGTTGCTACCATGCTGGTCGGTTTCTATTCATCAAGATTGTTTCAAATTAAAAATGATAAAGCCATATCGATTTCCATAGAATCCGGCATTCAAAATGGAACTCTGGCGATTTCAATCGCTATAGTCTTGCTTGGAAATTCTGCTTTTGCAATAGCCCCTGCCATCTATAGTATCCTGATGTTTTTTACAGGAGGCGTAGCAATTTACTTTGGATCAAAAATAATAGATAAATCATGATTCCTGACGAATCAGAATGATACGCTTTCAATGTAAAACGAAAATGTAGTTTTAATAGGCCCTTACAGACACGCCTTTCATGTAATTGATAAATGCTTTGTTGACCACTCCATTCCCTCCGGGAGTAGGATAGTCACCTGTAAAGTACCAATCTCCCAGGTGATTAGGACAGGCTAAATGCAGGTTATTCACAGTCTGGAAAAGAACCTCCAGATCTGCCTTCATGTTTTTAGGTTTTACAATTTTTGTAATCATGGCAGAAACCTGATCGTAGGTGAACGGAGCATACAATTCCGTTACAAAATTCTCCTGATTGCGCTTGCCTTTATTGGCTACACATTTTTCCATCACCTCATCCAATAGATATTCCTGATCTGTTTCTTCCAGCAATTTCAATATCGCCCTAAAAGAAACAAAATCCTTCATCTTACTCATATCGATACCATAACAATCAGGGTATCTTATTTGAGGAGCAGATGAAACGATTACGATTTTCTTTGGCTCAAGCTTATCTAAAAGAGTCAAAATACTTTTCTCCAGCGTAGTACCCCGTACGATTGAGTCATCTATTATTACAAGATTATCTTTGCCTTTGTTGACCACTTCATAAGTAGTGTCATAGACGTTGGCTACCAGATCGTCTCTACCCGCATCCTGAGTAATAAACGTTCTCAACTTAGCATCCTTTATTACCAACTTTTCAATTCTTGGCCTGAAAGAAAGGATTTCCTCCAAATCATCCGGACTAGGCTTTTTGTCGATTACTATCTCTTTTCTTTTCTTTACCAGATAATCATCCATACCATCCATTAGCCCCAAAAAGGCAGTCTCTGCAGAGTTTGGAATATAAGAGAAAATGGTATTTCTCAAATCAAAATTAATGGCCTTCAGCACTTTCGGCACCAACAACCTTCCAAGTTTCTTTCTTTCCTTATAAATGTCCGGATCAGAACTTCTGGAAAAATATATACGCTCAAAACTGCACGACTTTTTAGGTAACGGCTTTAAAAATTTTTCAATTGTATAATCTCCTTTTTTATCAATGATCAACGCATGCCCGGGTTCAATCTCATTGATGTCGTTGTAATTGCAATTAAAAGCAGTCTTTATGGCTGGTTTTTCAGAAGCAACTACAATGATTTCTTCATCCGCATAATAGTAGGCAGGCCTGATACCAGCAGGATCTCTTGCTACAAACGAAGCACCAAATCCCAGCATTCCAGCCATAGTATAGCCGCCATCAAAATCTTTACAAGATCTGACTAGAATTTTTTTCAAAGAAATTTCATCTTCAATGATTTGAGTAATTTCCTTGTTTGTGTATTTGTCTTTATACTTTTGAAACAACGACTGATTTTCTTCATCGAGGAAATGGCCAATTTTTTCCATGACAGTTACCGTATCATTGATTTCTTTTGGATGCTGTCCTATATCTATCAAAAGATTGAATAGCTGATCCACATTAGTCATATTGAAGTTACCAGCCATTACCAGATTTCTACTCCGCCAATTGTTCTGGCGAAGGAAAGGATGGCAACTTTCGATACTGTTTACTCCATGTGTACCATAGCGCAAATGCCCCAACCAAACTTCTCCGGTAAATCCGTAATTCTTTTTAAGCCAGTCTTCATCATAGTACTTTTCCACTCCTTCTTTCTTGGCTTTGGCAAACTTTTTTCCCACTTTATCAAAAACCTTTTTGAGAGGATCAGGATCGATAGAACGATAGCGGCTGATGTAACGGTAACCAGGTTCCAAGCCCAGTTTTATATTTGCCACACCAACACCATCTTGCCCACGATTTTGCATCTTCTTCATCAAAAGAAGCAGCTTATTTGCCCCATACATGGGCGTGTCATACTTGTCAATATAATATTGGAGTGGTTTGCGAAGGCGGAGGTGGGCTATACCACACTCGTGTTTTATGGAGTCACTCATGGTAGAATCGAAAATACAAAGCTATACTTATTTGTCAAATCAAACAATAAGTCCGCTTTAAAGAATAGCACCAAAATCAAAAAAGAAATCAGAGCCAATACAATTTTATTCTTCAAAGTTATATTTGGAACACTTTGTTTAATTTGTGTTTTGAAAATACTCATATAAGGAATTTTCAAATAGTAAAACAATGCAATTACTGTATTGATCAGTCCAAATATGAACAACCATAACAAAAAACTTAGCTGACTAGTTTCATAAGTACTCCATAACGCAGAAAATAATAAGAACTTCGCTGAAAAACCTCCTGTAGGAGGAAGTCCCGTAAGTGAAATCATAAACACAACCATAGAAATGCCCACAACAGGAATAATTTTACCAACACCTCTATAATCGGTGATTTGATAAAGATCGTTTTTTTCCATACAGGCTATGAGGTAAAAAACACCCAGATTCATCAAGGAGTAAACCACCGAATAAAAAATCACACTTTGCAAACCAAATTCACTTTGCACAATTACGCCAATTACCAAAAATCCGGCATGTGCAATGGATGAATATGCCATCATACGCTTGGCATTATTTTGCCAGATGGCACCCAGATTACCGATAAACATAGAGATCACAGCCAACCAGCTTATAATCTGTACCACCATGATTTGAACAGAATCGTCGGAAATGAATGACACTGTCCTGAATAAAAACACCAATGCCGCCAGTTTTGGAATAACAGAAAACACAGCAACAACGGACACAGGTGCTGCTTCATACACATCTGGAGTCCAGATATGCATTGGTACAAGCGAAAGCTTAAATAACACCCCAACTACCAATAAAAATACAGCTATCAAATGAAGTTGACCGTCCATTTGCCCTGAAAGGATCACAAGCAAGTCCAACGAGCCAGATAATCCATAGAGCAATGACATACCATAAAGCATGACACCACTTGCCAGTGCTCCAAAGAGTAAATATTTTATTCCTGCTTCAAAACCTTTTTTATTAAACCCGATGCTTGTAAGAATGTATGATGATATCGAGATCAGCTCCAATGCCAGATAGAAAATCAAAAGGTTTTTTGACTTTACCATCAAAAAAGCTCCCAGCACCAAACAAAAAATCAGGAAATGATATTCTCCCATCTTTCGCAATTCCCATTTTTGAGAAGGAAAAATCATTGAAATGAGAAAGGTAAATAGAAATATTACCTGAAAAGTAAACGACAACTCATCAGCAATTAAAACACTTCCAAAAAGCAATCCAGAGCTTTCAACTATAAAAAGTGAACCAAAAGCAAGAGCAATAAAAACAACACTCAAACCGGTTTTCAGCTTCCAGGTATCCTTTTTTAAAACAAGTTCTAATATGAGAATGACCAGTGCTCCTGACACCAAACACAATTCAGGCAGTAGGTGAGCCACACCACCAAAGACTTCATTTAGTTTTTCTGTTAACACCTGATTAGTCACACCCATTTACTTCGTATTTTCTAAAATCAGTGTCATATTTTGTTTTCCTTGTTCTTGTACAAATTCCACAAAACTCATAATTGTCTCATTTGACAGATCGAGGATCAAGCCCGGAAAAATTCCAAAAGCAAATATCATTACCACAAGTGGCACAAACATGATGTACTCCCGGGTAGTAAGGTCGGGAAGTGTCCACTCTTCATTTTTGATCCAGTACTTTCCAAAAAACATTCTCTGAAGTGTCCAGAGAAAATAGGCTGCACCCAGAACCAATCCCAGCACTCCCACAATGGGCATAAAAATAGCGATTACTTCTGACGACATAGCACCATCAAATGCTCCTGCAAGCACCAAAAATTCAGCTATAAATCCACTGAATCCGGGTAATCCCAAAGACGCAAAAAATGTAATCAATACAATGACAGTAAAATATGGCATGGCTGCTGCCAGTCCACTGTAATTTGAAATTTCTCTATCTTTTGTTCTGTCATAGATCACCCCTGTGATCAAAAACAATGCTACTGAAATCAGACCATGACTAAACATTTGGAAAATAGAACCGGAAATACTTTGTGTTGTAATAGCTGCCAAACCCAGCATCACAAAGCCCATGTGTGAGACGGAAGAATAAGCAATCAACCGCTTCAAATCTGACTGTGCCATGGCAACCAATGCGCCGTAGATTATAGCAATAATTCCAAATAAACCAATCCACCAACCAAAGTAATACGCTCCTTCCGGAAAAATGCTGTAGGCAATTCTGTAAAAACCATATCCACCTATTTTCAATAATATACCTGCCAACACTACTGATATCGGCGTAGGAGCCTCCACATGAGCATCCGGCAACCAGGTGTGAATAGGAACTGCAGGCAGCTTGATCGCAAAGCCAATCAAAACGAATAGGAAAGCCCATAACCTGTAGGAAAGTCCTAAAAGAGTGTCAGAACTTGATATAGAGAGCACAGAATCAGGTATAAAATTGGCATTGTCCATCATCAGCATCAGGTCAAATGAATGGATGTCAATTTCGGGATCGGGGGTAATGACAGAAATACTCAGTGCTATCATTACGATCAATATAAATATCGACCCAACCAATGTATATAGGTAAAACTTGATCGAAGCATATTCTCTTCTTACACCTCCCCACAAGCCAATTAAGAAGTACATTGGTAACAACATGAATTCGAAAAACAAGAAGAATAAAAAGAAATCCAATGCCAGAAAACAACCAAATACACTGGCTGTTAAGATAAGGTACAAGGAAAAGTACCCTTTGAGATTTTCTTTAATATTCCAGGATGATATTACTCCGATGAGTAACACAATAGCGGAAAGCAATACCATAGATATACTCAGCCCATCCACGCCCAAATAGTATTGGATGGAAATGGCAGATGTGGAACCAATACTCAAATTGATCCAATCCATTTTCTCCACAAATTGAAGGCTTTCATTGCCAATTCCTGCTTGAGATGCGTCAAACCCTGAAAGTAAAATCAAAGTAAGGATCAATTCGACCACCAATGTCCCTAGGGTAATCCACTTGTATAATCCCGAACTGGTTTCAGGGATAAATAATAGTACAACCCCAGCTATAAGGGGTATGAAAATAAGCAACGACAATAAATGATTTTCTATCATTTTCTTAACTTATGATTTTAAAACAATACTATTAGTACCAGTACAATTCCAAGAACGGCCCACACAAAATACATCTGGATTCTTCCATTCTGAAAACTCCTGGCTACATTCCCTAAATTACCTGAAATGACCGTAATCAACTTGATCACACCATCCACCATATATTTATCAAACCAACCTAAAATTTGAGAAACTACTACATTCAACACTCCAATTCCATTGACCAGACCGTCCACATATTTTCTATCAAAATGACTCACATACATGCGTAACTTCATAACAGGTTGCACTATCAAAATACTATGCACGCCATCCAAATACCAGTTACTTGCAGAAAGCCCTCCAAGTAGCTCATGTATTTTATTTAGAAAATGCTGAGCCTTCTTTTTATAAAAAAGCAAATAAGATACAAACAGACCTAAAATCGCCAAACTGGAAGACACCATCCCAAGAATCACAGGGTTGATAAGATGCTCACTTCCAACACTGCCTTTGTACCTCAAAATTTCTAAAAGAAATGTATCAGCATGAAATGGGCTGAGGGAATACACAAACCAAAAAGAAAGAGAAGCAAGCAATAATATCGGAATAGCCACATACCAAGATTCCTTTTGCTTGCGAGCAGTCCATTTAGGCTTTCCAAAAAACACAAGAAAATATTGCCTCCCCATGTAAGCGGCTGTCATAAACACACTAATAAAAGCGAAAAGAGGGACAAGAACTTTCCAACCGATTCCACCCATTGAACTGTAAGTAATCCACTCCAACACACCACTTAATATGGCTTCTTTGGAAAAGTACCCTGAAAAGAAGGGCAGTCCACACAATGCCAACATAGAAATAGTGTAGGCAATGAATGTAAATGGAATATATTTTCTCAATCCTCCCATTTTATACATGTTCTGAGGATCATTTTCATGATGCAAGTAATGGATCACACTGCCCGCACAAAGGAATAAACTGGCCTTAAAAAATGCATGAGTGACCAGATGAAAAAATGCCGCATCAGGTGATCCCACTCCGATACTCATAACCATATAGCCCAACTGAGATACAGTGGAAAAAGCCAATACTTTTTTAATGTCATTTTGAGAAAAAGCTGCAAATGCTCCCATAAAAGCCGTAAGGGCACCTATTATGGCTATAACATCCAATACAGGTATGCTCAGTAGTGGGAAAACACGAACAAGCATAAATACGCCTGCTGCCACCATGGTAGCAGCATGGATAAGTGCTGAGACAGGCGTAGGCCCTGCCATAGCATCGGGCAGCCATGTCTGTAGTGGAAATTGCGCTGATTTACCCATTGCTCCCAAAAACAAACCCAATCCCATCACCATCAACCATCCTTTGGATATGCCTATAGAAGCATCCGGCTTTCCGAATTCGGAAAATTCATTCCACAAATAAGGCAGTTCGAATGAATGGAAAAATACAAAAACAACAAAAAGTCCTATGAGGAAACCTGCATCTCCCACCCTGTTGACAATAAATGCCTTGAATGAGGCCTTGGGTGGTTCTTCATTTTGAAACCAAAAACCAATCAAAAGATAGGAAGAGAAACCCACCAATTCCCAAAACACAAAAGTAAGGAACAGATTGGAGGATAAAACAATCCCATACATAGAGAATGCAAAAAGCCCTAAAAAGGAAAAATACCTGCCTTTAGCTTCATCATGTTTCATGTATTCCAACGAAAATACATTCACCAACAAAGCAATAAGTGACACCACTCCAATCATCACAAGCGATAGCTTATCGAGCAGGATACCTACATTGTAAGTGAATTTTCCAACCGTAAACCAAGGCATGGAATAATAAAGTGCACTTCCATAATGAGATATGATCACCTCCACTGCCACGAAGAATACAGCCGCTGAAACCACAGTAGAAAACAATGCAGCAAAGTCTTTATTTTTCAAAAAAACAGCTACCAAAAATGCCAATAGTGGAAGCATCGGTATCAGGAACACCAGCCACATCTGATCTATATGAACGGTTTCAATAACTATCATCCATTCAGTTGGTTTACTTCATCCAGATCAGAGGTACTGTAATGCTGGTACACTTTATAAATAATGGCAAGTGCTACTGCCGATTCTGCTACTGCCACTACTATGACAAACAGAGAAAACATTTGCCCAGACAGGTTTGGGTCATTTTGAGAAAATGCCACAAAGTTTATATTGGCAGCATTCAAAATCAGTTCTATCCCAACCAGCACCATCATGGCATTTTGCTTGACAATGGCAATCAACAATCCTAAAATGAAGAGTGCGGCACTAAAGAGCAGATAATGTTCGATTGGTATCATATCACTCTTCAGGTTTTAGTTTATTTCCAACAATAAAAGCTGCCCCTACCAAAGCAACCAACAACAACACTGCTGTCACTTCCAAAGCAAGTATCTGATTGGTCATAAGATTGATTCCAATAACCTGGGTATTGGAAAACCCGGAAGTTATATCTCCGGGAATTTCAGTCTTTGGGTTGAACTGATGAAAATTGGCATCTCCTGTAATAGAAGTGACCAGTATATAAAATAACAATCCCCCAACCAATACAGCAGGCAAAAATCTTTTATGATTAACACTCAATGCCTGCCCTTCTATCCTATTGGTAAGCATGATACCAAACATGAGCAGGATCAATATTCCTCCCACATAAACGAGTACCTGGGTTACCGCTACAAACTCTGCGTTGCTGATCATATAAATCCCTGCTACTCCTAAGAAAACCACAACAAGAAGAAATATCGATCTTACAATGTTTTTAGAAAACAAAATCATAAGTCCCGAGGAAATGGACATTCCGGCCAAAAAATAAAATGCAATTGCATTAAGGCTTATTTCGGTTATACTATCCACTCTTATTTTTTCGGTTTTATTTTCGGCCTGAAAACAGGTTTCTTCGTTTTTGGTATTTCTTCTTTCCTTTCACCTTCTGCTTCTGATTTCAGGTCATTGGGTTCCTCCAACGGTTTCTCTTTCACTTTTATCTTTGGCCTGAACACAGGTTTCTGCTTTATCGGCTCACTTTCTACCTTAGACTCCTGAGTTTCAGAATCCATACTTTTAGCTTTTATTTTAGGCCTGAATACAGGTTTTACTGGTTTCGTGCTTTCTTCTACTTTTATGCCTTTGTCTTCAGCAGTCTCCGTCTTAGCTTTTACTTTAGGCTTGAATACAGGCTTTTTCGCTACGTCATCACTTCCAACATTTTTTACTTTTGGTTTAAATACTGTTTTTTTCTTTTCTTCAGTTTCCAATTCCGAAGCAGTTGCCACTACTGGTTTAGCTTCTTTTTCCTTTTGCTTGGCTGCATTATGTTTTTCAAGCTCTTCTTTCTTTTCTGCAACCTCCTCTTCAGACATATTCCCAAAAACGAAATTGTGCTCAGTCAGATCAAATACACTAAAGTCATACTCTTTGGTCATAGTCAGGCATTCGGTAGGACATACAGTGGTGCAAAGCCCGCAAAAGCAGCATTTCGCCATGTCAATATCAAACTTCGCTGCATAAATCCTTTTTGGAGTGCCATCAGAGGTTTTTCCTATTTCTTCCAAGGCCTTTACAGGCTCTATGTCAATACAATTGACTGGACAAACTTTCGCACATTTGTCGCAAACTATGCAATCGTCAATTTCATTGTGCAACTGATAACGGCCATTATCTGGAACCGGCAATTCTTCAAATGGATATTGAAGCGTAACTATACCTTCCTTTTTCTCAAAATAGTTGTCATCTTTTATACCGATAGGATCTCTCATGGTTCTCGCCTGAAAGAAATGACGCATAGTCAGCTTAAACCCTTGAGAAAAGGTATAAATTGTGTCTTTTATATTTGATAAATATGTTCTCAAAATCTTTAATTCAAATCACCCACAATCTCCAAACTCCGGCTACAAAAACCATCAACAGGCCAATGGGAGTTAAATACTTCCAACTAATAGCCATCATCTGATCCACCCGAACCCTGGGCAATGTCCACCTCACCCACATTTGCACAAAAATCAGCACGAGTGATTTAGAGATCAACCAAAAGATGCCCCATGCCTGACCAGCCAATGTGCCCGGTTGCCCGGATGTCCATTCGGCTAAAGGTAATCCTGCTATATTAGGAAAAATGGTATTCCAACTACCAAAAAACAAGACTACTGCCAATATAGATACCAACAACATGATGCCATACTCTGACAACATAATTACCGCCCATCTAAAACCGGAATATTCTGTATGAAATCCTCCAATCAGTTCAGACTCAGCTTCTGGCAAGTCAAAAGGTGTACGATTAGACTCAGCTAAAGATGCTACAAAAAATATAACAAAAACAATAATCAAAAAAGGGTGTCTGAAAATATTCCAACTAAGCATTCCACCCATTGAAGTTATAGTTCCATTCTCCACCAAATCTCCACTATTGAATATTCCCTGCTGATAAGATATCTCTTGCAAATCCAGTGTTTGAGATACCATAATAACACAGAGAACGGCCAGTCCAAGAGGGATTTCATAAGACACGATTTGCGCTACTGATCGTAGTGATCCGAACAATGAATATTTATTATTTGACCCCCAGCCTGCCATCAATATACCTACTACATCCAACGACACCACCCCAAGCAGAAAATATATCCCTGTCTCAGCGGTTGATCCTCGCAAATCAGAAGTCAAAGGCAACACAGCAAACCCCGCAAATACTGAAGCAAAAATTATAAAAGGAGCTAAAAGGAAGAGCTTTTTATCGACTGCATAGGGTTTAATGTCTTCTTTTTGAAGCATCTTAAGCACATCAGCTACAGTTTGAAGAATACCATATTTCCCTACTACCATTGGCCCAAGTCTGTCCTGCATAAATGCGCTTATTTTTCGCTCAGCATACACGGCCAACACAACGAACAAGAATAAAAATGGCAAATAAAAAAGAAATGCAATCATTGGCTCTGTTTCCAGACGATAATTATAAAATCAAAGATAGAACGATAAACTATAAAATGTGGGAGCTATGATTAATTTGTACTTGAAAAAAAACAGAATATCCCAGTGGAATCAAATAAGGCAAAATAATGACCCAATCAATTTGTCAGTACCAAATCATTTTTCACACCGACATCCAATTTGGCGGGGGCATTGAGAATAAAAGTATTTCCTTTAATACCTACAGTAGTATCCAACTCCACTTCCCCTTTGATTAAATTGGCTCTGGAATGGATGTTCTTCCAGCCATTTCCTTTGCCAGACTCCAGAGCAGATTTGTCAAACCCTGTCCCATTGTCTTCTATTAATAAAGTAATTTCATCCTCATCCTTGGTAATTTGTAATTCAATTTTTGAGGCATTCGAATATTTGATAATGTTGTTGATCCATTCCTGAGAAATTCTGTAAATAGATATTTCCTGAATTTCAGTGAGCCTTTCTTCCATATCAAATAAAGAAACTTCCACTATGATCTCACCGCTCTCATTGATTCGATTGGCAAATTCTTTTAATGCTTCTCCTACACCAGCCGCAAGTAAAGTTTGAGGCATGAGGTTAAAACAAATATTTTTAAGCTCCACATACATGTCATTTAGAATAGAGGTGGATTGTCGGAAGATGCCTGATCTCTTTTCAATATTGGTGGACTGAGTAGTCTCCAACCCTTTAATATTCAACATAAGAGATGAAATCATTTGCCCAAATCCATCATGAAGATCTTTGGCAAAACGATTCCTTTCATCTTCCTGCCCTTTTACTATTGCTTCCATCATTATCTCCTGATTGCTCTGCACCTGCTTGTAGAGATTTTCACGCTCACGGTACACAGATAATGTGACCTGAGCCATCAATATCATAAAAGCAATGGTTTCAAATACCGACCCCATCAACACCAGATTAAATCCATCCAAACCTTTGTCTGCAACGCCAAATAATGGAAGTATGACATTGCTAAAAGCCAAAGTAAGGTAAATAAGGTAAACAACGAACAACGTTAAGGCACGATCCATCTTTTTAACAGATGCAATACAAAGTGTAATCAGCAAATACAGAAAAAGCAAAGCCGTAAGTGACACCATCGTATTGATAAACAAATTGGTGAAAAAGAAGCTAAACTTAAAATATGGCATACTATAAAGCACAGCAATACAAATAGCCAAATAGCCCATCGCTTTCATCCCATGCCATGCCCTTCTACTTATTTCAGAAATAGGCACAATACTGTTCAAAAATCTGGGCATAAAGTTGATCATAATCACTGCTCCTACCTGATAGTAGTTGGTGACTATTTGATAGGGGTCAGAATCAATAAACAAGAAAAGTATTCCAAGGTTGGCAGTACCAATCATCCCGGTAGAGATGCCAAACATGATATAGTACAAGAATATATCCTGTCTGATACTGACATACATGAACAATGCAAGCATAAGGGATAAAACCAATATCCCAATCCATAAAAAACTAAAAGACAGGTTTTTATCTTTGAGCCGGGTGGCTGTATCAAATCCCATTAGAAAAAGAGGTGCGTTCATCGAAGACAATGGGTCAAATATTCTAATCAATACCTTCACTACGCCTTTAGCAGGAAGATGCAACCTAACAGGGAAGCATGGATCGTTGTAAAGTTTTGATTTAGCAGACCTTGCCAGACCGGTAGCCACAAGCTCCTCCTGTAGTACTCCATTTTCAACAAAATAAAAATCAAGAATATGACTGATAGGATTGTTGAGATACAATACTTTGTCAAAAGCAATTTCAGATTCGTTCTCAAATTGAACCATTACCCATTCCGAATGCTCAGAATATCCGGTTAACGGTTTCTTCTTCCATAAGGCATCAGGCATTGCTGCAATCTGAACTACCGTCATTGTGTCTGTTTTATCAGAATATAGGTAGGTTTTGCCTTTTATATCCAGCAACTCCAGGTCTTCTCGAATCTTAATGTTATCAAGTGCCATACCCTGAATGGTAATGGCAAACATCATAAAGCAGAAAATAATCCTCATAGAACTTAATCCAGATAATACACTGTAAAGTAATAAAAGCTCCTAACAACCAAAAGTTTATGACTTTCAAACCTTCCTTTTTCTATATTGATTTTTCTACCCTAAAATTGTTTTCATTAAATCAAAAATCACTACGAGAACATACCATTCCATAAAAAATTCGTTTAACTTGAATTAAGCCTATTCCAAAAACCATTGCTGACTCATTATCAAATATTAGACATCTCTGAAGATGCAACTGCCAGCGAAATAAAAGCCGCCTACAAAAGGCAGGCTTTGAAATTTCATCCAGACAGAAATCAGGGTGATCCTGTGATGGAAGAATTATTCAAGGAATTGAATGCTGCGCATCAGGTACTCTCCAATCCCTATACCCGATACCGATATGATATGACACTTAAATATGGTTCTTTTGAGCTTCCCCCCAAGCCAACAAGTCCACCACCTCCGCATTACTATAGAAGACCAAGGGATCCGATTTTCAAGAGGCCTTCCTTAACTTCCAAAGAAAATTTAAAAGGTACTTTATACGCATTTTTGTTTGCGTTTGTAGTAGGTGTACTCATCAAAATCGGCATCTGGGCTACTGAATATTACAAGGCGGTTGAAAAAGAAAAAATGCTGACAGAGCGCAGATACACGTTTGCAAATGCTCAAAATGCATACAAAAACGGAGAGTTGAAGGAGAGCCTTTTGATGATCGATGGAATGGGAATGTTTTTTGAATCGGAAAGAGACATGAGTGAATACAAAGACATGCTCTTAAGCAATATTCTGATTCGTGCAAACAAGTGCATGGAAGAAAAAAGATATAGCCGAGCCATTGCGCTTTATAATATCCTCAACGACTTTCCTATAGGCAATACTTTGAATATCATGCTCAATAAAGCAGAAGCCAACAAACAATTGCAAAACTACCAACAAGCCATTCAGATTTATCAACAGCTCTATATGGCAGGATATAATACTACTTCATTTTACGTTGAAATGGGGGATCTATATGAAATGGGGTTTAAAGATTTTGAGTCAGCACTCAATTATTACCAGCAAGCAAGCAATATGGCAACAGCAGAATATGAAGCCAATTATGGTAAAGCTTACCCTATACTTATCAACGCTGAAATGATTCCTAAATATCATTTTGAGCTATTTATGAAACTTGCCAATGCGTATTACATGACTGGAAACTATGAAAAATCTCTCAAATCAACAGAATGGACAAAGGAAATATGGCCAGATAGCACCATGAATTACATCATCAGTGGCAAGTGTCACCTTGCTATGAACAAAGAAAATTTTGCCTGTGCAGATTTCAAAATTGCCAGAAAACTTGACCCGGTATTTGATAGTCCGTTAGTTTGCGCCAAATAAACCTCATTATCAGGAATACTTATGATTCATTTCCGCTTGCCAATTCATATTAAAATGGCAGCCCTTTCCATAAAAAAAATTAGCATACTGACTGTAGCTCTGTGTTTTTTCTTTTCTTTTCGATCTATTGCCCAACCAAGTTACGAGGTATTTATTGATCTCAATAAAGTAGTGGATGACAAGGTAAAAGTAACTATAGAAGTCCCTGAAATCTCAGAAGAACGAATAGAATACCATATTCCCAAGATTGTCCCCGGTACTTATTCGGTATATGATTTTGGAAGGTTTATCAGTAACTTTCTGGCCATTGATTCTAATGGAAATCAGCTCAAAACAGATAGCATCTCCCCCAACCGACGACTGATATACAATGCAAACAAATTGCATAAAATTTCATACTGGGTGGAAGATACCTACGACAGTAAAAAGAACAATTTTATATTTGAACCAGCCGGATCCAATATTGAAGAAGGAAAAAATTTCATCATCAACACCTATGCTTTTATAGGATATTTGGACAACTACAAAAACCTGCCTTACAACGTTCATATAAAACACCCCGGTGATCTCTTTGGGTCAACTGCACTTCCTAAAACCATCGCATCAGACTCGATAGACATATTCACCACTAACAATTACTTCGATCTGGCCGATGGCCCTATTATGTACTGCGTTCCGGATACCACAACTTTTGAAATGGGTGGAGCGAAAATCCTCGTTTCGGTTTATTCTCCAAACAAAATTGCCACTTCGGGAATTACCACCGGATATATAAAGGAAACTCTGGAAGCACAAAAAGACTACTTAGGTGGAAAGCTTCCTATAGATCGGTATGCTTTCCTGATATATCATTTCTCTGGTGTTTTTAGCGGATCACTTGCCCTTGGTGCTTTAGAGCACTCCTATTCCTCGCTCTACAGCCTTCCCGAATTGCATCCTATTTTGATTTCGCAAACGATCAAGGATTTTACAGCACATGAGTTTTTTCACATAGTCACACCCTTAAATATTCATTCTGAGGAAATTGGAAACTTCGATTTCATACAACCCAAAATGTCTAAGCATCTATGGCTTTACGAAGGAGTAACGGAATATGCAGCGGGTCTTGCACAAGTCAAATATGGAAAAATGGATGCCAGGCAATACCTGGAAGTATTATTGGAAAAAATAAAATCTGCTACCCGATATGATCAGGAATTGCCATTCACCGAACTGAGCAAAAAATGCCTGCATGAATATAAATTTCAATATGGAAATGTCTATCAAAAAGGTGCCCTTATCGGACTTTGTCTGGACATCAGACTGAGAGAATTGTCTAATGGAAAATACGGCATTCAAGACATGATGCAAGATCTGTCGAAAAAGTTCGGCAAGGAAAATTCTTTCAGGGATGATGAACTTTTTGACATTATTACAGAACTGACTTTTCCCGAAATCCGAGATTTTTTCACACAATATGTAGAAGGAAGTTCACCACTCCCATTGGAATCCATGCTAGAAAAAGTCGGGGTAATTTACACTTCTAGAGAGATTAAAAAAGAAGTGTCTTTGGGTGGAATTAACTTTTATTCAAATACTGACAATGGCTCTGTTATAATAACCGATACAAGTAATCTCAACAGGTTTGGTAAAGAACTGGGATATCAGTCAGGTGATATTATTCACAAATTTGACGGAGTGAAACTCAATTCAGGCAATTTCATCAACACATTTGACCACTTCAAACAAACACACAAAAACGGTGATAAAATAAAGGTAATAGTAATACGCCTAAACCAAAAAGGCAAGCTCAAAAAAGTAAGGCTTAAAGGGCACGTAATAGAAAAAGACACACATACCAAACTCGATATTAAACCAAACCCTGCTCCTACCAAAAAGCAAAAAACAATGAGAAAATCATGGATCAACAAGTGATCAAAAATAATTAAAATAAAGTTCGGTAAAGTGTTTGATAATAAATCTATTTAATAGAAATTATCCTCCAATTTAAAAGGTCGTAGTAAAAAGCCTTTACTCAAAAACTCACCCTTAAATTATAAACGGCATGGCGAAGAAAGGTAGTGAAAAAAAAATATTCGTACTGGATACATCTGTAATTTTATACTCTCACGATTCTATTATGCATTTTGCAGAACACGACGTGGGAATACCTATAACTGTACTGGAAGAGCTGGACAATTTCAAAAAAGGGAATGACACCATCAATTTTGAAGCTCGTGAGTTTGCCAGGTTAATAGACAAATTGTCTGAAGGCCACATGCTACAAGATTGGATACCTCTCAATGGAAAAACCAAAGGGAGGTTTAAAGTCTTAATGCATTCTAACCCTAAATTGGATGCCGAGAAAATCTTTGACGATAAAAAAAACGACCACAAAATATTAAATGCTGCGCTTAACCTTCACGAAGAGGAAAAAGATAAAAAAGTCATCTTAGTTTCTAAAGACATTAACCTGAGACTGAAAGCCAAGTCGTTGCATCTGAATGCTGAAGATTATGAAACCGGAAAAATAAAAGATGTCAGGTCTTTAGTATCAGGGAAACATGAGTTGAATAGGGTATCTGCTGCTGCCATCAATGACCTTTATAAGGACTTTTCTGTAGAGAAAAAAAGAATTCTGGGTGCCAGAAAACCCATCAACAACTGCTATTACATAGTAAAAAGCGATAAAAACTCTGCTCTGGCATATTACAACCCTCAAACGGATTTGATCGACCATGTGGAGAAAAAAACTGTGTATGGCATCAAACCCAGAAATGCAGAACAAGCATTTGCCATACATGGTATGATGAACCCTGAAGTCAAACTTTTAGCTATTACGGGAGTAGCCGGAACAGGCAAAACTTTATTGGCTTTGGCTTCTGCATTGGAACAAAGAAGAAATTTTAAACAGGTATATTTAGCCCGTCCGATTGTCCCCTTGAGCAACAAAGACATTGGATACCTGCCCGGAGATATCAAATCAAAACTCAATCCATACATGGAACCCCTTTGGGACAACCTCAAGTTTATCCAAAACCAATACAGAGAAACCGATAAGGAATACAGCAGAATTACAGAAATGCTCAACAAAGAAAAGCTAATGATTACTCCATTGGCTTATATCAGAGGACGAAGCTTATCCAATATTTACTTCATTGTGGATGAAGCTCAAAACCTTACGCCACATGAAGTAAAAACGATCATCACCAGAGCCGGAGAAAACACGAAAATCGTCTTTACCGGAGATGTCAATCAAATTGACACTCCTTACTTAGACTCACAAAGTAATGGGCTTTCTTATCTGGTTGACAGGATACAGGGGCAACCTTTGTTCACTCATATTAATTTAGAAAAAGGAGAGCGTTCTGAATTGGCAAATCTGGCCAATGAGTTGCTATAAGTAAAGATTTGAAAAGTCACTTTGTCGTTCATTGTACTCTTCAGAATATTTATTTAGGGGTTTACAACAATAGGTGTGTTGTTTACTCATATTCATATTCAACATTTTTTCATAGAATATAAATGAACGATTTTCAATTTAAACCATTGAAAAGGCAAAAGGTCTAATAGCATACAAAATCAATTTTCACCCAATACATGAAATTCAAATTTCTACTTGCCTTCACTTTTATTATTACTTTTATTCATCTGGAGGGCGATGCACAAAATCAATTTCAAAGAAACAATCTGGTTCCTGATAAAACAAAAATCAATACACTTAAGCAAAAGTTGGAATCCGATCAATCAGAAAGAAAAAAACTGGCAATCGAATTTGCAAAAAAAAATGGATTGGAATCGGGTAAAATATACCGAAATGACAGGGTAATTGAAATTCAAAAAATCACTTCTGAAAATACTCCTCTTTATTATACTACTTTCAATATCAATGCAGCCAAGACCACTGGTGCATCAAGTCTCTGGACAGGAGGTCTTTCAGGTTTAGATTTAAATGGAGAATCAATGACTCTGGGTTTGTGGGATGGAGATGCCGTCAGAACTACTCATCAGGAGTTTGGCGGGAGAGTGACACTGGTAGATGGAATTCGGTTTTCAAGTTCTAATAGTGGAACGGAACATGCCACTCACGTAGCAGGAACGCTGATCGCTGCAGGTGTGTCCGACTCAGCGAAAGGCATGGCATCAGCAGCCTTGCTCCGTGCAAGCGACTGGAATTCTGATGAATCCGAAATGACAGCTTTTGCCGCAGGAGGCTACCTGATATCCAGCCATTCGTATGGATACAGTACGGATTCCAGAGACGGCTGGCCAAATTGGAGGTTTGGCTACTATGATGATACTGCAGAAGCATGGGATGAAATATCCTTTGCCGCACCATACTATTTGATTGTGAAAGCGGCAGGAAACGATGGCAATGATGGTAAAAACACTTCACGAAATGGATATGATTTACTGGAAGGTGCGGGTACTGCAAAAAACGTACTTGTAGTTGGAGCAGTTGATGATGTACTGAACTACACTGGGAGCTCAAGTGTGGAGTTAGCCTATTTCAGTTCTACAGGCCCCACAGATGATGGCAGGATCAAGCCTGACATAGTAGGAAATGGTGTGGATGTGTGGTCTTCATTCAGTGGAGGAAATTCGGATTATGAATCGTTAAGTGGCACTTCCATGGCCACACCCAATGTAGCCGGTTCATTGATTTTATTGCAGCAGCATTACAACAACCTCAATAATGCTTTCATGCGATCTGCCACCCTTAGAGGCTTAGTTATACATTCAGCCAAAGAAGCCGGATCAAATCCCGGACCCGACTACAAATATGGCTGGGGTTTGCTAGACGTAAAAGCAGCCGCA
Source organism: Reichenbachiella sp. MALMAid0571 (assembly GCF_040151475.1). Lineage (NCBI taxonomy): Bacteria > Pseudomonadati > Bacteroidota > Cytophagia > Cytophagales > Reichenbachiellaceae > Reichenbachiella > Reichenbachiella sp. MALMAid0571. The sequence continues at coordinate 21,042 of NZ_JBDKWG010000107.1, read as the reverse complement.
GAAACCATTTCTGAAAATAAAGAATCCACCCTGATAGAGGAGCATACTTTAAATAACGGAGAGTCTTTTCAAAAAATAATAGTGGCAGACGGACTGTCTCCTCTCGTTTTGACAATCTGTTGGACTGATCCAAAAGGAACACCTCTGACAGAAAGCATTACTTCGCAAAACTCTACATCCAAACTGCTTGTCAACGACCTGGATTGCCGGCTTACCTCATCAACTTCCACCTATTCTCCCTGGACATTAAATCCAAATAACCTGAGTGCATCCGCATCCTCAGGAGACAATTCAATTGACAATGTAGAAAAAATTGAGATAAGCAATCCCGCATACGGGGAATACACCATTACAATAAACCACAAAGGTTCTTTGACTAACGGGGCTCAAAATTTCTCTCTTATTGTTTCAGGCATTGTACCATCTTCTTGCAATCCTGTAAAACCAGATAATTTCGCTGCAAATGACATAACCGACCAATCAGCTATTATTTCCTGGGATCCGTTGCTGGGAGTAAACAATTATCAGGGAAGGTACAGAGAAAAGGGTATGATTGACTGGAATAACTTTGAAGCAACAAGCAACAACGCAACATTAACCAACCTGTTGGCAGGTACAATCTATGAAGTAGAAATGCAATCACTATGCTCAACAGTAGATATTTCAGGATTCACTAATCCATTCACATTTCAGACGGAATGTCGTCCGGATGTTCCTGAAAACATTACATACAGCAACATTACTACTTCAAGTATTAAACTAAAATGGGATACGGTTAGAGCCATTCAGTCTTATGACGTCAGGTATAGGGTGATAGGATCAGCCACTTGGCAAACAGAAACTTCAAACATTTCTTCTGTTGCACTCTCAGGTTTAAGTTCCGGGGAAACTTATGAGTTTCAGGTTCAATCCCAATGTTCAGAAAATTCTAATTCAAGTTTTTCAGCATCCGTTGAATTTACTCCATATTGTATTGCGTCAGGAGGATCATCCGAAAATGAATGGATACAACTGGTACAATTTGGTTCTATCAATAATGAAAGTGGAAATAATGGTGGATATGCAGATTTCAGCTCGTGGGTCACTGACCTGCAAAGAGATTCAGAAGTAGAAATAGGCTTGCAAGCCGGACAACTGACTAATTTTCCGAAATACTGGAATGTGTGGATAGATTTCAATCACAACGGACTCTTTACAGACACAGGTGAAAAAGTATTGACCAGCCAGGCAGATGCAGACAACCTGACCTTACATCAATTTAATATACCAGCTAGTGCTCTGCTTGGAGAAACCTTACTCAGAGTTTCGATGAAATATAATCAAGAGTCCGGTTCTTGTGAATCTTATGCTTATGGGGAAACAGAAGACTATACCGTCAATATTCAGGAAGAAATTAGCAATAGTAATTTCACCCCTATCATTGGAAAAACTTCTACCGATATCACATACGACCAGAACCTTACTATTTATCCGAACCCATCTTCAGCAAACATTAGTCTGAACTTAACTTCCGAGCTATCAGGCACAAAGATTTCTATCGTTGATATCAGTGGTAATGTGTTGTTTACCTCGTCGTTCGAAAGTAGAATGATAGTTGACATAAGTGCCTTTAGCAGTGGTGTCTATATCGTTCAGGTAGAGACAACTACAGGCATAGAAGTAAGTCGGTTTATGAAAATATAAGACATCACCCAATACATGGATTGAAGTATCAATGTAGCAAAACTTTATTCTAAAAAATATATTTACCTTTAAAACCAAAAACTATCCGTGTCTTCCAAAACATTATGGCCCAACATTTTTTTTCTTCATACGGAATAAAACTGTGTATTGCATTTATTGCTCTTACAGCCTTATTTTCATGTGCGAAAAATGAAGTGGATGTTACTCCCAATATTGTTTTTATACTAACGGATGATCAGGGATGGGGAGATTTAAGTATCAATGGAAATTCGAATATAAATACTCCTAATATTGATGAATTAGCCCGGCAAGGTACCATTTTCGATAGATTCTATGTGAGCCCAGTATGTTCCCCTACCCGGGCAGAATTGCTGACCGGAAGGTATCATGTCAGAGGTGGGGTGTACAGCACCAGTGCAGGTGGAGAAAGATTGGATTTGGATGAAACTACCATAGCCCAAACCTTCAAACAAGCCGGATATCAAACAGCTGTCATTGGTAAGTGGCACAATGGAATGCAATACCCATACCACCCAAACGGACGTGGCTTTGACGAATTCTATGGCTTTTGCTCAGGTCATTGGGGCAACTATTTCGCTCCCCTTTTAGAACACAATGGACAATTGGTTCAGGGTGAAGGATTTATTATAGATGATTTCACAAACAAAGCCATAACCTTTATTGAAAATAACAAAAGCAATCCTTTCTTCCTATACCTTCCATACAACACGCCACACAGCCCCATGCAGATACCTGATGAATGGTGGCGAAAATATGAGAACAAAGAATTAAAAATGCTTCACCGGAATCCTGAAAAAGAGGATCTTCAGCACACCAGAGCTGCACTTGCTATGTGTGAAAACATAGACTGGAATGTAGGAAGGCTGATCAAAAAACTTGATGAACTAAAACTAACAGAAAACACCATCATCGCTTACCTATCTGACAATGGACCCAATGGATACCGATGGAACGGTAATATGAAAGGCAAAAAAGGATCTACCGATGAAGGCGGGGTAAGGTCTCCTCTCATAGTTCAGTGGAAAGGAAAAATAGATGCTGGAAAAAAAATCACTAAAATTTCCAGTATGTTGGATTTATACCCAACGCTAACCAAGTTGGCCGGAATTAGATTTTCTCCTAAAAAACCTTTGGATGGAAAAAGTCTAAAACCACTACTTATAGAAAATGATTCTGATTGGGAAGACAGATATATTATCAATAATTGGAGAAATAGTACAAGTGTAAGAAGTCAGCGATTCCGATTGGATGCGGAAGACAACCTGTACCACATGATCAAAGATCCGGGTCAAAGCACTGATGTATCTGATCAATATCCCGATATAAAAAAGGAGATGATGAATATCAAAGACCAATGGAAAACTGATGTATTATCCGAACTCCCAAAAAAGGATTTGAGAACCTTTCCTGTTGGCCATCCCGATTTTGAATATACTCAAATACCTGCGCAAGACGGCCAGGCTCATGGCAACATACAAAGGTCGAATCGGTGGCCAAACTGTTCCTATTTTACCAATTGGACGGATGAGAAAGATTATATCTCATGGGACATAGAAGTATTAGAGGAAGGAGATTACGATGCAACTATATACTACACTTGTTCGAAGGAAAATACAGGCTCAACCATTGAACTCATTTTTGATTCAGATACTCTGAAAACCAAAATCACCGAACCGCATGATCCACCATTGATTGGTATGCAATACGATAGACACAAACGAATTGAGTCTTATACGAAAGATTTTAAGCCTCTGAATATGGGTGCTATTCATCTGAATAAAAATACAGGTCAGTTGATATTGCAAGCACCTGATATTCCGGGTAAGGAAGCTTTAGATTTTAGATTACTACTGCTGAAAAAACAAAATTTCACTCCAAAAATTTGATGCAGGCAAGTCGAAACATCAAGGTAAAATACCGACAAACGGTTCTTCCTCATTGCTCTAAAAAGATTTTAATTGACTAAAGTCAATCGAATTCCAAGAATCTTCTAAATATTAACAATTTATTATTTACTTTGGAATCAAAGTATCACCAACCAACCAACTACGATGATAAAGTACAATCCCAAAACGTATGTCTCACACATATTTAGTGTTTACAGCCGTCATGTAATGCGAGCTCTTTTGCCAATGATGGTGTTGGTAGGAGCATTTACTGCGTCGGTAGAATACGTGATGAAGGAAATCATTAAATTAGAATACGAAGGTACTCTTGCTTTTCACTCCATACTAGGGATTATACTTGGCCTGTTTCTAGTTATCAGAACGAATACCGCCTATGATCGCTGGTGGGAAGGCCGTAAGCTTTGGGGTTCTCTGGTCAACAACTGCAGAACCTTGGCCATCAAAATAAGTTCATTCACAACCAACCCAGAGGATAAACATTTCTTTAGAACTCAAATTCCAAATCTGGTCTTTTCGATGAAAGAGCATCTTAGAGGTAGCATTAAGGTAGGAGAAATGGAATTTCCGGATCCAGAAATGAAAAGTGCTGTGATCAAAAGTAAACACCGTCCCAATATGATCAATAGAATAATGTACCAAAGAATTCAACTATTGAGAGACAGAGGTGATTTGAGTCAGGAACAGTTTTTCGTACTGGATAAGGAAATGAAAGCATTTACTGATATTATTGGTGCTTGCGAGCGTATTAAATCAACCCCCATACCTTATTCCTACAGTATGTTTATCAAAAAATTCGTTTTCTTTTACATCAATTCCTTACCCTTTGCACTGGTTTGGCAATTTGGATACTGGGCCGTGCCAATTGTAGTGTCAATTTTCTACTTCCTGTTTAGTATTGAATTAATAGCTGAAGAAATTGAAGACCCCTTTGGTACTGACATCAATGACTTGCCTCTTGATGAATTGGCTGTAAAAATCAAAAATGCGGTGAGAGAGATTATTGATACAGAGAATTATGAATACCCTGTAGTAGCAACAAAATAACCGTTAATACTTTACAACTAATTCAAAAAAACCGGAACACCTGATTTCTACATGCTCCACCTTTGTTGGTTCTGTGCAAAGAATTAACAGAATTCGACAATCCTTTTTAACTCACCTACCGGAAATTGCATTCGGATTTAGCTTGCAGCCTATTATTTTTCACTTATATTTGCCTTACTTATCAAGAAAGACCGAGGGATTGGGCCCTTAGACGTCTTGGCAACATATCCATAGCCGCAATACGGATGTTGTGCCAATTCCCACTCCGACCGTTTCCGGTTGGAAAAAGATAGGTAATCGTCAAGTGATTTCTTAGGTAAGCAAAATTGAGTTCCAAGCTAAACAATTAGATATGGACATTAGAGATATTCTCAAAGAAAGAATATTGATCTTGGATGGTGCAATGGGCACAATGATCCAGCGTCATCAATTAGAAGAAAAGGACTTCAGAAATGAAGAACTAAAAGACCATCCTGTTCCATTGAGAGGCAACAATGATTTGCTGTCTATCACCAGGCCGGATGTAATCAAAGGAATTCATGCAGCATATTTTGAAGCAGGAGCCGATATCGTAGAAACCAATACTTTTGGCAGTACCTGGATCGCTCAGGCAGACTACAAACTGGAAGACTGGGTTTATCGGATCAACTTTGAATCGGCAAAATTGGCAAAAGAAGTTGCTGTAGAATTTAGCACCAATGAACCTGACAAACCCCGGTTTGTAGCAGGATCAATGGGACCTACCAACCGACTGGCATCTATGTCGCCCGACGTAAACGATCCCGGATTCAGAGCGATCAACTTCGATCAACTGAAGCAGGCATTTTCAGATCAGGCAAAAGCCCTACTTGATGGAGGAGCTGACTTATTGCTGGTAGAAACCATCACGGATACTTTAAATGCCAAAGCAGCCTTAATGGCCATCGATGAAATAGCAGAAGAACGTGGAATCAAAATACCAATCATGGTATCAGGAACTATTACTGATGCCAGTGGCAGGATATTGTCCGGACAAAATACAGAAGCCTTTCTTATTTCAATTTCTCATTTGGATTTGCTAAGTGTTGGATTGAATTGTGCCTTGGGAGCCAAAGAATTGAAGCCTTATTTGCATGTGTTATCCAGTAAATCAGAATTCAACATCAGTGCTCACCCAAACGCAGGTTTACCCAACGAATTTGGTGCTTATGATGAAACTCCGGAAGACATGGTAAGTCAAATCAAAGAATTTCTAGATGAAGATTTGATCAACATCATTGGTGGATGCTGTGGCACCACTCCTGATCATATTAAAGCAATAGCAGAATTGGCAGATGGGTATAAGCCTAGAATTGTTCATAGTCAACGGACAACTGTTAACAGCTAACAGAAAGATTGGGTTATAATAAAATAGTATGAGTTTTAAATTTGAAAATTTAAGGGTTTGGAAAGATGCCATTCAGTTGGCAAATGAAATTCATATACTCACATTAGAATGGCCTAAGAGCGAACTCTACATTTTAACGTCTCAAATAAAAAGAGTAGCCGATTCTATTGCTCTTAACATTTCTGAAGGTAGCACAGGTCAATCTAATTCTGAATTTAAAAGGTTCCTTAGATACGCCAATAGATCCGGACTTGAAGTGATTACTTGTCTCTATCTAGCTAAGGGGAGAAATCTTATAAACGAAGAATATTTTCTAAAATACTATAATCAAACCGAAACACTCATTGTAAAAACCCAAGCTCTTATAAAATCGATTAACTAACGTAAATTCGGTTGACTGTCATCAGTTGACCGTTGACTCAAAATAAAATGAACATACACCCCGACTATCCAGGAAAATACAAATACAAATGGCACAATTATGCGCCAATGAAACTCAGCGGATTGGAGCCATTGATTGTCACTCCTGAACTAAATTTCATAAATGTAGGAGAAAGGACGAATGTTACTGGTTCGCGAAAATTTCTTCGGTTGATCAAAGAAGAAAAATTCGAAGATGCACTTGCCATAGCAAGAGATCAGGTAGAGGGAGGCGCACAAATCATCGACGTAAACATGGATGAAGGGATGTTGGACGGAGTTAAAGCCATGACTGATTTTCTGAATCTTATGGCATCTGAACCAGACATTGCAAAAATTCCCGTCATGATTGACAGTTCCAAATGGGAAATCATAGAAGCAGGATTGAAATGTGTGCAGGGAAAATCAGTAGTAAACTCTATTAGTTTAAAAGTAGGCGAAGAAGAATTTATCCGTCAGGCTAAACTCATCAAACAATATGGTGCCGCAACCATCGTCATGGCTTTTGACGAAGATGGACAAGCTGACAATTACCAAAGAAGAATTGAAATCGTTAAGAGAACGTATGATTTGATGGTTGGCCCTAAAATCAATTTCCCTCCACAGGATATTATTTTCGATCTTAATATTTTCCCGGTAGCTACTGGCATGGATGAACACAGGAAGAATGCACTGGATTTTTTCCAGGCTACCCGCTGGGTTAGAGAAAACCTGCCCGCAGCACATGTAAGTGGTGGTGTCAGTAATGTGTCTTTTTCTTTCAGGGGCAACAATCCTGTAAGAGAAGCCATGCACTCTGCTTTCCTGTACCATGCCATTGGTCAGGGAATGGACATGGGAATAGTAAACCCTGCAATGCTTGAGGTGTACGATGACATTCCAAAAGAATTATTGGAAAAAGTGGAAGACGTTTTATTGGACAGACGAGAAGATGCCACTGAAAGACTGCTTGATTTTGCTGAATCGTTTGTAGGAAGTGAAAGGGCCGAAAAGAAAAACGATGAATGGAGAGAGCTCCCGGTAGGAAAAAGGATCGAACATGCGTTGGTCAAAGGAATTGTTGAATTTATTGACGAAGATACTGAAGAAGCACGCCAGCTTTTAGACAAGCCTTTGCACGTCATAGAAGGCCCATTGATGGACGGGATGAATGTGGTTGGAGATCTTTTTGGTGAAGGAAAAATGTTTTTGCCACAGGTAGTGAAAAGTGCCCGTGTAATGAAAAAGGCGGTGGCTTACCTTACACCTTATCTGGAAGCTGAAAAGGCAGAAGGAGCAGCAAAAAATGCCGGAACAGTACTTTTAGCCACAGTGAAAGGTGATGTGCATGATATCGGAAAAAACATAGTTGGTGTGGTGATGGCATGCAACAACTATGAGATCATAGATATGGGTGTGATGGTACCAGGAGAAAAAATACTGGAAAAAGCCCGTGAGGTGAACGCCGATATTATTGGATTAAGTGGCTTGATTACCCCTTCGTTAGATGAAATGGTGGACTTTGCAAAATTACTTGAAAGAGAGAAAGCTCAGTTTCCATTACTGATTGGAGGTGCTACCACTTCCCGGATTCATACTGCAGTAAAAATTGATCCTTGCTATTCCGGACCTGTGGTTTATGTTTTGGATGCATCGAGAAGTGTTCCTGTTGCCGGAGATTTACTGAGTGAAAAGAAAGAGGCATACGTTTCAGGAGTAAAAAAAGAATATCAGGAAGCAAGAGAAAAGCATGCAGGAAGAACAAAAGATAAAAACTACATTCCCTTTGCAGAGGCTCAGGAAAATTGTTTCAAAATAGATTGGGAAACCACACCCATTACAAAACCAAATTTCATAGGAAATAAGACCTATAACAGCTATCCGTTGGAAGAAATCAGAGAATACATCGACTGGACTCCCTTTTTCCAGACATGGATGCTGAAAGGTAAATACCCGAAGATTTTTGATGACAAAATCATTGGAGATGAAGCAAAAAAACTGTTTAATGATGCCAACAAAATGTTGGATCAAATCATTGCCGAAAAAAGCTTAACTGCCAATGGAATTATTGGAATTTATCCTGCCAACAATACTAATGGTGATGACGTAAAAATCACAGATGAAAATGGCAAAGAATTAACCACTTTCCATTTTTTGCGACAGCAGGGTAAGAAAGGAAAAAATATCGCCAATTTATCCCTGGCGGATTTTATCGCTCCGGAATCAAGCAAAAGACAAGATTACATGGGCTTTTTTGCAGTTACTGCTGGTATAGGAATAGAAAAAATATTGGAGAAATACGAAAAAGAGCATGACGATTACCAATCCATCATGGTCAAAGCTATAGCCGATCGTTTAGCCGAGGCGTTTGCTGAACTGATGCATAAAAAGGTAAGAAAAGAAATTTGGGGATATACTCCTGAAGAAACAATGGATAATCAGGAATTGATCTCTGAAAAGTACAAGGGCATCCGTCCGGCACCAGGATACCCTGCCTGCCCGGATCATACGGAAAAGCCCTTATTGTTTGATTTGCTAAATGTAGAAAAGGAAACTGGCATAATATTAACAGAATCCAATGCCATGTACCCGGCTGCTGCAGTTAGTGGTTTCTATTTTGCCAATGAAAATTCCAAATACTTCGGACTTGGAAAAATAGAAAAAGATCAGGTAATAGATTATGCCAAACGAAAAAATATGACTTTAGAAGAGGCTGAAAGGTGGTTATCACCTAATTTGGCGTACAACTAAGAGTGTTTCAGTACTATGTTGTATAGTGTTATAGTTTAAATGTTGAATTGTAATGGCAAAAATTGAAAAATTTGAAGACCTAGATTGTTGGAAAGAATCCAGGATTTTAGTCAAAAACATATATTCCAATCTCAATCAAAACAATTTAATAGACTATGATACAAAGAGTCAATTGAGAAGAGCTTCATTGTCAATAATGAATAATATTGCAGAAGGATTTGGAAGATATAGTAACAAAGAATTTATAAGGTTTTTAGAATACTCAAGCAGTTCTGCCGCTGAAGTAAAAAGTATGATTTATGTTTTGGAGGACTTAAACTATTCTGATGCTAAATATTTGAAAGAAATTCACGATCAGATAGACAAGACCAGAAAACTAGTCCTTGGACTTATCCGCTACCTGAAAAACAGGAAATTAGATTAAAACCAAAACACTATAATACTGAAGAACTACAACACCAATTACGAATGAAAGTAACCGAACATATAAAAAACGCTAAGGGCAACACTCTTTTTTCACTGGAGATTATCCCTCCAAAAAAAGGAGAGCACATAGACGGTATTTATAACCACATCGACCCATTAATGGAATTTAAGCCTCCATTTATAGATGTAACCTATCACAGGGAAGAATATATTTTCAAAAAGCATCCAAACGGGCTTTTGGAAAAGAAAACAACCAGAAAACGTCCTGGAACTGTAGGTATATGTGCTGCCCTGATGAATCGCTACAAGATTGATACAGTACCACACATTATATGTGGTGGGTTCACCAAAGAAGAAACTGAAAATGCACTGATAGACCTAAACTTTCTGGGTATTGACAATGTATTGGTGCTACGTGGAGATGCAATCAAGTCCGACGGTAAATTTATTCCTACACCCGGAGGCAACCAATATGCCACCGAGCTTTTGGAACAGGTGAACAATATGAACCACGGCAGGTACCTGGACGAAAGCCTTGAAAATGCATTCCCAACAAATTTTTGCATCGGAGTAGCAGGCTACCCGGAAAAACATTTTGAAGCTCCCAATCTGAATACAGATTTGAAATACCTCAAAGACAAGGTAGATGGTGGTGCACAATATATTGTAACTCAAATGTTTTTTGACAATCAAAAATTCTTTGAGTTTGTGGAAAAATGTAAAGAAATGGGAATCAATGTACCAATCATTCCGGGATTGAAACCAATCACTACTAAAAGTCAGGCAACTGTGCTACCCAGTATTTTCCATATCGATTTACCAGACGACTTGGCCAATGCACTGCACAAATGCAAAGACAATACGGAAGCCAAACAAATCGGTATTGAATGGGGTATCCAACAATCTAAAGAACTGAAAGCTAGTGGGGTTCCAGTTTTACACTATTACTCTATGGGGAAATCAACCAGTGTTCAGAAAATCGCTGAAGGAGTGTTTTAGTATTACCTAATCAATACCTTCTGTTTGTATAAGTTAGATTCTGCTTCTAAGCTGGCTATGTATATTCCACTTGGGAGAGCATCAAACATTACCTTACTCACTCCTTGATCGAACTGTACGTTCTTATTGAGTATGGATTTACCATTGATATCAAATAATTGAAAACTGGCATCTTGGAGGGAGAACTTTCCAAAATAAATAGTACCAGAAGTTTGCGTAAAATATGTGGTGAATTCTAATATCTCTGTTTCTCTATTTACAGAAGTGACTATTTGAGGTGCTTCGATTATTTCATCACAACTCAACCCGAAAAAGAACGCTTTTGACCATAAATAATTCAAATACTTTGGCTGGTCTTGTTCAGCTTCAACTTTGAGCACTACCTTATAATATTGTTGAGATGCATTCTTTGAGTCATAAGTAAATTTCAGTTCATGCAAAGGTTTTAATATATCAAAATTATAATCATCTATAGGAACATCATTAATCATTACCCCCTCGGCATCTGTATATAAATCTACTTTCATATTCGTCTGCCCTTCCACGAGAAACGATTCTTCTATTATTTCCCCATCAGCATAACATTGGTTTTCCGGAATAACAATAGAAGGTTTTATTATATCACCGGGTTCTACAATCATTTGAAAATCAAAGTACATCCGACTCATCTTATACCTCTTTCCTTCCACCTTTCTCCATTCCTCAATGATTATGACGGTATTGTATTCACCAGCTAAACCAGGCGCATCCCATATCAAATCCCCTGTTATATGATCAATTTCAAAAATTGGTTTCCCATCTTGACTCTCATTCCCTTTTGAAAATGTATTAGGATAAAACGATGGATCAACAGGGTCTCTGTACTCGTCAACATACCTGTCTCTGGATTGTCTTGGCACTCCTAATTTGAAAGATATGCTATCTCCTTCAAGGTCAAAAGCGGCTATGTTAAAATGCCCACTCTGTCCTGATATCCACTGCGGTATTTCGACATTTTCAATATACGGTAGATTATTTGAGCCTAAAAATGGATCGATAACGACTGTAGATTCTATATAAAAAGGTGTATCTACAGAGTTGGACATGTTTAATATTCCAGCATTCCTATTGCGTTCATTAAATCTAACTATGTAAGAACCAGAAGAACTAAACGTATGAATAATTTCCAATATATTCAAGCTAACTCGACCTTCAGCATCAATAACTTCCGTCCTAATGAAAGGATCTACTCCGGCATCAAGATTAATTACTGTTCCATCTCCAAAATCAATATTTCCACCTCCAAATGGTACTGAAGAACCTGTATCACCCAGCAAGGTTACAATAAGTTTATAGCTTAGAGATGTATTATAAATCCTTTCTGCTGTTATATAGCCACACTTAATATGCGTAGCATTAAGTGTAAACACTTGCAAAAAACCGAAAACAAAACCCAGGTATAAAAACTTTTTCATATACAGTGCTTTTGATGCCATAATTACAATTCAAAAAATATAACACCTTAAAAACTACGTCTTTTATTATGCAATTCGGGATTAAAACCTAGATTTATCCTATGAAACTCATAGAATGTCCTCGGGATGCCATGCAAGGTCTGAAGGAATTTATTCCTACAAACCTCAAAATCGAATACATCAACAAACTATTGAAAGTAGGATTTGACACGATAGATTTTGGTAGTTTCGTCTCACCTAAGGCCATCCCACAGATGAGTGATACCATTGAAGTGCTAAATGGGCTGGAATTGTCTAGATCAGATACAAAGTTGCTAGCAATTGTAGCCAATGTAAGGGGTGCTAAGGAAGCTTCCATATTTGAAGAAATATCATACCTAGGCTTCCCTTTATCTCTATCCGAAACATTTCAGCAAAACAACACCAACAAATCAATTGCTGAAGCTTTTGATGGTATTAGTGACATTCAGGACATCTGCCAAAAGTCTGGCAAAACACTTGTCACTTACATCTCCATGGGATTTGGAAATCCTTATGGCGATCCGTATGAAACGGACTTTGCAGCACAGTTTGTGGCAAATTTGGAAGAAAAAGGTGTTTCAATAATTTCACTTGCCGATACAGTAGGCCTGTCCAATCCGGCAAACATTCAGTCGTTGTTCAAAACGATTGCTGCTCAGTTTCCAAAAATCGAATTTGGAGTTCACTTACATTCTGATTTGGATTCTTCTATTGAAAAAATTGATGCTGCCTACAAGTCAGGCTGTAGAAGGTTTGATGGAGCACTTAATGGATTTGGAGGTTGCCCGATGGCTAAGGATGAGCTTGTTGGTAATATTGCTACTGAAAAAATAATCCACTACCTGGCCAAGTTTGACAATCAACTTGGAATAGATTTCAAAGCATTAGATGATGCGCTCAACTTTGCGCCACAGGTGTTTTTGGGGAAATAAATTCCCAGACAGATGACATCAACTCAGTTTATACTTTTTGCCAGGTAAAGATCTTACCAGACCATCAAACTCCAAATTCAACAAAATACTTACAGCCTGATTGATTGGCACCTGGCTTTTCCAGCACAACTCATCCAATTGCAACCCATCCCTAAATTCAAGCAAAACTTCTATTACCTTTCTGGTGTCACCATCAAATTGATCTATATTCAATACCGGCTTAGAATCTACTCTCTCCTCTTTGTCCCAATTCAACAAATATTCTAAATCTGATATACCTGAATAGATATTGGCTTTTTGTTTAGAAATAAGTTTATTACAACCTTCAGAATACTTATGATCAATATCACCAGGCACTGCAAATACATCTCTGTTGTACGAATAAGCTATTTCTCCTGTAATCAGTGCACCTCCTTTTTCTGCAGCCTCTACCACAACTATAGCATCAGACATGCCAGCTATGATTCTGTTCCTTGCCGGAAAAAAATGAGCTTCCGGAGTAGTACCCAAAAATTTCTCAGACACAATGGCTCCATTTTCCATCAAATCGGCAACATATTTTTTATGTACTACAGGATATATTTTATCCAAACCACCAGCCAATACTGCTACTGTTGGCAAGTTGTTGTCCAATGCAGCCCGATGCGCCGTAATATCAATGCCATAAGCCAATCCACTTACAATAATAGCATCATGAGGAACCAGATCTTTAACTATTGATTCCGTCACGGACTTTCCATATTCTGTAGCTTTTCTTGTACCTACTATCCCTACAACTTTTTGTTTGTTAAAATCAATGTTACCCTTTGAAAACAAAATGATAGGTGAATCATTCACTAATTTCAATCTGGAAGGATAACCGGGATCGGTATAAAACAATAGGTGAACATTAGACGTCAGGCATTTCTCTATTTCCTTTTCCGCACTATGCAGCACTTTAGAAGACAAAATTGATTCAATTGTCTTTACTCCTATTCCCGGAATTTTCTGAAGTTTTGCTTTAGGATTGTTGAATATAGCTTTGGCAGAACCGCAATAGCTGATGAGTTGTTTGGCATTAACATCTCCAATGCCATGAATAAATTTTAGTGCTACCTGATAAAGCTTTTCATCATTCATCGACCAATGAAAATATGAGAAATATAAAAGTGAGGGCTAATTTTTCTGTAGCTCTTGTTTCATTTTTTGAAGAAATGCCCTGATGTTTTTCAAAGAGTCCAACATGTCAATTTTCCCTACTGCCGCATTTACATCACTCTTGATAAATTCTCTTGCGCCATTAAGGGTGTAGCCTTTTTCTTTTACCAAGTGATAAATAAGCTTCACATTTTTTACATCCTCCTTAGTGAATTGCCTGTTCCCTTTTCTGTTCTTTTTTGGCTTGATGATGTCGAACTCACTCTCCCAAAACCTAATCAGGGAGGTGGCTACACCAAGGTCATCGGCTACTTCGCCAATGGTGTAATATCTCTTCTCTATTTCTTTTTCTTTGTACGGCACAATTCTAGTTGTCAATATAATTAATAAAACCGGAATCATCAATCATTAAATTAATTTCCGGGAAATCTTTTTTCGTTAGCTCCTGAATTTTCTTAATTACAGATTTATTTGGGTCAACTTTTGGTCCTCCGGCACCCAGCTGTCTTATAGGTATTACCTCTCCTTTAAGGAATTTTCCCTCATGGTTGGTATATACTTTCACTATTGGAGCTATCCCGTTTACCCCCTTTAAGTTAAACCGCCCGTAAGTACAGAAATTACCAAGACTATATATAATAAACCTGTCTTTATACAAATCCATTGCTCTGGTTACATGCGGTCCATGGCCAAAAACTACATCAGCACCAGCATCAATCATTGTATGAGCAAACTCATAGACATTTCCCCTGTTTTCACCATAAAAGGTTTCTGTCTGACGGAGCACATGTTCGTACTTGCTCCCTTCAGCTCCTCCGTGAAAAGATACAATTACAATGTCCACAATGGAGTCTAGGTGAGTAACTATCTCTTTAGCTCTTTCTACATTATGAATGCTGACCGTTCCTCTATTGGGAGAAAAGGCCACCATACCATACCTCATCCCATTTCGCTTGAAAGTCACGAAAGGTGCAGTAAGCTGACCAGCGTGACTTATATTCAGTGAATCCAAAGAAGCCATAGTATTTTTTCTACCCAATTCCCCAAAATCACCTGCATGGTTGTTAGCCAGACTCATTACATCAAATCCCGACTCTGTCAAATTAGACAAATAAGACTCTGGAGTTCTAAACAAATAGCAAACTTTAGGATTTTTGCATTCCTTTTGCTCACCTCCTTCATCAAGGATCACACCTTCCAAATTACCAAAAGTAACATCAGCATTCTTCAACGTATCCCTCACCTCTGCCCACAAATCCCTTCCGTTGTTTCCCGGCAGGTAATGCTCTTCCGGAAAATTTGTCCCCATCATTATATCCCCAACACCAATGATAGAAACCGTATCTTTATATACCCGGCTTATTTCTATTTCCACCTCTTCATCCAGAGAATATAATGTATCATTCTCCTGAGTAATATAGAATACTGGTGTCGTTGATGTAGTATCTATCGGTTCCTTTTTCACTTCTACAGGAACACTTGTCACGGAGGTTATTTTTTGTTGCTGCTTACAGCCAACAACAAATACCCCGGTAGCTACTGCCACAAAACATAGAACTTTAGATTTCACATTCAAAATTATGGCCTATCTGAAAATTGCATGACTAAAAATGCTATTAGTTATCCACATAAGGTCAACAATAACATTTTGGACAAAAAAAAACCATGACAAGTCATGGCTTTCATTACCTTTTTTCTGTTATTGCTAATAAGAACCTAATGCCTGATTCTCAATAGAAGCCAATCTTAGAATTTCTTCATATTCATCGGGAGACAATTCCTGACCAAAATAATGAACAGGGTTTAACTTATCACCATCTTTTATCACTTCGTAATGCAAATGAGGGGCTGTAGAACGACCTGAATCACCAACATCACCTATACGCTCACCTCTTTTTACAACTTGACCTTTTTTCACATTGAACGCACTTAGGTGGGCATATTTAGTTACAAAATCAAATCCATGATCTATTTCGATCTCCCATCCATACCCTCCAAATTTTTTCTGAACTTTAATTACTTTTCCATCTCCGGTAGCATATACAGGTGTTCCTTTGGGAGCAGAAAAATCCAAACCATAATGCATTTTAGGAAGCCCGCTAAATGGATCAGGCCTTCTTCCATAGCCGGAAGCCACCTTCTTTAAGTCTTTATTTGCCACCGGCTGAATCGCCGGAATAGACGCTAAAAACAGTTCTTTATTTTTTGCCAGGTCTATCAACTCATCATAAGACTTGGTCTGGATATACATTTTCTTTTTCAGCTTATCTATTTTCTGATAAGTATCCAAAATCAATTCTTCTCGCTCCACACCACTATCCATTAACTCCTTGTACCTGTTGGTTCCTCCAACCCCTGCATTTCTAATAGAAGAGGAAATAGGCTCAGCCTCAAATATTACCCTATATACATTGTCATCTCTTTCTTGCAAAGACGCCAGCATTTCATTGGCATGATCCATTTCTTTGGTCAAAAGATCATAGTAAAAATTCAATTCTTCATTCTCTTTCTCCAATTGTGCCACTATTGGCGACTTGAAATATTTATTGGAAACAAAGAAAATTCCTACCGCCAGTATCAGCGCAATGCAGAAAAAACCAAGAAGGTTTAGGATGATATCACCAGTGGATACCTTGACACGCTCATACTTACAAGATTCTGTGTCGTAATAGTACTTTATTCTAGCCATATTAATTTAGAAAATCCTAACTTTGCGTTTTCTTTTTTGCAATAAAAAATATACGTTGATTTGTTACAGCTGATTAAAATTAAAGCTGCAAAATAAAACATTTTTCTATTAATTAAAAGAATAAAAATACAACTAACTGAATTACAATAAGTTACATGACTTCTAAGGAGATAAGAGAAAAGTTTCTTGATTTTTTTAAAAACAAAGGACACGAGATCGTAGCATCCGCCCCTCTGGTGGTAAATAATGACCCTACATTGATGTTTACCAATGCCGGAATGAATCAGTTTAAAGACTATTTCCTAGGCAATGGAGAACCTTCATCGAATAGAATAGCAGATACTCAAAAATGCCTCAGGGTGTCAGGTAAACACAATGATCTGGAAGAAGTAGGTCACGATACTTACCACCATACTATGTTCGAAATGCTGGGTAACTGGTCATTTGGTGACCCTGTCCGTCCGGCAGGCGGGTATTTCAAAAAAGAAGCCATAGAGTGGGCATGGGAACTTTTAACTGAAGTGTACAAACTTCCGGCAGATCGGATGTATGTATCGGTTTTTGAAGGAGACGCAAAAGATGGGCTGGAACTGGATCAGGAAGCATACGACTACTGGAAGAAAATAATCCCCGAAGACAGAATCATTAACGGATCGAAGAAAGATAATTTCTGGGAAATGGGAGAAACAGGCCCTTGTGGACCTTGTTCAGAAATTCATATCGATCTAAGGTCGGTAGAGGATGTAGCCAAAACACCCGGCAAAAATCTGGTAAATCAGGATCACCCTCTGGTGGTAGAGATTTGGAATCTGGTATTCATGCAATTCAACAGATTGGCTGATGGGTCTTTAGAAAGCCTCCCTGCAAAACATGTAGATACAGGCATGGGTTTTGAACGTCTGGCAATGGCAGTTCAGCAAAAACAATCGAACTACGATACCGATGTGTTTACACCATTAATTGATTTCATTGCGAAAGAATCAAATAAACCTTACGGGCAAAACGAAAAAACAGATATTGCAATCCGTGTGATTTCAGACCATATCAGGGCTATATCTTTTGCTATTGCCGATGGCCAGCTACCATCCAACAACAAAGCCGGCTATGTGATCAGAAGAATCCTGAGAAGAGCTGTAAGATACGGCTATACATTCCTTGGAATAACAGAACCATTTCTTTACAAATTGCTACCAACACTGAGTAGGCAATTTGAGGACGTATTTCCGGAGTTGAAATCTCAGGAAGATTTTATTGCCAAGGTAATCCGGGAAGAGGAAGTTTCCTTTTTAAGAACGTTGGAAAAAGGATTGGTGAAACTTGATGCCATCAAAAAAGAACTTAATGGGAAATCTGACACTATAGACGGTAAAATAGCTTTTGAATTGTACGACACTTACGGATTTCCTTATGACCTCACTGCGCTAATCGCCTCTGAAAACAACCTCAAAGTAGATGAATCTGCTTTCAAAGCCGAAATGAAAGTCCAAAAAACGAGATCCAAAAAAGCAGCAGAGGTATCTACAGGCGATTGGATAACATTAAAAGAAGTGGACAAAGTGAAATTTTTGGGCTATGATGAATTAGAAGCAAACGCAGAAATTGTTAAATACCGTCAGATAGAAGAAAAAGGCAAAAAGCTGTACCAAATCGTATTGGATCAAACTCCTTTTTATGCAGAGAGTGGTGGACAGGTTGGGGATATTGGCTATCTGGAAGCAGACGGTCAAAAAGTAAGCGTGCTAGACACCAAAAAAGAAAATGATCTGATCATTCATATCACCGCTGATTTACCTGCAAATCTTAACACCAATTTCAAATGTGTGATAAACACCAAAAAAAGAGCACTAACTGAAAACAACCATAGTGCTACTCACCTGCTGCATGCCGCTTTGCGCCAAGTACTTGGAACACACGTACAGCAAAAAGGCTCATTGGTAAATGAAAAAGTACTCCGGTTCGACTTTTCTCATTTTTCAAAAATGACCAATGAAGAAATAAGAGAAGTTGAGCAGATTGTAAACAGGAAAATAAGAGAAAACATTTCATTAGATGAAAAAAGAAATGTGCCAATAGAAGAGGCCAAAAGTTTGGGTGCAATGGCTCTTTTTGGTGAAAAATATGGTGATTTCGTGAGGGTAATTACTTTCGACAGAAACTACTCTGTAGAACTGTGCGGCGGAACTCACGTACCAGCCACCGGAAATATTGGGTATTTCAAAATAACTTCTGAAGGATCTGTAGCTGCCGGAGTAAGGAGGATAGAAGCGGTGACTTCTGAAAAAGCGGAGCAATTGATAGAAAGCAACCTTTCATTAATAAGCGAGGTAAATACGATACTAAACAATCCAAAGGATACAGTAAAAGCATTGGAAACACTGATTTCTGAAAAAAATCAACTTCAAAAGGAAATAGAAACGATCAACTTGGAAAAAGCCGGAAAGGAAAAAGACAACTTACTCCGAGCCGTTAATTCCGTAAATGGTTACAACTTGTTGGTTGCTGAAACTACCTTGCCTGATGCAGAAGCTTTAAAGAAAATTTCATTCGAACTGAAAAATGAAATTGATAACCTGATTATGGTCTTAGCAGCGAATATAGCTGGCAAACCCCAGATAGCTGTTATGATTTCTGAAGAAATAGTGAAATCTTTGAACATTCATGCTGGCAACATTGTTAAAGAATTGGCAAAAGAGATCAAAGGTGGTGGTGGCGGACAGCCGTTCTTTGCTACTGCTGGTGGCCAGGATATCACAGGGTTATCAAAAGTAGTAGAAAAGGCGAATGAATTAACGTTACAATTTGTCAAGTCATAACATTATTAAAGGAACAAACTAAATCAATATAAAGTGAAGAAGTTATCTCATCTATTAGTATCCGTTGTTGTTTTGTTTTCATGCGAAAGCAAAAAAGTGGAAAACGGCATAGTTCTGTCCGGTGAAATTGCCAACCCAGTTGAGGGAGGGCTTATAAAACTGGAACTGGTAAAGAATGACGAGCTCACTGTTACCGATTCTTTCAAATTGGATGACACCAACAAATTCATGAGAACTGTCGCAATTGATGAACCTGCATTCTACAGGCTCAATCTATATGGTAGGAAATATGTAAACCTTATCCTAAACGATACAGATGTAAAAGTAAAGGCGGATGTCAATGACAGGAATGCCCCTCCGGTAATTGAGGGATCACCCGATACCGATTACATCATGTCATTGGTGAAAATACAAGAGAACTTTCAGAGGTCAGTTAATAAATTGAACTCCACTTTCATGCAGGCAAGAAACAATGCAGATGAAGCCAGTATCAAAAAAATACAGGATGCCTACATGGAGCAAAAAAAAGAAAGTGACAAATTGATAAAAGAGAAAATATGGAATATGGGCAGTTCCATCTCAGGTATTCTTGCTTTACAATTTCTCCCTATCGAAGAGCACTTTACTTTTTACGACAGTGTTGCTACTAAATACAAAGAGATCCTTCCTAATTCCTCATACACAAAAAACCTGGTGGTTCAGGTTGACAACCTGAGAAAACTGGCAATAGGTTCTCCTGCTCCGGAGATAAGCCTACCAAATCCTGACGGAGAAATCGTATCGCTGAGTTCTTTCAAAGGAAAATACGTAATGATCGACTTTTGGGCAGCCTGGTGCAGGCCCTGCCGCATGGAAAACCCCAATGTAGTTCGCCTCTATGAGCAATACAACAAAGATGGCTTTGAAGTATTTAGCGTATCACTGGACAGAACCAAAGATGCGTGGGTAAAGGCCATAGAAGATGATGGGCTGAAATGGACTCATGTGTCTGACCTAAAGTATTTCCAATCTGAAGCAGCAGCTACTTACAGCATTCAGGCTATTCCGGCTACTTATTTGATCGATCCAGATGGCAATATTTTAGCAAAAAATTTGAGAGGTGAAGAATTGGCAGCTAAACTGAAGGAGATTTTTGGGTAACTTAAAAATTCATCCCAACCAAAAAGGGTTGCCTCAAATGAAGCAACCCTTTTTGGTTTGTCATCCTCTTAAAACTTCTTACGTTCCTCCCAATCTTTCATTGCCCTCTGATAGCTTTTTTCACTAGGAGTCTGTCGGACTTAATAAACCACCCAATTATTTATATCTTGGGGCATGATATCATTTATTGGAGCGGATAGAGAACAAGTTTCTTTTATGCCACATGACCTTAACGATTGGCTACCTGAAGATCACTTGGC
>NZ_JBDKWG010000106.1:0-21746 GCF_040151475.1 Reichenbachiella sp. MALMAid0571 | reverse complement strand
AGCAGAAACCTACAGATAGTACAACTCAACATGTTCGATCCTACAAGTGGGGGTGTTTATGAGAACCTAGGAAAAGATCCTTAATTCAACTTCTACAAGACCTTTTTGTGAAAAATAGAATTTAGTCGGATGTCAGTAATTATATAACAAGTTTTTTTTAATCAAAGTCATACCATTGATTTAAAGCCATATTTAAATCAGAAAAAGTATCTCTCAATTTATCGTAAACGATATTGATGGCTTCAGAATAATTGTTTCCTATGGAATTTGGATGAATACCGAACCTTTCTAAATTGTGATTGAATATCGAATTAAACTCATCTTTTCTATGAGCATCGAGTTGCCTTAAATCATTTAATGCAAAAAGGGTTGGTATAATTTGAAGCTGGTTTTTCTTTTTTAATGCCTCAATAACTAGAGCTTGATCACGTCTTGGATGAAATCCCTCGACGTGAGAAACCATTAAATAATTCAATATTAGGTCGAGTAATTTGAGACTTCCCCATTTTTTCTCAGCTATCTCATAAAGCCCAAGTTTCTCACCACATTTTCTATATGTCCTTATTCCTCCATCAATCCCTTCATTGATAAACCGAGACAAGTTCTTACACCTTATTAGAAAATCGTTTCGAGAAAATTCAGTATAACTCACATGATGGGTTATTGGTTTCACAACTTCATGGTCATAAATGGTATAATTGTCCAGAGAAGATTGATCAAAAGAAACCAGTGATTCAGGATCAATGTCAAACGGTACTATTCTACTTAACAAGTCAGAAAGTATACGGGCGAATAGCATGTACTTTCTTACAAGCAATTGACTTTTATAAGCAATGCTTTTATCAGAGTAGTCAATTTTCTCAGGATGAATTGCAAAACTTTTCCAATGCTCTATCTCTTCATATGGCGTTCCCTCATAGAGCTTTTTTAAATCCACTTTAATTGCATTCCGTCCTTCTCTATTACAGTGTGTTACTGCCCATTGATTACCGTATTGAACTGTTCCAGATTGAACGGACACCTCAAAGATTTCATCTTGAGATTCATACTTTTCAAGCACTTCATCTAGAACATATCCGAATTGAATTCCAAGTATAAAACGTAAGTCATAGTGAGTAATCCTTTGTTTTATGCCTGGCCATAGGTCTCCATCTATAGAAATTTGTTGTTTTTTCTTTTTAGTTGGCTCAAATAAAATACGGTATCCATTAACCTCTAATCTGACTATTGTTTTATCGAAATCATGTCTTGCCAACGTAACTTCTAAATTTTCATTTTCAAAAATGTAATGATCATCAACTAATAACAATTCAAGTTCTGGAGAAATATTAACCCACCTTATCTCTTGAAAGATTTGTATAGCAGTTCTATTACATGTTGTTAAATACTCAGCGAGATATTCTTGATGAATTTTTACATACCCATGAATATCATATATTGGGTACTGATAATGTGCTGTTGGCGAGTTTTCTACTACTGTTTTAATGGCCTTGAAAGATCATCCCAATAAATCTTTGAATCGTCAATACGAGAGGTGAGCCTGTGAAATTCTAAGAATGGTGCACTAGGTTGCAAGGTGATGTGATTATTCTGACTCCATGATATAGCTAAGGGATCAACTTCGTTAAGACCATTCCGTCCAGATAGATACAGATAGAATTTTACATTACCATTCTTAGTGCTTCTTGTTTTTACTGAGACATTGATATGAGAAGGTTTTATGAAACGAACATGGTTTTTGGAGAGAAGAGCAGTATTGATGTCTCTCTTGCTGGAAATTCCATTTACGCTGTGTGAACAAACTTCTGCTACAGTTAGCATATCCTGATGTATAGGATTATATTCTAATATGTCTTTTATAAGCTCTTCTACAATCTTTTCCATAGTTATCTCCTAAACCATTTTCGATATTATTTCTTTAAACTACCACTCAAAAGCTTCCTCATATTGTAAATTCGGATTCAAAAGGTCTTTTATATCTCTTGCGAAACCAAGTTTTAAATAAGAAAATGGCAATAAAAGCATAAAAATACTAAGAAAATTAACGCATAGAAGATTTGCGTTTTATGTTTACTGGAAAAAATCAATCTACAAAATATACCGATCTCCCCGTTCTTTTCTTCTCATATCAAAATAGAGGTAAAATGACCTGATGGCCAGTCCTAGCACAAATGGAACAAGTGCTAGGTGCAATTGCTGCGGCAGCAATTCTCGAAAAACAATAAACATCAACATAAGAAGTCCGTATCCGAGATAATAAAATTTCCACAGTGGTGATTTGCCTTCTTTAAACATAAAAAACAAAACCACCAGATTTAATGGCATGGCCCATATCAGGTTGAAATTGTAAGCCGAAAGGTGATCTGTGCCAAACCAAAGTAACAATAGCAATACGCCCAAAATGCCGGTAATGCCATAGAGCAAAATATCCAACCATTTATTCCTCACCCCATACTTAATAGAGCGGTGGGTCATCAGTCCTATAAAGAAAAATACCACTACAAATAAAGTGAAAGGCGAAACAGGAAAACTGAAACCCTCTTTCCCATTGCCTTTAAAAAGTTTTTCTGTCTTTTTAACCAAAGGTTTAGAAGTACCATTTTCTTTGATAACCGCTTTATCAAAAGCTGCCAACACATAGTCAGGAAGAAACATATAGCCATTGCCATCGGCTTTCACGTCTATCTGGCTGCCCAGACAAATATCTATTCCCAGATCACCCCAAGGCTGCTGCTCCAGATACAAATCCATCAACTGCCTATAGGTATAGCCGTCTTTAGCATAAGCAAAATCATAGGTGATTTTGTGATCAAGCGACTCATTCAACACGTCCCTTATTTTTGTGGCGCAATTGTCAAAGGCATAGTTGTAATAGTAGTCGGCGTTTTCAGGTTTACTGTTTTCCTGAAGAAAATCAAAAACAGCTTGTTTTTGATTTTGATCAAGGTTCAAGTATTGCTCAGTAATCGATCTGTTCTCCCGTATGTAATACTGCTTGTATAAATCGTAATCATCTACTCCCAGTTTATACAGGAGTTTTCCACGGGTGAAATTGATATAAAAATTGGGTTGGTTGAAATTAAAAACCCCATAATTATAAAAGCTGTTTATTCCGTTTACAGGATCAAATACCCGGAATCCACTATGCCCAAATGCCGAATAAAGTTCTTGTTGGGTTGGTCCAATTGTCAGAACCGTAACTTCCGCCTTTTCAGATAGCCGCTGTGAGTGACTTTCCGAGAAAAGAAATACCATACAGATGGCAAGAATATATCGGGTCATGTTTTGTGGTTCTTAAATGAGGTCGTAAATTAACTTTCTTGTTTGTTCCAATCAATAGTTGGTTGGATTAAAATTACCTTCGCACTTACTTTCCTATTAGCTTGTGACATTCTCAGACCTCAAAAATTTAGCCTCAAAGCTGACATTTGCCAAAATAGTAAATGCCTTGAATGTCTATGGATCTTACTACTATTCCAAAGCCACAGGCAAAGTAAGGCAACCCGGATTACCATTCAGCATGGCATTCGAACCAACCACTTCCTGCAACCTCAGGTGCCCTGAATGCCCAAGCGGATTGCGGTCATTTACCCGCCCGACGGGTATGCTTGATGTAGATTTTTTCAAAACCAAAATCGATGAACTGAAAAATCACCTGCTGTACCTCACTTTTTATTTCCAGGGAGAACCATTCCTCCACCCCCAATTTACAGAAATGGTAAAATATGCCTCGTCTCGAAAAATATATACGGTTACCTCCACCAATGCCCATTACCTCAATGACGAAAATGCTCAAAAAACAATAGCGTCTGGTCTGGACAGACTCATCATTTCCATTGACGGAACCACCCAGGAAACCTACGAGTCTTACAGAGTTGGTGGCAGTTTGGACAAAGTGATAGCCGGTACAAAAAATATTGTTCATTGGAAAAAGAAACTCAAAAGCAGTACTCCTCAAGTAGTATTTCAATTTTTGGTGGTAAAACCCAATGAGCATCAGGTACCAGAAATTCATGACATAGCAAAAAAACTCGGCGTTGATGATGTCCAAATCAAAACAGCTCAGGTCTATGACTATGAAAATGGAAATCCTTTAATCCCAGATACCGAGCAATATTCACGGTACAAGAAAAATACTCAAGGGAAATTTGAGTTGAAAAATCCGCTACTCAATCAGTGTTGGAAGATGTGGCACAGCTGTGTAGTGACCTGGGATGGAAAAGTAGTGCCTTGTTGCTTCGACAAAGATGCCAGCCATGTGATGGGAGACATGAACGAAAACTCGTTCACCAATATTTGGAAAAGCGAAAGATACAATTCGTTTCGTCAGTCTATCTTAAAATCGAGATCAGAAATTGACATTTGCAAGAATTGCTCTGAGGGGCTTCAAGTATTCGAATGACGAAATACAGTTAAAGTGAACTAGCACTTCTTCTAGCTCCATTCTTCCGACTTCCATGATTTTCCACTAAATTTGCGCCTCAAAATAAAAAAACTATGGACAATCCGATAATGATTTTTGGAACAGGAGGGCTTGGCAGGGCAGCATTGGAAATTTTTGAATCAAACAAAAACGTAGTTTACGGTTTTCTTGATGATGACAAAAACACACACAATACTGAAATCGACAATGTTCAGGTATTGGGCAAAACTTCCGATGAGAGTTTTCTAAAAATAATTGGCAAAAAATGCGATGCTTTTGTAGCCAGCGATGACAATGCATTGAGAAAAAGCCTGACCAACATGCTCATTAAAAAGCGAAAGGTGATGCCTATCAATGCAGTACATAATTCTGTCATTATTGCTTCATCTGCGAAAATCGGGCATGGCAATTTCTTCAATGGCGGAGTAGTAATAGGAGCAGGTACCGACATTGCCAACCATTGTATTTTGCACAGCAAATCAGTGATTGATCATAATGCCAAACTTGGCGATTTTGTTCAAATCGGAGCAGGTAGTGTGGTAAGTGCCAATGTAGTGGTGGAAGAAGGCGCATTTATTGGGTCTGGTGCAGTATTAATATCAGGGATCACCATAGGAAAAAATGCGAGAGTGGGAGCCGGATCTGTTGTAATCAGTAATGTAGCGGCAGGAAAAATGGTGTTTGGAAACCCATCTGTTGAAATAGAAAAGTAGCTAAAAGTGAGGAGAAAGAAGTTGGAAGCTAAGAAATACAAAGTAACTATCCACGCTTTACTAAGCTTTTAAAGATTGGTAAAGCTGATAAAACAGCAAGCTTTAAGAATCCTGAAAGGCTTCTTAAAGCACATTATAAGCAGACTCTATTGCTATGGAAAGTACCAAGTTGAGACACTTCGCTGCGCTCAGTGTGACAAATCAGAAACAGTAGTCCTTCATCAGGCTTCTGGAAGGACAACCAATCTGAACTCTTGTCATCCTGAACACCCGCCTGTCGGCGAGGCAGGAAGTGAAGGATCTTAGCAAGATAGAAATTTGAGGAAACTAAGGTTTTCACTGAATAGAAAATAAATACAAGAACTGATATAACTTATATTTTTTTAAACAATTTATCAAACTAACATCCCGCTTGAAACGGGTAACTGTTATGGAACAAAAACAACAATACGTACTGCTGTATTATTGCTACACGCAAATTGATAATCTTGAAGAATTCAGGGAGCAGCATCATTTATTTTGTATCAAAAACAATCTTCGTGGGCGAATAATAGTGGCCAAAGAAGGCTTGAACGGAACTGTATCTGGATCAAAAGAAGACTGTGAAAAGTACATGCAGGAAGTGCATTCCGATCCGAGGTTTAAGCACACCGAATTTAAAATCGCCATTGAAGACGAACCTGCATTCAAAAAAATACATGTCAGGTTAAAAAAAGAGATCGTCAATTCCAGCCTTTCTCACATTCACCCTGCAAACGGAACCGGCAAATACATGGAACCGGAAGAATTTAGAAAAGTACTGGAGGAAAAAGATGAAGATACCGTTATTCTTGATGTACGGTCGGATTACGAACATAATCTTGGTAAATTCAAAAATGCAATTACCCTTGATATCCACAACTTTAGGGAGTATCCTGAAAAAGTTAAAGAACTCGAAAAGTACAAGGGAAAACGGGTGATCACTTACTGTACCGGAGGGATCAAGTGCGAAAAAGCAAGTGCCTATCTACTGGAGCAAGGTTTTGAAAATGTATATCAACTCCATGGAGGAATCATAAAATACGGTATAGAAACTGATGGAAAAGATTTTGAAGGCAAGTGTTATGTTTTTGACAACAGGATCGCCACTGAGGTGAACAAGGTCAATCCTACTATTATTTCCAAATGCTTTGTGACCAATGAACCCTGCGACAGAATGGTGAATTGTGCTAACCCGCACTGCAACAGGCACATGCCATTGTCAGAAAAAGGAGCAGAAATGTACAATGGTTGCTGCTCAGAAGAATGCAGCAAAAACCCGGATACAAGACCCTATGATGGCACAGGCTACTACCAGACAGAAATGAATGGTTATAACCCATATAGAGGGTTAAAACGATAAAAGAAATTACATGGAATCCATGGGAAAGCTCCTGTATCCAAAAAGGGTAATAACGGATATAATTTCCAAATTAGGCGCTATCTAATTATATTGTTGCAGTTATCTAAAGGAGGTGGTTAAACATCAGAAGGCTCAGGTCAAATGTGACTCAAGCATTCTTAACTTTCGATCCTTATGAGAAAAATAACTAATGACCATTTAACCTACCTGCATGTCCAACATTTCCGAAACTGACCTGATCATCAATCCAGATGGAAGTGTCTATCATTTAAGTCTCAAGCCAGAGCACCTTTCCGACACCATTATTACCGTAGGTGACCCGAGTCGGGTATTTAAGGTCAGTCAGCATTTCGATGAGGTCGAATTTGAGATGAACAAGCGGGAATTCATTACCCATAAAGGAAAATACAAAGGAAAAGATGTGACGGTGATGAGCACCGGAATGGGTACAGACAATGTAGAGATATTCCTGACTGAACTAGATGCCCTTGCTAATATTGACTTCAAAACCAGAACCATAAAAGAGAAAAAAAGAAAACTCAAAATTATCAGGCTTGGCACCTCGGGAAGCCTGCAGGAAGACGTGAGACTTGGCACCCACTTGGTATCTGATTATGGCATAGGGTTAGATACTTTGATGTGTTTTTACAACCTGCGCCAAACTGGGTTTGAAAATACTATTTCCAACAAACTCAAAGAATACCTAGACCTGCCTTTCAAACCCTATTGTGTGCAAGGTTCGGGTGAATTGAAAAAACAATTTGCTTTTGATATGATGGCAGGAAACACCATCACAGCTCCGGGGTTTTATGGTCCACAAGGAAGAACCTTAAGGATTCCAGTAAAATATCCTCAAATGATCGAAGACCTCATGTACTTCAATCATGAAGAGTTTTGGTTGACAAACCTGGAAATGGAAACCGCCGGGTATTACGCCATGGCAAGAATGATGGGTCATGAAATGATCAGCCTGAATGCCATTATAGCCAATCGGGCTAGAAATCGGTTTTCCAAAGACCCTCAAAAAGTAGTGGATTCCTTGATCAAAAAGGTGTTGGATAGGTTGTAAGCAAAGCGTTATGACCTTCTCTTCTATATTCATCGTTATAGCTCTGGTATTTCTTACCTTTTTTAGGGCATTTTTGAATGCCGAGATTTGGAACAATCTCCACAACAAAAACAACAAAATGTTCATTCATGCTGACAATATTGATGAAGTTGATGACAGTACCGAATCAGTTTTGTTTGGTCTTTACTGTTCGCTGATTTTTATTTGGTTCAAATTCAAAAAAGAGGATACAAGAAAAGTGGTTTATTCAACAGCTATGTCTGTCATCAGTATTCTATTGATATGCCTTTTAATCTTTAAATAAACAAGTTCAATCCTTCAATGCCTCTTGAAGTTTATTCAAAAATTGGGTTACCCTTTCTTTAAAATGATCATCACCGAATGTTTCAATCGGTAAATAGCCCTTGTAGTTTGAACTCCGTATGATTTTCACCAACCGCTTTAAGTCTATGTCTTCCTCTTTGCCATTGTTGGTGACCAATTCCTTTACTTGCCAATTGACGGCATAAGGGATCATGCGTTCAATATTGGCATACAAATCTCCCTGTCGGTAGCTTCCTGTATCCAGCACCAATCCAAACCATTCAGAATTCACCGCCTCTATTATTTCTATGGTCTGGTCAGTGGTTTTAATAAATTCATTATGATTTTGCACTGCGATAACGACTCCCCGGCTCGCACCGTAGGATGCACATTCATGGAATCCTTCTATCACCCAAGGTAAAACCTGACTTCTGCTGAATCCGGCAGTTTCCGTACGTCCTGCAAAAACCCGAAGAACAGGAGCACCCAATTTTGCAGCAACATCTACCCATTGTTTTACATGCGCAGTACTTTGTGCTCTTACGTCTTTATCTGCATTGGTAAAGTCATTTCTGACGCCCGTACCACTGATGTCTAGTCCTAAAAGGTGTGCTTTCTTTTTAACAGAAAAAATATAGTCATCAGAAGGCACTTCTGGATAACCCTCTAAATAATACCCTGTTAAATCTATGCCGTCAAAGCCTACTTCCGCACAAAATTCAAGCATCTCGTCAAGAGTCATCTCTCCTGACCTGAGTGACTTATTGAAGGAATAAGCATTGAGACTAGTTTTTAGATTTGCTCTTTTTTGATCCTTGTAGTCCTTTGTGTCAAAAGAAGTGAGACCCGTCAACAAAGGAACTGATGCAAGTGTTTGTATTACTTTTCTTCTTTGCATGGCTGTGGTTGAGTTAACGCCAAGAAATGCCGCATGTTTCTTGGCTTTTTTTAAAAAATTTGGATTAATTCCTCAATCCTTGAATCGGAAACTAACATATTTGCGAAGCAAACGCCATTTAATACTCCGTCAATTTGCCACGAAGGATTAATTACCTATTTAAGAACCCACTTCGAAGCATGTGCTATATCAATTGTCATGAACTTTTAACCATCCATTTAGACTGAATGCTCTCAAGCCATTAAAGAACAAATTTCTTTTTCTCATTTGCTCGATATCATTCGCCATATTCTTCTCAGTTAGTACTAGGTCAACATATGGCAATGATGATGCTATGGTGAGATCAAAAATATCAGATTTTCGAGCTTTCCTATCTTTCATCAAATAAAACTTCCAGAGAGTAATCAATAGTTGAGACCTGAGAGATTTTAATTTCCAAGTGTCAATTGTCTCAGTATTATAGATATGTTGAGATCGATCATTAAAGAATTTATCGAGTTGGTTTTTTGATACAAGTTGAACAAATCCTTCGATAGCTTCATTTGAATATTTGCCATTCTTGTCCGGTTTAAAATTCTTTCTTAGATTCAGTACCGATTGTAAAACAATTGGTTTTTCTTGCTCAAGAAATTCAGTGGTTTTGACAAAGAGTTTGTTATTCTCCAAATAATCAATAAAATCAGGTCTTTCTGATATATTGATTAAAAATGGTCTGATGCTATTGGTTTTTGGATAACACTCAATCTCATCTTTCATTAGCAGATTAGCTGGTTTAATTAGTTCAAATGGAAACTCTTTCAGTAATC
This sequence comes from Reichenbachiella sp. MALMAid0571, assembly GCF_040151475.1. Taxonomy (NCBI): domain Bacteria; kingdom Pseudomonadati; phylum Bacteroidota; class Cytophagia; order Cytophagales; family Reichenbachiellaceae; genus Reichenbachiella; species Reichenbachiella sp. MALMAid0571. The sequence goes on along the minus strand of NZ_JBDKWG010000106.1, from coordinate 12,153 downwards.
CCTTAAACCAATTGTACCGAGATTCCCTTTTTTTTTAGTTCCAGAAGCGATGCAATTGATACAACTAATTTTAAGTCTTGATCTTTTTGATATTGTGTGAATTTCTGAAAGTTCACACTATCCTCATACAAATCACTAATTATACAGGTATCAAGTAGGCAGTGCATGGTTTTATGCACATGGTTTTACACCGTTTTCCAAGCGCTTCTTATGGAAATATTCTAAAATTTCCTCCTTAGTCATTTTGCTAAGTTTTTCGCTGAGTGAATTTCGTTGTTCTCTCATAAATCCTACAGCGTCAAATTCCTTTTTTGTTTTAGTCTTCATAATGCATCAAGTCTCTAGGTGATCGAATTTCAAGTTGCTTATAGCCATTCTTGATATTAATGGAATTATAGCCACGAATTCTTTCTACATTAACGATATGTTTGAAATTCCAGCTAACTAATAAGTCAGCTCTTTTTATTGTTGCTAAGGCTATATGCAGACAGTCGGCATAGCTTGATTTTCCGACAACTTTTTCAGCAATATATTTTGAAGCCAATTCAACAGATTCATTCGATTCCTCAATAAATTCAGTGAATTCTGTTCTTAGGCTTCTTACTAAGTCTTTCACCTTTTTAGGAGCATTTACTAGTTCCTCCTGCGTCACAGTTGAATACAATATCATAAATTCACCATTATTAATCCGATCAAAGAGTGGCTCGGTAAATTCTCTAAACTCCTCATCAAAGAGTCCTCCAAAAACTGAAGTATCGATATAAATCCGTATTTTTTTCATCTAAGTTTAAGTTACGAATTCCTTGATGTTTAATAATGCATTTTTATAAAATCCAGCTTATGCACAATAACCACTCCTGTAAGATATCCCATATCCACAAAACCTACAAATTAGGCTAAGCCAATATCAACCCGTAATGGCCTCCATTACCTGATTGGTTCTGGCTGCTGATTCTCCGGTACTTACACAAGTGGCTTTGCCTAAAAGGTCGTTCACTACTTGTGAGATCAATGGCTGCTGGATATGTTCGGGCATTTCGAAATCAAACTGCTGATGACCGAGCTCATCGGAATGCAAATAGACTGTAGAGTTTTCAAAGGTGCTGTAGGTAATGTGCCCTTTGCTGCCAATAATGGTAGTCAATTCTTTGTCAATGGAATTGCCGGCAGTAAAGCACCAATTGCCAATACCGATTATATCATTTTGAAAAGAAAAATTAGCCACCGTAATGTCATCCGCCTGGTACGCTGCAGCCTGATTGATTGAAGTCCCTTTGGTATCTTGTATCGGTCCAAAAAGAAAATCCAAAAAATCCAGTTGGTGTGATGCCAGGTCATAGAAGTAACCACCACCTGATGTTTCAGGATTTACCCTCCAGTTGTCATTCAGGTGAGTAATGATATCCGGGGCTATGGGTTTTACCATTTCTACTTGTACCATCCTCACTTTTCCTATTGCGCCATTTTCTATTAGCTCTTTTACCTTAAGGAAATTGGGCAAAGCCCTGCGATAGTAGGCAACATAGAGTGGTAGCTTTTTCTCTTTAAAAACCTTTACCATCTCCTGACATTCCTTGTAAGTTCTGGCCATAGGTTTTTCCACATAAAGCGGCTTGCCAACTGTCGCCACCTTTATCGCCAACTCAGCATGTACATTGGGTGGAGTAGCTAAGTAGATCGCATTTACATTGGGGTCATTGATCAGCAGATCGACACTACTGTACCAGCTCGAAATCCCATGTCTTTCTGCAAAATCTGCCGCCTTTGTTCCATCTCTCCGCATCACTGCCGTAACTTCAGAATTTGGGATCTTATACATGGCAGGGGCACTCTTTACTTCACATACATTCCCTACGCCTATGATTCCCCACTTCACAGTATTGCCTTTTATTTTTTTCATATAAATCTTATAGTTTTTTATAACGAAAATTGAATGATTCCTGACACGGGAATCATTCAATCAAATTATTACAGCTTTATCAACTTCCAGTTTCCTTTTCGGAAAATGTATATACAGGCCATAGCATGTAATGCAAATGCCACTGCCACAGAAATCATGGCACCTATAAAGCCCATTTCAAAGTATAAAGACAATAAGTATGCAAGAGGAATTTGTATTAACCAAAAAAAGACGATGTTCATATAAACGGGCGTTTTGGTATCTCCGGCACCATTAAAAGCCTGGCTGATTACCATTCCATAAGCGAAGGTGATATAGCCAACACAAATAATGCGCAATGCCAATACGCCATAATCCAACACCGAGGCATCTTGTGCAAAAAGACCAACAAAGAAATGAGCCCAAATGAAAAATACTACAGAGACAAAACCTAAAAATGCGGTATTGATATGTGCTGTTTTCCATACAGACTCCTCTGCCCGTTCGGGCTTTTTCGCTCCCAGATTTTGTCCTACTAAGGCAGCAGCAGCATTCGCCATGCCCCAGGAAGGCAAAATAGTAAATACAATAATTCGGAAAGCAATGGTGTAACCTGCCAATGCCGAACTCCCAAATTCTGATATAATCCTTACCAGAAAGATCCAACTGGCTGATTCTATAAGAAACTGCCCCATCCCACCAAGTGCAATATTGAATATTTTTTTAATTGTCGCCATTCTAACCCTTACATTTTCAAGCGTCAGTTTGATGATCCTTTTTCCGTTGAACAATCCATACAGTTGAAAAAGCACCCCGGTAGATCGTCCGATGGTGGTTGCTATTGCTGCACCTTCTACTCCAAAGGCAGGAATGATCGAACCAACCCCAAATATAAATATTGGATCAAGTACTATATTCAGCCCGTTAGCCAGCCATAAGGAACGCATCGCCATGGAAGCATCTCCAGCTCCACGAAAGATTCCATTGATAAGGAAAAGAAACATGATGCACAAGTTGCTTCCCAGCATCCATTGTGTGTAGCCGTATCCATTTTCAATCAATTCTTCCGAGCCTCCCATCAACACCAGAATGTCCCTGGCATAGTAGATACCAAAGACACTAATAAAAATGGAAATAACAAAAGCAATAAGCATGGACTGAAAAGCAGCATGCCCGGCTCCTTTAGGATTTTTTTCACCTATTCTTCGGGCAACCATAGCGGTTGCTGCCATACTCATGCCTATGGCTATGGAGTAAACCATCATCATTACAGATTCAGTTAGTCCGACGGTAGCAATGGCATCTGTGCTCACCTGAGCCACCCAAAATACGTCAACCACTGCAAAAAGTGATTCCATCACCATCTCCAAAATCATGGGAACGGACAGTAAAAAAATGGCTTTGTTGATACTGCCGGAGGTAAATTCAGTTTCACTACCCTTGATAGCGATCTTGAAATAAGAATATAGTTTTTGTATGTATTTGTAAATATTAGTCATGATATAAGTGAATTAAAAGTAGTAATTGTGACAGGATCAACAGCCGATTATAGATGGGCTGCTGACATTACAATTGGGGACGGTATGTTATAATTCACCTTCATGATGGGCAAATGTATCTACTAAACCATATCATTTGCAACAAAAAATTTCAATTTTATTAGAAAAAGCTCAAACAAGTTTGAACCTCAGTTGACATATCTTCTCTATTCCTGATTATCTTTAAATGGTATAATTATCCTCACAAGAATCAATCAACAATGCACATTCACTTAAAATTTTGGACACTATGTTTTCCAATAATTATTGCACTAGCATTAATATCCTGCGAGCAAGACAGAAAAGTGGTAGAAATACAAGGCATCTATGGCAATCCAAAAGCACTATGGGACAAGGGACTCACATTGAATGAATTGGGTATTAACTCCATATTCGTTCATAGTGGATCAATCAACCAAGAAATGATTGATAAAGCCAAATCCGAAGGAGCGAAGGTATTCGCTGAATTTGCTACCCTGAATGGAAAGAATTATGTAGAAAAGCACCCTGAGGCATGGGCAATTAATGAAAAAGGAAATAAAATCGAGGCGGCTACATGGTTTATGGGAGTGTGCCCTACCGAACCCGAATTTCGGAAATATCGATTTGCTCAACTACGAGAACTCCTGGTGAATTTTGATCTTGATGGGGTGTGGATGGATTATGTTCATTGGCATGCTCAGTTCGAAGACCCGAAACCCATTTTACCTGAAACATGCTTTTGTGATCATTGCTTAGCCAATTTTTCTCAAAGTACAGGACTTGAAATCCCTGGAAAAAATACTTCGGAAAGTGCTGCCTGGATACTCAATAATCATGAAGAAATGTGGCGTAAGTGGCGTTGCAAAGTGATCTTTGACTGGACCGTTGAAATAAAACAAATAGTAAAAGAAATAAGACCAAAGGCACTATTGGGGCTTTATCATTGTCCCTGGAACGATCAGGATTTTGATGGTGCCCGAAGAAGAATACTTGGGTTAGATTACGACTTGTTGCAAGAAACCGTTGACGTATTTTCACCTATGGTATATCATGCCAGAATGGGTAGAAATCCAGAATGGGTCGAAGAGAACATAGAGTGGTTTTGTAACCGATTAGATATAGGTAATGATTCTTACCCCAAAGTGTGGCCGATAGTTCAGGCACATGACGATCCGGGTATAATCTCAGCAGGCGAATTTGAAAAAGTTCTTGAGGGAGGGTTAAGCAGCAAATCAACTGGCGTGATGATGTTTACGACCAATGATATTGCCAAAAGCACTGAAAAAACAGAGGTGCTGAAAAAGATTTATCTCAACAAATGAATGCGTTTACCCTAAAACTTCCTTTCAAAAATATTTAGCCCTTTCCAACCATTGAAATTGTAATTGTGTCTGTAGGATAGCAGGTTTATTTTTAGAATTATACAATTACACCAATGAAATCATTAGTCCATATCATTTCAATTATTGCCTTTTTTATTCTCAGTGCAGCTGCTTGTGAAGAAGACAGCATGGATGTTCCGGCAATCGCAGAACTCAACAAGCAATTCAACATCGCATACAATCAGGAAATATCTGTAAAAAATGAAGACTTAAAAATCCGATTTTCACAAGTGAATGCCAACTCTCTTTGTCCCGAAGATGTCCAATGTGTGTGGCAGGGGAAATTGGTAATTACGATAAAAGCAAACAATCAGGACCTGGAATTATCCATCGGAGATCAATCCAATTCTACCAATACTATTGGAGGGTATAAGGTCACATTATTGAATCTTGTTGCTCCGGTTCTCAAGTCAGATGAAAATACCGAACTTTCGGATTATGTTGTTACGTTGATGGTGGAGCCCGCATAGCTCCGCCATCATATTTTAAAGTTCTCTATTATTTTAAACCACTTCTTTCCAGCAAAGCATCAATAGTAGGCTCTTGTCCCCGGAATCTTTTGTACAAAACCATTGGATGCTCACTTCCTCCTTTTGACAGAATGTTTTCTTTGAAAGAATCGGCTGTTGCTTTGTCAAAAATTCCCTTCTCTTTGAAAAGAGAAAAAGCATCAGCATCAAGCACTTCTGCCCACTTGTAGCTGTAGTATCCGGCACCATATCCTCCGTGAAAAATATGAGAAAACTGAGTACTCAGGCAAGTGCCTTCCACTTTGTTGAACAGTTCCGTTTTAGCAGTAGCCACAGATTCAAAATCCACAACATCCTTAATGTCAGCATTTTTATCAATAGAATGCCATGCCATGTCCATCATCCCAAAAGTAAGCTGACGAACAGTTTGATATGCCGCATGAAATTTGGAAGAATCTTTAATTTTTTGAACTAATTCCTGAGGTATTGGCTCTCCAGTCTCATAGTGTCGGGCAAACAAATCCAAACATTCTTTTTCTTCCAGCCAGTTTTCCATTATCTGAGACGGTAGCTCCACAAAATCCCAAAATACAGAAGTTCCACTAAGGCTTTTGTATTTTCCATTCGCCAGCATGCCATGTAGCGCATGACCAAATTCATGAAAAAGAGTGTTTACCTCGTCATAAGTAAGCAGAGAAGGTTTGTCTTCAGAAGGCGGAGTAAAGTTGCACACTATTGACACGACCGGACGGTGATCCGTAGCGTCTTTCCATTGTCCACGAAATGAGGTCATCCATGCCCCTCCACGCTTTCCTTTTCTCGGGAAAAAGTCGGCATAAAATACCGAAACATGATTGCCATTTTCGTCTTTTACCTCATAGGCTTTTACATCCTTGTGGTAAACAGGAATGCCTTTGTTCTCTACAAACTGCAATCCAAAAAGCTTTCTGGCTGTAATGAAAATACCATCCAGGCTACTTTCAAGCTTGAAATATGGACGCAACATTTCATCATTGATATCAAACTTTGATTTTTTTAGTTTTTGTGCATAATAAGCCCAATCCCAACGCTCCAACTCTATGTCATCGCCTTGTTCTTTTATGAATTTCTTGATCTCGGCTACTTCAGACTGTGCTTTATCCAAAGATTTGGTCAGCAATTCTTCTAAGAAAGAGGTTACTCTCGAAGGAGATTCCGCCATCCTTTCTTCCAGCTTATAATCTGCATAAGTCTTATAACCCAGCAATTCTGCCAACTCAGCCCTCAGCTTCACTATCTGAATCACCAGATTCTGATTGTCATGCTCTCCTTTAAATGCTTTAGAGGCAAACGCACGATACATTTTTTCCCTCAATTCACGCTTGTCGGCATATTCTACGAAAGGAATATAACTGGGTGCATGCAGAGAAAACAACCACTTGCCCTCATGCCCTGCTTCTTTGGCTGCTGCTGCTGCCTGTACTTTTATTCCGGTGGGTATTCCCGACAAATCGTCCTCATTGTCCAAAACCAGTTCAAAACCATTGGTTTCTGCCAACACATTTTCCCCGAACTTCAAAGTTGTTTTAGACAACTCCATTGATATTTCCCTGAACCTGTCCTTGTCTTTTCCCGACAAATTTGCTCCACTTCGGATAAATCCCTTGTAGGTTTTAGTAAGCAGCATACTTTGTTCAGCATCCAATTTCAGATCTTTCTTCTGATCATAAACTGCCTTTACTCTGGCAAACAATTTCACATTTTGCATGATCTCATTGTTGAATTCCGTGAGCTTCGGAGAAATCTCCACTGCCAACTGCTGCATTTCATCATTTGTTTCAGCAGAGTTGAGGTTGAAAAAAATTTCTGCAACTGCATCCAATCCTCTGCCTGTATTTTCAAGTGCCTCAATGGTATTTTCGAAAGTAGCAGGTTCACCATTTAAGATTATTTTTTCTATTTCTTCTTTTGTACTTTCTATCAAGGACTCAACCGCTGGAAGGTAATGATCATTTTTGATCAGATGAAATGGCGGAGTACGAAATGGTGTATCGAAAGAAGACAATAATGGATTACTCATAAATTTTGGGATATTTTTTTACTTTTTTTGGACTGCAAATTTATAGGAAGGAGTTGATTTATAGTTCTGAAACAAAATAAATCATGTCTTTAAAAGCAATTTGAATTTATTTCAATAAAAAAATCTTCATATATTGGTAAAAATAGGAAAAGGAAAATTCTACTTTCCTTTAGTATGTTTACATTAACAAAACATCCCAAATATGAAAAAGTGCGTCTTATTGGCTTGTCTTCTTGTATTGCTTGTTCCTGAAAAGTCTTTTTCCTGGGGAAAAACCGGTCACCGTGTAGTAGGTCAAATTGCCTACAACCACATGACAAAAAAAGCCAGAAAGAATGTACAAAAAATATTGGGCAATGAATCTCTGGCTATGGCCAGCTTCTGGATGGACAACATCAAGTCGGATAAAAACTACGACTATCAGTATTACTGGCACTTTGCTACGATCCCTGACAGCCTGACCTACGAACAAGCAGGCACACCTGACGAGGGAGATGTCATTATCATGCTCCAAGCCCTGATCGAGCAGTTGAAAACAAAAAAATTTACTTACGAAGGAGAGTTGCATGCCATCAGGTGCATCACTCACCTGATCGGAGACATTCATCAGCCTTTGCATGTGGGCAATGGAAAAGATAAAGGAGGCAATGATGTGAAGCTGAAATATATGTATGAAACTTCAAACCTTCACCGGGTTTGGGACAGTGGTATCATAGACGAGCAACAGCTTAGTTTTACAGAATATTGCGAAGCAATTGACTTTCCTACTGAAGCACAAATTGCTGAATGGCAAAACTCCAAAGTGCTTGACTGGGCATATGAGTCCAAATCGTACCGCCAACAAATCTATGACTTGCCAGAAGACAAATTCCTTACCTATAAATACACCTTCGACAATATCGATACATTAAACCTTCGGCTATTACAGGCCGGCATCCGGCTGGCGGGCATATTGAATGAGATTTATGGGTAATAGGAGCACTATGAAAACAGAAACAAAAAGGGAATCATAATGCACTTTACAATTTCCTTTCTTAAGCTGGCTAGTGCTTTCCAAGCCAAGGTGTAGGTTGATCGCAGGTTGATCCCAATGAGTTTGGAACATTCTTCGTAAGAAAACCCTTCATAAAAAATCAAGCTAATCAACTCCTTTTGTCTGTCTGAAAGCTTTGAAATAGCCTTTTTCAATTGATGCAGTCTTTCAGCATTTTCCTGCCCTTCAATTATGATATTTTCTAATGGTAAGACCAATGTGGCATTTTCAGCTATTTTTTCTTCCCCAACCCAATACCTTTTATCTGCCTTAATGTTTCTGATAAGACGTCTTCTTAGTGCTTTGAAAAGGTAATACTTTATATTTTCTGTTTGAGACAGGTTGGATTTGTTATTCCAAAGGTCAATAAACATATCCTGAATGGCATCTGTTACCTGACTTCTTTGGGGAGTAACTTTAAAACCATAATTAAACAGATCTTGCAGGTATTTTTGATAAAGTTTTTGAAAAGCCAAACGGTCTCCATGCCTGAACTTTTTCCAAAGTTCACCATCCATTTCGTGATCTGATAGTGGGTTGACCTGCATGAATAGAATATGACAAGAGCTTACATAAGTATAATAATTTGAAGTAAATATCAAATTATATCCTAAACTGCCAAATAATAGCAGGGCTTTTTACCTGCCCTGATATAAAAAAACCCTGCCGGATATACCAGCAGGGTCATTTAACAGAATTTTATAGTATGATCAAAATTTTCTATACTTCGAATCCAAAAATTGATTGGCTTCTTCCTCAGAAAATTTAGCTTTTTTACTATCCCAGTGAAGGGTTTTACCTGGAAATCGACCAGCAATCACTCCCAGCAAAATTGTTTCTGTCAGCCTCGATGCATAAGAAAACGGAGCAGTTGTTTCTCCTTTACCCAGACATGCATCAACAAACTGGTGATAATGTTTTGGCCCTTCGGAGTTATAATTACGAATAGGTTTCCCCATGTTATTCGCTTTTTCAACAGCGGCAATTTCAGAAGATATGTCAACATACTTTCCATCAACAATTTTCTTTGGTAACTGCATAAAGTGAGGTAAAAGTAAACGACCTTTTTCACCAATAAACATGGCTCCCTGATCCGGCAATTTACCTTCGCCTGCTATTTTTGCGTCAAGCGAAATTTTATCCTCCATCTTTGCATCCTTGTCATTTGATGACACTGATTTTTCCGATGATTTCCCTTCACCCGGCAACTTCAAATCTTCATGAGACTCAGGAGCATCAGGCCCATCATACCATACCCATTTCAATGTCTTAGCTGTGTATTTGGTTCCGGGAAATTCATAGGTTACTAAATTTTTCTCGGGAAATCCAAATCCTGTTGGTTTTCTACAACTGTTTTTAATTGTTCTCGGTACATCAAGTGCCAGGGCATTATAAGGAGTATCAAAAATGTGTACACCCATATCTCCTAAAGTCCCACACCCATAATCCATTACTTTTCTCCAATTTCCGGGATGGTAAAAACCTTCTTTGTAAAGTCTTTCGGGTGCAGTTCCCAACCAAAGATTCCAATCAAGGTTAGAAGGCACAGGATCATTTCCTTCGGGTGCAGCACCATCATAACCCCAGTTTTTTGGAGACCAGGCCCGTACGGTATGTACTTTACCGATGATTCCTGATTGGATCAACAAAGTAGCCAACTTATAATCATAAAAAGAATGTACCTGAATCCCCATTTGAGTTACCAGATTTTTTTCTTTTGCCAATTTTTGCATGGCTCTGGCTTCAGAGACATGATGAGTAAGTGGCTTTTGACAATATACAGGCTTGCCCATTTCCATGGCCATCATAGAAGCTGGTGCGTGCGTATGATCCGGTGTGGAAACAATAACCGCATCCACCATACTTCCAATTTCCTTAAGCATAATTCTATAATCAGAAAAAGCCTTAGCTTTCGGATGAAGTTTTTGAGCTGCAGCTAATCTTTCAGAATCCACATCACATAAGGCCGTAACCACTACTGATTCATGTGAAGAAATAGCTTCAAGGTCTGCTGCTCCCATTCCACCAACTCCAATATGAGCAGTCCTTAACTTTCCGTCTTTTGCCAAAGCCCATAACGATGAGGGTAGTATAGCGGCAGAGGAGGTCAATACTGCGGCTGCCTTTAGAAATTCTCTTTTTTTCATATCAATACTATTTTACAATTTTCTGATTTTAATATTTCTAAACCAAATAGGACTAGAATGATCCTGCAATCCTATATATCCGGTTTTATATTTTCCATAATCCTTACTATTCTTCCATTTATCGGAGTTCTTTCTCTCATACCAGTCTTCTGACCAGGGTACAAACGAAAGGAGCTTTACCCCATTCAACCAATGTTCTACATTATCAGGCGTGAATATAATTCTACTGGAATTCCATTCACCAATTGGATTGAGCACCTTATTTACTGTATCGGCCGGATGCATGGCATAGTCAGAACCAGTACGTTGAAGAGGCTTTAACTCCTCGGGTTTACTGGTATAACCCAGACTAAGATTGTACTCGGTCAAATCATGGATATTCTCATAGTTAACATCATCAATAAGCTGATATTCCGGGGAAACTTCAGGCGGTCCTTTGTATCCTTCTTTCAAGTGATAAAAAATACCACTATTTCCACCTTCAGGTAATTTCCATTCCAGATAAAGTTCAAAATTGTCAAATTCCTCTGCTCCGTAAATGATGTCTTTGCCGCCTTTGTAATCCTGCTCAAGCCCCAACTCCGTATCGAAAGTCAATTCTCCATTCTTAGCAATCCATCCCGGGGGCAGAGCATCTCCGTTATATGCTCTCCAACCTTCAGTGCTTGTTCCATCAAAAAGGTAAATCCAATCAGAGTCTTCTTTAGTCTGCACATCTGCCTGAGTTTGAGTGTCAGCTTCTTTTTTTGACCCCTGACTGCAAGAAGAAATTACCAATATCAAAGCCAATAATAAGGCTGGGTTCATAAAACTCCGGTTTTTAAATGACAATAATTTCGTTTTCATTTTATTTAATATAACTGTGTTAGAATTAATTATCTGTATGACCATTATCCTCTTTAACTTAAAAACTATTCCTTTCAAATAGGGTACCCGCAAAGTATTTTAAAGTCATTATCAATGCAATATATGCCAGAAAGGCACAACAACAGGGGTAACAAAGGGGGTATCGTAAGATTTTTTTGCTGTTTTTTTACAAATAAACCTATCAAAGAACCGATCTTGATTCTCCATTCGGTGAATAGAATGGTAAGAGAACTATTATATTTCTTTCGGAAAATTGTTGATACAGGAGAGATGATATTTTCTAAAGTAAAAATCACCAACAAGCGATGGGTTTTCCCATGGGGGGGGTACTTCTGTATTTCAACAATACATCCAGTATGGCTAACTCTAAAATGAAATTGATAAATTAATTATGTATTAGTACTCCACACTCGCTTGCTACAGACATATTCTATTTGATAGAAAATACATTAGACAAAGGCAGCTCTCCCCTACGTACAGGAGGAAGTCCTTGGTAAATGGTATAGTCATTTGATCCAGACCGTAATTCTCCAAAAGGTCCGGAATATGATTCCTCTTCCGTTAAATTGTACTGATATTTATAGTGAGAATTCCATCTGGTGTTGTCTCGTTTAAGAGATTTTTCGTTTAGCGAGAGTTGTACAGATTGAGTAGTGGGTAGATAGGTAGCACTAATGTTTTTCATAACCTGCGCATCAGAATCATAGTGCATAGAATGAACTTGCCAGAATTTTTGCCATTCATTCAAATCCATTTCAACCTTTTTTCCATCCACTGTGACCTCTTCTGTTTTTAC
>NZ_JBDKWG010000105.1:0-21664 GCF_040151475.1 Reichenbachiella sp. MALMAid0571 | reverse complement strand
CAGAAACCTACAGATAGTACAACTCAACATGTTCGATCCTACAAGTGGGGGTGTTTATGAGAACCTAGGAAAAGATCCTTAATTCAACTTCTACAAGACCTTTTTGTGAAAAATAGAATTTAGTCGGATGTCAGTAATTTTTTTTTGAAATAAGTAGAACTTTTTATTCAGCCCATGCATCTATTGTGTATTAGGAAATAAAATAATCAAAATGTGAACTGGATTTTTACTACTTGTTATTGATAGTTCGTTGAATTTTTTGCCAACTAAACCTCATAAAATGAAAATAAACAATCTTTTATATTTTAGCCTCATATTTTTAATTACTTCTTGTTCTCAAAATCCTCAAAACATACTAAATGAAGCTAAAGATAAGATACTAAACAGTACTCGATTCAACTATCATCAATTAGCTCTCTATCCAAATCCAGTTGGAAAAATTGACAGCTTCTCATTTTATTTCGATTATCATAAAAGTAAGGAAAATAAAATTGATTATGATTTCTTGGCTAGATCTAAAGAGTTCGATGAAGTTTATATTGATGGAAATTATAAAACTGTCAACCATAAAGATAGTATTGTTAGGTTCACTACTGAGTCTGGTACAAATTTGAATGAAAATTCAATTAAGTATTCTCCATTAACACTTTTGAAGCAGACATGGAGATTTGTCCAGGATACGCTCGTATCCCAAGAAAAACAATTAAATTTTAGTCAAACGGAGACAGATACGCTTATTGATGGAAATAAAATACATACTGAGCGTCATATATTTGTGAATGAGATTTCTAAACTTATTGATAGATTCGAAAGAAGAAATTATTTCAATGGACAACTCAGTCAGAAGGTGATACACCAATATTCAGATTACAATTTTCACAACACAATCGAGAAACTCGTTTATGAATTTCCTGCCAATTATAAGTCAATACCATTTGGACAGGTAAATGCCAAGCCTCTTTTAAAAATAGGGGAGAATGCACCTGGTTTTACCAGCCAAAACATAAAAAACACCATATTCAATATTGATGATTACAAGGGGCAGAAAGTCTTACTGAATTTTTCAGCCATCAATTGTGGGTTTTGCAAATTGGCACTAAAACACTTTAATCAGAAGGATTACCGACTCTCAAACAAAATCAATGGTGTATATCTTAATATAGATAAGAGAGTAGATGTCGTTGATTATATCAATAAAATCAATGTCCCATTTCAGGTAATTGCGGACGCAAAAGAGTTTAGTGAATTGTATGGAGTATTTGGTTACCCTACTTTTTTTTTAATTGATGAATTTGGAGTAATTGAAAACGTAGTAGTGGGATACAACGAAGAATTTCTAGAAAGTTTAAAAATGTAAGTCGAAACCTACAAATAAAAAAAAATGAATTCGGCTACCTTGCTGGACATAGCAATGAATCATTCTGAAAAGATAATTAGAGATGCCCAAGCAGGGGATAAGCGGGCTTTTAACAAGCTGGTAAGTTTATGGTACAAACGTATTTATAATTTTTCCTATAAATACTTCAACGACCATGACCTAGCAACTGAAGCAGCTCAAAGGACATTTATAAGCCTCTTCAAGAGTCTTCCAAACCTTCAAGAGATTGAAAAGTTCAAACCATGGCTGTACAAAATAGTCTTGAATTTCTGTAGGGATGAAGAAAGAAAGGCAAATACCAGATCAAAATTGGTAATAGCCAATAATGACAAACAGGATTATGTGATAATGAATATACCTGATACTGAGAATTCAGAGCCTGATACGCTGTACATGCAAAATCAGATTTCTGAATTGGTGCTCAACTCAATAGAAAAGCTGAATGAAGAACAAAAGGAGGTTTTGATCATGAAGGAATACGAAGGATTGAAGTTTAGGGAAATTGCAGAAATTATAGGGATTTCTGAAAACACAGTAAAATCCAGATTGTACTATGGATTTTCGAATTTAAAAAAAATAATAGAAAAAGAAAGAGTGTATAAAGAGTCTGTCAATTATGGAATTTAAAGTTGATGAATCGAACATAATGGATTACCTCTATGGCAATTTGTCGGTAGAAGAGATGCAGAAAATGCAAGAAGCCATTTCAAAAGATGAAAAATTGAAACGGGAAATTGAAGAGATTTCTCAAGTGATGGGGTTTATGGGGAAGTTAGAAGACAAGGAAGTGGATGTTCCTACTTTCGTTTTCGGAAATGAAGAAAAAAAAGACCTGACATTTTTTCATACAGATGTCTTTAAGTGGGTGTCGTCCATCGCAGCAGGTTTATTACTTCTTTTGATTTCTGCTTATGTCACAGGATTTCATGTATCGAAAAACTCAAGCGGAATAATGTTGGGTTTCAGAAATACGGATCAATCCGCTGGGGTAAGTAAAGAAGAGGTGAGAGATATTATGCAAGAGGTTTTGGCCGAATACAATCAGAATCAAGACAAAAAACTAACAGCCTTAGAGTCCAAGCTGTCATCTGATATTGAGGCCTCAAAACAGGAAAACATGTCTTCCATAGCAGCTTATCTCACGGCCAATACAGAGGAGTCTATGACTCTGATGAAGCGGTACATTCAGTCATCTACTAAAGACAATCAACAAATGATTGCGGATTATTTTAAAGTCTCATCAGAGCAGCAACAAGAATACCTAAACACTGTAATGACCGACTTTACTAAATTTTATAATACTCAGAGAAAGAATGACTTAGAGGTAATTAAAACCGGGCTACTTGAATATAAAAGTACCAATGACTTGAAGCAATATGAGACGGAAGTGGTGTTAGCGAATTTGATAGACATGGTAAATACTCAAAATAAATAAATGATGAAAAAATTAAAGAAACTAGTGGCAATTGTCACTTTGATAGGACTTTCAGGTTATGCTGCTTTAGCACAAGGCATAGATCAGAAAAAAATGAATAAAGACATTGAGATTGCTGAAGATATTCTGATGTCGATGATGAAACAAGACAAAGATGTCATCTATGATTTGGTATCAGAACCAAGTGGCATGTATGTAGCCGATTACGGCGTGATCTTTAATGTTTCAGGATCTGCCAGCCCATATCGTGTATTTGAGCATTGGGGTGAAGAAGGTTCATTTGTGAAAAATTTTGATTTTGACTTCAATATGAATGATTCATTCGTAGTTGACACCAAAAACATCCAGCAAAAAGCAATTATCATAGCCAGAGATGCTGAGAGAATGGCCAGAGAAAATCAAAGAAGAACGGCTGAGAATCAGAAAATGATAATGGAGGAACAAAAGGAATTGGAAGAAGTGCACCGTGAAGCCCGAGAGATGGCTAAAGAAGCACAAGCCATGGCAAAAGAAGCTGAAAGAGAAGCAAGACGGAATAATAGAAAGGACGGAAGAAGGGATCATGAAGAGGATGAAGAACCTGAAGAACCTGAAGAATTAGAAGATCTAGATATTGATGAAGATGTAGAAGTGCATGTGATCAGAGATCATCCTATAAATCGCACCATTACATTAAGAGGTAATTCCACGAATGTAGGCAAAATTGATAGTGCCAATTTTAGACAGTTGATGATTGATTTTCTGGTTGACTATGCCAGTTTGATCGGACAGTTAAAATCAGATCAGATGATAATGGTCACTTCAGGTACAGGCGGTAGACGACAATTTGGGAGATCTTATTACAATGGAAAACTAACAGCAGAGGTTACGAAAGGAGATTTGGAGGACTATAAAAAGGAGAAAATATCCAGAGAGCAGCTCATTAATAAAATTAAAATAGCTACATCAGATGACACAAAAGGTTTGTTCAAAGATTTAGAGCTTTTTTCTACCATTTTAGAACGCGTCTATGAGCATGATTTAGCTGAGACCTACTATATCTCCAAAGGTATCGACTATGAGAAACTTGGAAACTTTGGAGTCATTTACAATATGAAAATGTACTCTTCCAAGGAGCACAATGGTAAATACTCTATGCCAACACAAAAAATGTACGACTTGTCCTTTGAAGAGCGTAATAAAAAGGTTGAAGAATTATACCCCAAATTTGAACAGGAGTTGAAAGGAAATATTCTTGACTATGGTAGGACGATTAAAAGCCTCAATCCCAATGAGACTGTGCTTTTCCAAGTAAAACTAACCGAATGCAAAGGATGTGACATGCCAGAAAGCATAGATGTATCGGTCAAACAATCCGTTCTTTCTGAGTACGATTCAGGAAAATTATCTAAGTCAGCGGCATTGGCCAAAGTGACCATAAAAAAGCACTAGTACTTCAAACAAAAAGATTAATTTTGGTACTGCGTTTTTGACGCTCAATATTCAACAAAACAGTATCACCTTAAGTGAATTGGCTTCTTTGGTCACATGACCAGAGAAGCCAATTCATTTTCTTTTATAGAAGTTATGACACAAAATCCTTGGAAAAAATTATCTGAAAAAGAACAGTATGACAATGCTTGGATCAATGTTTCAGAACACCAAGTAATCAATCCATCAGGCAACCCTGGGATTTATGGTAAAGTTCACTTTAAAAACAAAGCCATAGGTATCATACCGATGGATGAAGAAGGAAATACTTGGTTGGTAGGACAATACCGATACACTCTCGATGAATATTCATGGGAAATTCCCATGGGAGGTGGCCCTTTAGGTGATGATGTTTTAGACTCTGCTAAAAGAGAATTGAAAGAAGAGACAGGTCTTGTAGCTACAAAATGGGAAAACATAATGCGCATCCATACCTCCAATTCTGTCACTGACGAAGAAGGGTATATATTTCTGGCAAAGGGTCTAACACAAGAGGAAACTGAATTTGAGGAAACTGAAGTTTTAGAAATCAGGAAACTTCCATTTACTGAAGCCGTACGGATGGTGATGAATGGCGAAATAACAGACAGCCTTAGCATTGCGGGACTGCTCAAAGTTCAACTTTTGTTGAATTCCGATTAATCTATTACTCTTTAAATGACGTACAAAGAACATTTTCATAAAAATTTCACCTTGGCATTTCCAGTCATGATGAGTCAGATGGGACATATATTGGTGAGTGTTTCCGACAGTGTGATGGTGGGAAGATTGGGTGCTGTACCATTGGCGTCTGTCTCTTTAGCACTCAGCATTTTTAGTGTCGTCATGCTTTTTGGTATAGGCGTTTCTTATGGGATGACTCCATTGGTAGCGCAGGCAGATGGAGAAAACGATAAGGAAAAAAGTGCATCCATTTTGAAGCATGGAGGAATCTTAAATTTCATTGTGGGACTGTTGTTGATGTTAGTGACTTTTGGAGGAGCACTATCGTTGCAGTTTCTAGGGCAGGATCCGGAAGTACTTGTGGGAGCCATTCCGTATTTACACATTATGGCCTTTACGATTGTTCCTTTGATGGTTTTTCAAAGCTACCGACAGTTTACAGAAGGATTGTCGTTTACCAAACAAGCGATGTACATTTCAGTTTCTGGCAATATTCTAAATGTCGGGTTGAATTATGTCTTGATATTTGGAAAATTGGGATTTGAACCGATGGGACTGTTGGGTGCCGGATATGCTACTTTGATTTCTAGGGTGTTGATGGCTATAGCCATGGGGGCTTATGTCATGTTCCACAAGAGATTTGCACAATACCAAGACCATTTCAAATACATTAAAATAAACACGAGTAGGTTTAGAGATATACTCAGAATTGGGTTACCATCCGGATTGCAATACATCTTTGAAGTAGGGGCATTCAGTGCTGCCGCCATCATGATTGGTTGGACAGGAGCAATACCCCTTGCTGCCCACCAGATTGCACTGAATTTGTCGGCTATCACTTACATGATGTCCACAGGTATAGCAGCAGCTGCCACTATTCGTATTGGCAATCAATTAGGTGAAAAGGATATTTCCACTTTAAGGAGAGCCGGATTTACTTGTTTTATAATGGCTGCTGTATTTATGGGAGCATGTGCCATTATGTTTATTTCAGCAAAGGGCTTTTTGCCATCCCTATATATAAAGGATCATGAAGTAATCACATTCACAGCCAGTTTATTGGTAATCGCAGCATTTTTTCAGGTATCTGATGGCGTGCAGGCTGTGGGGCTTGGTGTACTTCGGGGACTGTCTGATGTAAAAATACCAACCTATGTCACCCTTTTGGCTTTCTGGATAATCTCCATCCCCATGGGATATATACTTGGTATTAAAATGGATATGGGTGCTCAAGGCATATGGCTTGGATTGCTTACTGGCTTATCGGTTGGTGCTGTCTTACACTTTCTTAGGTTCAAAAGCCTCACCCAAAGATTGCTTGAGGATTATTCTGTAGTCAGCTAATATATCAGTAGAAATTGTGGTTGAGATTAGTTTATATTTACGAATATGAATGAAGACAACCTTCATGAAGGAGGAAATTACTGTTTTTTTGATAAAGCCTACATCAGTGAATTCGTCTATGGGGGCATAGATGGAGCCATTACCACTTTTGCTGTAGTAGCAGGAGCTGCCGGGGCTGAAGCGGCCATTCATTGGGTTTTGATCTTTGGTTTTGCCAATTTGATTGCCGATGGATTTTCCATGTCAGTGGGCAATTATTTTGCTGTCAAATCCGAGCGAGACAATTACAACAAACATGTCAAAATTGAATATTGGGAAATAAAGAACCTTCGTGAGAAAGAGATTGAAGAAATTCGTGAGATTTATGAAAAGAAGGGATTTAAAGGAAAATTGCTCGATCAGGTAGTAGAAGTGATCACTTCCAATGATGATGTGTGGGTGGACACCATGATGAAAGAAGAATTGGAAATGACCAAAGACAATAGAGCACCTTTCAAAACTGCTTTTGCTACATTTTTGTCTTTTAATTTAATTGGGGTAATTCCACTATTGATATATGTGACAGCCACATTTATTGAGTTTGATCCATCTTCTTTGTTTCCAATTTCATGCATGGGTACCGGAATTGCCCTAATGATCGTAGGTTATATGAGAGGAAGTGTTACCCGTACTAATAAGTTGAAAAGTGTATTTCAAACAGTGTTTCTGGGTGGAGTAGCAGCATTTCTGGCCTATTTCGTAGGGGAACTATTGGCTAAATATTTTTTATAAAATCAAGTCTTTTTACAATATGAAAATTTCACATTATAGTGCGCTTTGCTTTTTATTCATGATTTTTTTCGCAGGTTGCAATAATCAAAAAAAAGAAACGGCAAAACGAAAGCCAAATGTGGTTTTTATTTTAGCCGATGATTTTGGATATACAGATCTTGGTGTTATGGGAAGTGAATACTATGAAACGCCCAATCTGGATCGTATTGCCAATGAAGGAACCATTTTCACACAAGGATATGCAGCTTGCAGGGTGTGTAGTCCATCCCGGGCCAGTATCATGACGGGTATGTTTACTGCCAGACATGGAATCACCGATTGGATAGGAGCAAAATCCGGAGAGGAATGGCGCAAACACAACAGACAAGATAAATTATTGCCTGCTGAATACAATCATGGTCTTGCACTTGACTATGTTACCCTACCTGAGGCGTTAAAAGAAGAAGGTTACAAAACTTTTTTCGCAGGAAAATGGCATTTAGGCGATGTGGGGTCTTATCCTGAAGATCATGGTTTTGATATAAATAAAGGGGGTCATGAAAAAGGAAGCCCTCCGGGAGGATATTTTGCACCTTTCAAAAACCCCAAATTAGAAGATCATGAATTGGGAGAAAATCTCTCCGAACGACTGGCCAAAGAAACAGTGGAGTTTATTACCCAGCATAAAGATTCCAGTTTTTTTGCCTTTCTTTCATTTTATGCAGTACATGGCCCAATACAAACTACCGAGGAAAAATGGAGTAAGTACAGGGATAAGGCAGAGAAATTAGGAATAGCAGAAAAGGGCTTTGAAATGGAGCGTGTAATACCTATCAGAACGAAGCAGGATAATCCCGTTTATGCAGGTTTGGTAGAGTCTATGGATGATGCCATTGGTATCGTTACTAAAGCACTGGATGAATTGGGACTGGCAGAAAACACCATTGTGATCTTTACGTCAGATAATGGGGGAGTAGCTTCCGGTGATTCATTCTCCACATCAAATTTACCCTTACGCGGAGGCAAAGGATACCAATGGGAAGGAGGTATCCGAGAGCCATTTTTTGTAAAAGTGCCCTGGCTAAACAATGCAGGAATGAAAAATGATGTACCCGTGATAGCTACAGATTTGTACCCGACTATTTTAGATTTGGCAGGAGCTAAACTACGTCCACAAAACCATATAGATGGTGTAAGCCTGGTACCTTTGTTAAAAGGTGAGAGCATCGAAGAAAGGCCTTTATATTGGCATTACCCACACTATGGCAATCAGGGAGGAAATCCTTCTTCTATTATTAGAAAAGGAGACTGGAAGTTGATACATTATTGGGAAAATGACAATGATGAGTTGTACAATACATCAGAGGACATCAACGAACGAAATGATCTTGCTGCCTCACAACCAAAAAGAGTAAGCGACATGCGGGCACAATTGCTCAATTGGTTGAAAGAAATGAATGCGAACTATCCTTCGGAAGATACTGAATACAATGTAGAGCTGGCTGAAAAAAGAAGACAACACCTGATTACCAAAACTCTTCCTGCAAAAGAAGCAGAGCGGTTGAGATACCTAAGTACTGATTTTGATCCCAAGAATAATTGGTGGGGAAGCAAGGTTACGGAAGATTAAAGTCGAGAATCAATTAAGATGGCTGAGAAAAAAGCAAATCTGTTTGACGTGCCCTTAGGTTTACTCTTTTCAGAAGTGAAGAAGCATTTCCCAAATCATCACTACAACTTCAAAAAGCATGTTGTAGTGATTGAAGATGGAGAACAAAACACATTAGGCTATATACGTTTGCCACTGCACTTGTCATTGGATGAAAGTCTGACAGTTACAAATGATGAGGCACTAGTCTTGTACCTTAGTATTGAATCCGGAAGTGCTGCGATATGTGTGATGAAAGGCAAGAATAATATTTACCATACCACTTTTTCTTCTTACATGACCCGCAAAAAGCAGGGATTTAGTCAGGTGAAGTATTTGAATAAAAAAGGTAAATCAAGAGCAGGATCTAGGGTTCGTCTGGCTTCTACTATTGACTTCTTTGAAAATATAAATACTACTTTGGGAGAGTTGTTTGAGGAGTATGTTGTAGATCGTATTGGCTTGCATTGTAGCACCTCTCTCATTCCTTACCTGTACCAATCAAAGGTTGCTTGCCCATTTGATAAAAAGGATGACAGGTTGTATAAAATCCCGGTTCATCTGCCTCAGTCCAACTTCACCAACCTCAATGGAGCTATCAAAAAACTAATGGCTCCTATGCTCTTTTATGATGAAAAAAATGAGAATTTGCTCGATGTGCTAATTCCAGACTAATCAATAAAAAGTAACTTCACACTCCGGAAATAGCACTTTGAATTCTTCAACAGACTTTTCTTTCAATCTGGTGTTGTTGCAAGTCAATATTCTAAGATCCCTGATTTTGTATAGTCTTTCTAATTTTCTAATGTGTGTATTGCTTACGTTTATACTTTCAAGATCATAAAGCTCAGATATACCTTTTAGGTTTTTAATGCCTGTTCCGGCACAGTTAAGGTGCCTCAATGCATGCAGTTGATCCAACTCTCTCAGGTCATCTATGGCTGTGTTGGATATGTTCAGTGATTCTAATTGACTCAATTGCCCGATACCTTCTAAAGCTTGCAGTGGGCCATTGGTATAGCTTAGTTGCCGAAGGCCTGGGTGTTTGCTGTACAATTCATTCAGGCTGGATACTTTTACCTTATTGAGGGTAACTTTTTCAAGATTAATAAACAGGTTTAAGGGAGTAAGAGAGGAAATTGATGGATTGGAAATGGAGACTTCCTTTTGTTCGATCAATTGATGCAAATGGTAAGTGTCAGGATTGTTGATGTTGAAGGCGTACCTCCATTCTTTAGCAAGGTTTTTCCACCAATCGTTTAACATTTCTGATTGATAAATGACAACAGTTTTAGGGTTTGATTTCAGGTATTTTACAACCTGATCCTCAGTCACTTTGGTCTCATCAACATTTAATGTTTCCAGTTTATTCAGATAGGCTAAAGATTGAATATCCTTTAACAGGCTTCTGTTGAGAACCAGCAGTCTAAGTTTCGGATTTTTCTCCAATCCATTTGTGCTTTCAACAGGCAGGTCAGTACCTTTTAGTACTTCCAAATCCACCATTTTTTCTGTGAATTCAAAACTGGTAAACAGGTTTTTGCTTACGTCAAGGTATCTCAGTCGCTGGAATTTCTTCAGAGGATCTATCTCAAATAGATTTTTTTCGGAGATGTCAAGCGAGTCAAGGTTCATCAACTTTACAATGTCTTCTTTTTCAGGATTTTCCTCCTGCATAATGTCGCTAAAAAGAATTTTCCAATTGGCAGATAATGTTTTCCACCAATCCATTATTTGCTCGCTGTTGGTCACCACTATAGTACGGCTTTTTTTTGCCATAAAGGCAGAGGCCATTTGTTCGGTGATTCCGGTCAAATCGGAAAAAACTTTTTTCAGATTGGGGGTATTTAACAACGGATCCAAATTACCAATCGATGTTCTGTTGATGGTCAATATCTCAAGTTTCGGATGATTTTCCAGGCCTTTGAGAGTTGTGACTCCTGTTTCGGAAATATCCAGTTGGGTAACTGACTGTAGCGTTTTGAAGGCATTTAGTTGACTAATGGATGTCCTTGACAGATTGACTGTTTTCAAGGACGTATTCGCCAATAGGAGGGTAGGGTCTGAAAATGCAGTTCCGGATAGATTGATCTCTTCCAAACTACTCAAATTCTGGAGTGATTCGAAAGTGAAAATTGAAGTATTTGACAAATCAAGAGAAGTCAATTTCTTCAGCCGCTCAAGAATGGATATGTCTAAAAGTTCTGTTTGTGACAAATTCAAATGAGTCAGTTTTTCAAAATACTGAAGTGATGTGATGTCTTCAATAGGAGTGCCTGCTGCTATTAGTTTCCGAAGGTTTTTTGCATAACGCAAAGGGCTGATTTCACTAATCTTAGTATGACTGATATTCAACGATTTAAGCTCTCTTAGTGCAGTCAGTGGTTCCAAATCAAGAATAAACTGGTTACCTGATAAGTTCAGGCTGTCTATAGAAGCAATTTTGAGTAGTATCGGATTAGAAATACTGTCAAATGGTACATATTTTTTAAACTCCGTGATCCAGGCGTAGGACAGGGTTTCCCACCAAAGTTGCAGTTCCTTTTCTCTGCTCACCTTTGTGCTGTAAACACTCGCAATCTTCAAATCGCTGGTATCTTCATTCAGATTGATTTCAATAAATCGTTTTTTAATGCTTGAATGATTTTCATCATCGATGGTGGTACCGTTTACCGAATTTTCAAATGATACCAGAAAATAGAAAGACTTATCACCATTTTCCATTTTTTTAATTTCAATGTTTTCAAAATGGAATTGAATGTCCTTAAAAAAGAAGTCAACATCACGGAGATAAGCGGATACATCTTTATTGGTAATTACTTTTCTGTCAAGAATAAGGTCATCTTCAATTTGCACTTCAGCGTTACTGAATATTTTTTTATAACTCTCCGTAATGATTACCTCCTTGTCTCTGGTGGAGCTTTTGGCAGATCCGACAGAATTGAGCATGTATTCATAAAAACTCACCAGGCTTCTCACTTCATCATAGTATCGGGCTGTGTCAGGCTCAGTTTGAGCATGGCCCGCAAAAGCAAAGAACAACAGAATCAGGGAAAATACAGATTGGAGAATATTAATTTTTGTCATAGATGTAATCCTTCATTTGTTGCTTTTGATCCTCATTTGCTAACGGCACAAGGCCGGAAATCAACCAGCCTGAATTGTATCCCGGTCGGTTGAAATTGTATAAGGAAAAGTAATAGCCATCAATAGAAAAAAAGTGGAACCTTACATTATTTACCGATACAAATTTCATGTTTCCCTGATTCATTTCATAGAGAAAGATTGTAAGAAAGTCAGGCTTGTAATCTCTGGCTGTAAATTGTTCGGCATGGTTGTTTTCAAGAAAGGCTTTTCTTAAAGTCATAAAATCAAGCTCATGACTCATGGGATGCATGAACTTTTTCGTCTCAGTAGTGTCCTTGTCAAACCATTTTTGAAATTGATCAAAAGCCACGTCCTCTATGATCCACTCATAACCCTGTCCCTGCTGTTGCAATTTCATATAAAGCAGCCCGTGGATTTCTTTACCTTTATAAGTAAAAGTGGTGCTTACTTCGGCAAACCAATCGTCTTTATGAAAATCCAGAAATTTCGGAGACTTTTTGTCAGTAATAAACCTGACAAAATCTTCTGCCACGTTGGGATCTATCTGGCTTGTTTGGGTATCAAAGAGCACAGGTACATATTTTCTTCTCAATGAAGCCGTACGGTAGTTTTTATCTGTTGCATAATACCTTTTGCCATTCTGATCTTCTTCGCCATTAAATCTGCGAAAAAACTGATTGATCTGCTTGGTGGATGCACGCAGTTGTTCTTCGGTTTCCTTCATCTCATCGGTGAGCCTGACCTGACCCACCGATTCGACAATTGACAAAATGGTTATCAAGAAAAATAAGATGATTCTCATGCAGAAGTTTCTGTTACCCGGATGTCACCTAATAACACATCCCAAAACTCGATGATTCTGCCGGCAATTTGTGTTTCTTTTTTCTTTACATAAATGGTAATGTCCTTCTTGGTGGTGTCTTTATAAGTCAGGCTGCTATCTTTAGTCGTACCCTCAAATCTTTGATAAATCGTGATAACACCTACATAAGTGCCATCAGGCTGCTGTTCCAGATCGCTTACATAGTGAATGTCATACCATTTGATATTGACCTTGTCATAGTTCAAAGCCATCAATCGCTCAAAATACTCCCGCACTTTGTAGTAATTCACTTTGTCGCTGCTGAGGGTGGATACGCCCATTTCACTGTCCGTAGTAAACAACTCTTCTGCTCTGTCCATTACCCGCTTGGCCTCCGAAAACTGGGTGTTTTTATTGCCGATAATGCTGATGTACTTGCTGAGGTCTTTTACCTTTTCCAAAGCCAGTGAATCTATGGCCTGCTTTCTTCCCGGATCTACATTGTTTTGTGCGAATGTATTGATGGCCAACAATAGACCCAACGATAATACTATATATTTTATGAGTTTCATTTTCTTATGATTTAGCTGTGAACAATTATTTTTTCAATACCAATTCTTTGATTTTGCCATTGGTATCATAGACAATTTCCTCTACCTGGGCTTTGTTGTTTTTGGTGTCTTTCAGGTAGTTTAGGTATTTAACAATTGTCGTTGGTTCGTCATAGTCCGGTTTGCTGCCAGCCCTGTAAATGACTATAAGTATCGGAGCTTCCGATGTGCCGAACATGGTCAGGGCTTCCTGAATGCTGGCATTCGCTGAAGCAGTGGATGGGGCAGTGGCAATAGCCTTGAAATAATTGGATAGCTGCTCTTGCTTGGTAGCTGTTTTCACCGGGGTTTCCTTTATTGTTTCTGTTTCCTCATCCGGTTTATCCATTTCTGTGTCTTCAATTACAGGATCAGACTCCTGTTCGGTAGTGATAGCTGCCACATTCTTTTTGGATTTACATCCGGTAAACCCAATTGCCATTGTTACTACGATGGCAATTGCCAGTAACGAAATATTTTGATTCCTTTTTTTCATTGTTGATAAAATTTTAGAGGTTAAGACCTGTTTGACTTTAACTTCAGGTAACTGCATTCTTAATATACAAATTGTGTTCCAGATGCTCAAACACTGCCAAAAATTGTTTTTAGACAATTTGAATTCTCAATCTTGGAATATATGTCTCAAATGGAGAATGGGGAGCTTATGGAGTCAAGCTGAAAGGTGAAAATTGTTAGCAAAACAAATATTGAAGACGATGCGGTTATTTAGAGATATTCATCGGCCTCAGTAAAGTTAAATTCCAATGTTTACAATAAAAAGTTTCTTCAATCACAAAAAAACTATTCGACCAATTCTTATCTACATTATGTACCCAAGAGGAGAGTGGCGTTATTGATGTGTAAAAACGAATTCCTGTTTTGGAATTAGAAACTTCTTCCTCTTCAAACTTGGGTCTGTCCAGATTGAGCTTTATTTTAACATCATCCAAATTAAGAATTTCCCGAAAACTGTCAGAAATGCCTTTATTGATTATCTCTGAGTCTTTCCACAAAATACTTATTGCTGGTTCCAAATTTAAATGAGTGAACCTGATAGTTGCACTGGTTATAGATACATTAAAGTGCTCTTTGAGTCGAATTATGGATAGGAAGCCCGTTTCTTCTATTTGTGTAAAATATTTAATGAATTGAGATTTAGGCATTAGAAGAGAGGCTGCAAATTGCTGAGCTTGATCTTCCAGCATTTTCTTTTTGGGGTTTGCTGAGTCTTTTCCAGTAAAAGCAATTGATTCTCCTTTTTTTAATTTATTTCTGTGATGCCGAATAAAATAATGTCCAAGTTCATGACTTATAGTGTATCTACACATGGAGTAATTGACATTTTCCAAAATATGCATATTCAAGATGATATAAAAAATACCATCTTGACGCCTAATCAATCCTTTAAAAGGGTAATCTCTTGAGCCTTCAATTATCTCAATACCAACACTCTGGGCAATTTCAATCGGATCGACAGGAAATTGCTTAGAATATTTCTTAATAATCTTTTCTGCTATATCATCAATTTCCTGATTTGATATTTCCATTTTCGCCTCTGTTTACTCTCTTACCGGATTTTATATCCTTTTTTATGTCCTCCAAGACATCATCGGATAGTGTGTCTCCTTCCTCGCCCTGTGCGGCCATTGCTGAAAAACTATCGGAGCTAGTGGTTCGTTCTTCCGACAATTTATCAAATAGCATTTCTGCATCTGAAATAGAGTTTGGTAGTTCAATTTTAGTGTTACCAAATGTTCTGACATATTTGTCAATTTCTTCTTCAGATTCAGGCATATCAAATCCGTAATACCTAAGTGCTTGAGATAATTCTTGCTCAAAAGTTTTACATAATTTGTTGGTGCTTTTCATGTCTGCCATCTCTGTTTTGTTTTAATTGTTCGTTGGGTCGTTTTTCGTTCCGTTTTTTATTTTTTCTACCAGCCGGTCTTTGATTTTAATGATAGAATTTCTTTTAAGACTGTATTTACTCGTCAGTTCTTCCATGCGGAAATCAGGTAAATTCCAATTGATATTTTCATCATGCCAACCCGAATCAACATAAGCTTTTAATACCTCTCTTTGCTTTTCATTCATTTTGAGGCCAATTATGGCATTCATGATGAAAGCGTAACGCTGCTTATTTAATTCAGAAATCTGGTCATTATTTCGATTGCTGTTTTGATGGATTTCCCATGCGAGAATATCTTGATTTTCTTCATTTATCCGGATTAGCTCCTGTTTGCTTGCTGGTTTTTTTAGATAAAGATCATTGAATGTGTTTTTTACTATTCTATATAACCATTTCCTAACGTGAATAACAACCTCATCTGGCTTGATATCCTTTAACCGTTTAAATTTCCACGAACCATTAAGAAGCTTTATGATCACTTCTTGAACTAAATCTTTGGCATCTGATTCAGGGTCATCATGAGACTTACAGAATCCCACACATGTGTTATATAAAAAACTTGAATATCTATTATAAAACATGACAAATGCTTCCCTAGCAAATGGTTCATCTTTATCTGAGATCATTTCAAGTAGATCATAGTCAGAGGTCTTCGTACTTACTAACATAGGAACTAAAATTATTTTGAGTTAACCAGAGATTCTTCGAATCATCCATATATATACGACACCCGATGACAAAAGTCGAAAAATCAATAGTTGTCATTGTGTCTCGTATTTATTCTGAACGCAAAATTTTAATCAAATGAAAGACGTAATTGACATTGAAGAATATGCTAAAGCAGGAAAACCGATTCCTAAGAACATGATCTATAAGTTTAAAGTGGATCGTGCTCATTTTGAAACAGACCAAGAGTGCCTTACAGGAAAAGAAATCCTGACATTAGCGGGTAAGAATCCTTACAATCGCTTTCAGCTCAACCAAAAATTCCGGGGTTCGGTAAAAAAAATCGAATATGACGAAAAAGTTGATTTAACCACACCTGGAATTGAAAGATTTATGACTCTTCCATTAGATCAAACGGAAGGTTGACAATGAGACGACAATTTGCATTACCGGAAGAGGACTTGGATTATTTGACAGCCGCTAATTTGAAGTGGGAGACTATTATTGAAGGCCCACATAGATGGTTGCTAATTCATGAATATCCTGTAAAGGATGGGTATAATATAGACTCAACTACAGCGGCATTACGGATAGATCAGGGTTATCCCAACTCACAAATTGATATGGTCTATTTTTTTCCTTCAATTTCAAGAATAGATGGGAAACCAATCGGAGCATTGGCAAATCAATCACTGGATGGTAAAACATACCAGCGTTGGTCTCGACATAGAACAGGTCAAAACCCTTGGAGACCAGGAGTAGATAATCTTGAAACTCATTTAATGCAAGTTGATTATTGGATGGAAAGAGAATTTCAAATCAGATGAATTATCAATTTAAAATACTTGAAAAGGACTTTGTTTGCTTAAAAGAGCATTTATACCCAGGTGATCACAAGGAGGCTATATCAATAGCTATTTGTGGTAGGACAAATAATGGAACCACTTTTTTGGTGCATAAGATTATTAATATTCCACATGAACAGTGTGAGAGAAAGCCAGATTTTATTCGTTGGCCAACGAGTCTAATATTAGATGAACTGCCAATGTTGGTGAGAAAGAATCTGGCTGTATTCAAGATTCACAGTCATCCTGGAGGTTATAGTCAGTTTTCAGAATTAGACGATGAATCCGATTTGGAGTTTTTTGAAAGCATTTATGGCTGGTTCGATAGCAATGATCTACACGGGAGTTTAGTGCTATTGCCAGATGATAATTTTTTTGGCAGAGTTGTTACGGAAAACTTCAATTTTGAAAAAATAAATCGATTTAGTGTTGTTGGTAAGATGCTCGGAATCACGGATGCTGACAAAAATTTGGTAGTGTCCAATTTGGAAGCAAATCTTCGTAATATCCAGACTCTCGGAAAGGGTACTCAGAAGCTACTAGGTCAAATGCAAATTGGTGTGGTTGGTTGCTCAGGAACAGGAAGTCCTGTAATTGAGCAGTTGGCAAGATTAGGGGTAGGAAGATTAGTCTTAGTAGATCCCGATAAAGTAGAGCAAAAAAATTTGAATCGAATCATTAATACTAAGCAAGTAGATGCCGAAAATCAGGCTTATAAGGTAGATGTAATAAAACAGGCTATTGATAAAATGGGATTTAATACTATGGTGACAACTTTTAAGTCTAATCTTTATGAGGATTTAATTGCCATTGAAACTCTGTCAAATTGCGACTTTCTTTTTGGATGTATGGATAGTATTGACGGGAGACATCTGCTCAATTGTATTTCAAGCTTCTATTTAATTCCATATTTGGATATTGGAGTTAAAATAATAAGTGATAAGAAAGGAGGGTTGGATCAAATTTGTGGTACTACTCATTTCCTGCTGCCAGGTGAATCTTCTCTACAAACTAGGGGTGTATATACACATGAGGAATTAAGATCTGCCAACCTTTTAAGAGTCGATAAGGCAGAATTCGAAGAGCAGAAAAGGTCCGGCTATATAGTGGATGTGGATGTCGAAGCTCCTGCGGTTATTAGTATAAATATGCAGGCAGCAAGTTTAGCAGTAAATGAATTCCTCTCGCGAATACATCCCATTAAAGTAGATGATATTGAAGAGTTTGATATAATCAGATTTAGCCTAACAGATTTTTACTTTATAAATCAAAAGTCAAATGACCCAATAGATACATACTTGTTAAAATATATAGGTAGGGGAATCATGAATCCACTTTTAAATATGCCCAATTTCAGCCATGAAGCGGTTATTTAAGAAAATATGGCGGTTTGTATTTGGGAAAAGTTTATACCGAATAAGGAAAGTAGACGATTTTCCAGATATTCTTCAAGAGAGAACTATTTATTTGATCGATGACTGGGCAATTGGTTTGAAATGTCCTTGTGACTGTCAAACGGACATACAATTGAATTCACTGCCTGATGCCTCACCAAGATGGTCTTACAAAATCGGGTCAGATAAAAAGATAAGTATTTATCCGTCGATTAGGCGAATAAAAGATTGTAAAAGCCACTTTTGGGTTAGAAATGGAGAAATAGTTTGGAGCTAAATATTTTCACAATGCAATATAATTGGTATCAAATACTCCTTCTTTCCAAGCTAGATCAGCTAGCAGAGACCATTATGGGAGCAACTTTCTTTTAATCAACTAATAACACTATATTCGCATTAAGCGAACTTTTTGAGTTAACTTAGCGTTGAATGAAAGTCCACCTGATAAAATGGAAATCCATAGAACTGTTTGTCGAGAGGCATGCTCGTGCAAAACCTTCTATTGAAAAGTTTAAAACGAGCATCAAAAGTGCTGATTGGGCGGTGATTAACGATATCAAGCAAACATTTGGTTCAGTAGATATCATTGATAATGATCGAGTTATATTCAATATCGGGGGTAATAATTATCGCTTAATTTGTTCATGCTGGTTTGGGCCTACTATGGTACATTTATATGTTAAATGGATAGGTACACATGCTGAATACACAAAATTATGCAATCAAAGTTTACAATATACAATTGACGATTTTAGCTAAAAATAAATAACATGAAGACATATACCATTATTCGAACGGATGAACAATACATGACTTATTGTAATGATTTGGAAAAAATGACTTCAAAATATAAAGCACATCCATCCAATGACTTGTTGGACATAATTGATACCATAACCTTACTTATTGAAAGGTACGATGAAGAGCATTCACAGCTCAATGATATTGACCCTATACAATTGCTCAAATCATTGATGGAAAATAATGGTTTAAAACAAAAGGATTTAGTCGAATTACTTCAGGTATCTAAGGGGCATCTTTCGGATATCTTGAATTACAAAAAAGGGCTTTCTAAAAACATCATTCGTATTTTATCCGACAGATTCAAAGTAAGCCAAGGTGCCTTTAACAAACCTTACAAGCTATCTGTAGAAGCGAATAAACATTACCGCAATGCCAGCATGATGAATTCTAAAAAGGATTTGGAGGTCGTGTAATTGCTAAATGATTGCCACCATACTTCACAAAGGCTTCTCGTAATGACGACCAGAACCTGTTTTCCAGCAATAATGGTTAGGCTTTAGGTCATGCAGCAACCTTCGTCTGCTTGTAGCTACTCATACAATAAACCGCATACAATGTGCAGGACGACAAGCCGATCCATAGCAAATCGACTAATAATATATCATATTGCTGGTTTACAAAAGTTATCCATGGCCAGTTGCTGGTTTTTATACCATTAGCAACAGGAACCAGAAAACCAAGAATGCTTCCTGATATCAGGGAATATCTGTTGGTAAAACTGTTGCTTTTCTTAACCACAAAAAATACTGTAACCAGCAGCCAGGTAATAAAATAGAGTGAATACATATTAGCTGATCCTACGATTCCAAACATTTTCACAACGATAAATGCAAATGCTGTAACAGGATACATACTCAGGCATATAGCCAGGTAAATCCAGGCTACCCGTTGGTTAAATCGTTTTTGCTTTTCCGGTACATCTTTCCGATCCCTGGCTACCAGCCATATCAATACCCCTGAAAGAATGACAAAGCAGGATACAAGCCCCAGAACAAAACTGACTATTCTTATCCACAGGCCTCCATAGTCTGCAAAATGCAACTGATACAGGGCCAGTTTAGTACCTTCCAGATAAGAACTCTCGTTGATCTCATCCTTTAGGTTCACAATGTCGCCCGTTTCTGCATGGTATGAAACCTCACCAACTCCTAAAAATTTTTCGGAATGATCTGCCCGGCCTTCTACGGTTACATGCATGTTTTTATCTCCATAATTGTGAATGATCACATGGGATACATTGAGAGACTTCCACCGGGTTTTAGTCTGGGAAATAAATTTATTGATGCTAACCTCTTTTTCCAGTTTTTCATATTGCAAAGGAAAAGCAGGGTGTTTGAAACCAAGCTCATCGTAGAGCTTGTCGCTATCACCGTCATAAAGCACATAAACGCTTGGTGCTACCAGCAGCAGGTTCAACATAAAAAAAGCACCGGTTACGGCATATACAAGCTGAAATGGAAAACCTATGAGTCCAAGGGTAGTATGTGCATCCGTCCATACTGTTTTTAGCTTTTCCCAGGGGCGAAACAAATAAAAATTCTTGATGATTTTATCCCAATGGACAATGAGGCCGGTGATTAGGGCAAACAGAAAGAAGAAAGCCACAAATCCGGACAGATAGTAACCAGCCGGGTAGGGGATTTGAGCGAAAAAATGAAGACGGTATAGAAACTCTCCCAGTGTGTAAGAACTGTAATATTCCTGTCGGTCAAACGATTTGGTATCTAAATAAAAGAATTCTGGTTTTTTGGCTTCTTCGCTGGCAAGTGAATCTGCCGAGGCACCTACATTTACATTGACCCTTCGCTCATTATATACCTGAGCAATGCTGATTTCACGGCCGTACAGGTCATGTGTCAACTTTAAAGAATCAATAGTAGCATCCAGGTCTAAACTGATTTCACCAGGATGTTGCACAGTATGGTCACGTTCCCAATTGACAATTTCATCTCTAAAGAAAGAAAAAGAACCTGCAAAAAAAATCACATAAAGAGCAGCACTGATCACAATGCCACTGACTGTATGTAAATGAAACAGAATATTGTAAATACGTTTTCCCATCAAAATATCGGATTCATTTTTCCAAAATATATTACCACACTAAACACCAATATCAATCCCATATAAATGCCCCAAACCTTCCAGGCTTTTTTAATCAAAAATGCCAGTATCATCAATACAGCCCACAAAATAAATCCTGAATATGCAGAAGTAATCAACACACTTGCCTGATCAAACCAGATGGTAAATACTAGGTGAAATGAAATGGTAACAAAAAAACCACCAAGGAAACCAGCAGTGATTTTTGAAAATCTAATCCATCCGGATTGGGTGAGGTGTTTTTTGTTGGCGGGCATTTTACTGGTAAAAATTATATGGTGAATTCACAAAAATTATTGTTGGTTACCTCTTCGCAATGGTGAAATGATTATTACTAAACTGGCAATGGTCATCAGTACAATCATAGCCATGAAAATTCCGGCTCCAATTCCATAATGAGTACTCAGCAGGCAAAAGGAAACAAGCAATAAAACCAAGCCAACTGACCTGGTTAGTTTTGTATTGTTATAAACCCATCTTTGCGCTTTAGAAGGTTTGAATTCTACCCGCTTTGATGTGCGGTATAGGATATAAAAACCTGCAAATAGGATGAAAGCGGATAAGAGTACCATGTATTTATTTGATTAAAAAATATTGGTGTCCGAGAAAAGATTTTACCTTCTAAGGAAATTCATCAAAATCACCCCTGCCTGATCGGTAGGCAGGCCTAAATCCCCTAAAGGGGACTTTTTGATCACCCCTTCAGGGGACGGGGGTAGTTTTAGGAAATCGAAAAAATCTTTTCTCATTTCGTTTAA
>NZ_JBDKWG010000104.1:0-82176 GCF_040151475.1 Reichenbachiella sp. MALMAid0571 | reverse complement strand
TTGCCAAGTGATCTTCAGGTAGCCAATCGTTAAGGTCATGTGGCATAAAAGAAACTTGTTCTCTATCCGCTCCAATAAATGATATCATGCCCCAAGATATAAATAATTGGGTGGTTTATTAAGTCCGACAGACTCCTAGGTTCAAATTTTATTTATAGACAATTCCGGAATCTGGCTCCATAGATTCACTTTTACATCACGACTTTTTTGTAGCACCTTCTTGCCCGAGGCTGTAAGAGTGAAAAGTCTTTTGCGCCTACCTCCTCTTGATTCGGTGGCTCCTCCCAGATTAGATTCCACAAACCCTTTGCTTTCTAATCTGTTGAGTGTACCGTGCACTGCTCCGATTGTGACTGTTCGGTTAGCTTGTTCTTGGAGTGATTTTCGGATAGACAAACCGTAGGCGTCTTCCTTGAGCATGACAATGAGAAGTAAAACTAACTCCTCCAATTCTCCAATATGTTTCTTTTCCATATTAATTTGTTCTATTTAATATAACAAATATACGAAAAGATTCATATTTATTATATAAAGTATAACAAATAAACACCTGTCAGTAAACGGATTAGAAAATGTCCGAGCAATTATACCCCTGCCTCAAAGAATTGACAGGGTTAGACAAGGTAAACTTATGTAGATAACTGTGGATGAGTAGATACTAAAATAGAGACAAAAATCTTCGCTTATGACGGCTAGGAAGAATCTTTAACTTAAAAAAAATCCCGATAAATACTCACCCTTGAAAAGGAATAAATATTTACCGGGAATAAAGTAGTGTTTAAAATTAAACCTCTACCTGATGCAGTACGCCCTGAAGCTATCGGTTAAAACGTTACTTTGATTCCCAATCCTGGATCTAAAGCCATAAACGCATTGCCATCTGTGGCTATTTCGAAAAAAGGTTTAAAATCCAGACTCACTGCTATCGGAGTTTTGTCTATTTTATATTCTATTCCAAATATGCCATCAACGCCTAAACCAAATGCTGAAGTTTCTCTTCTATAGAGTCCTTCATTTCTACCCCAATCGGATTGAGTGGCTAAGTGACCTCCCAGACCGTAGTACCATTTCAATCCTGCTACATCAAATGCAGGGATGTATTTTTCTCCTAATACAGAAACCGAGAAAGCATTGGGATAGAACCCAATAATTCCGTGAATGGCAGTAGATGAGCTCGTAAAATGTTTGATAGTAAGTCCTGAAGTTCCCAGCCCTCTTACTCCAATGGCTGTTTCGTAGGTAGTGCCTGTTCGGAGTGTTTGAGCCTGAATGAGGCTGGCAGACAGTAGCAATAAAGTAGTAATGATAATTTTTGTATGTTTCATGATCTTTTGGTTTTATATGGAATTCCTGCCTGATGGACTGACTGGATTTCCAAATTTGACTCTATATTATTTGATCATGATATCCCAATTCTTAATCCACTTTTGTAGTCGGCTTTAAATCAATTGATTACAAAAAAGCTCTGATTGATTTTTTTCTAAAAATGAGAAAATCGCTACTATTATGAGATGGAATTTTCCTTGAGTATTCGATATATGGTGGATTGACCAATGTCCAGTTTGTCGGCTACCAGCTTGATGTCGTCATTGTATTGCTTCAAATAGAGAGAAATAATTTTGAGTTGATACTCTTTCATAGTCAGCTCATCTGAGAATATTTCGGACACTACATCTTTTTGAGTAAACGTGAGATCATCCGGTTGTATTTCCTGTCCATCTGCCATGACCATAGCCAGTTCTACTATAGATTTTAATTCCCGGATATTGCCTGGAAATGGATAGCTTAAAAGTTTTTGAAGGGTTTGTTTGGCAAAGGTTTTAGGTTGTTGATTGTTTTCTCTGGCAAATGACGTTACAAAATGTTTTGCCAATAACACTATGTCTTTATCTCTTTCCCGAAGTGGAGGCAATTCAATAGGCAATCCAAACAAACGATAATAGAGGTCTTCTCTAAAATTACCAGTTTTTATTTCTTCGAGCAGGTTTTTATGAGTAGCTACAACCACCCGACAGTTAACCTTAATTGATCCTTTACCACCAACTCTGTTGATTTCCTTTTCCTGTAGTGCCCTTAGCAACTTAGCCTGGAGTGAAATATCCATTTCTGCTATTTCATCAAGAAATAGTGTTCCTTCGTGTGCCTGTTCAAATTTTCCAATATGTTTTTCGGTAGCTCCGGTAAAAGCTCCTTTCTCATGTCCGAAAAGCTCACTTTCCACTAAGTCCTTTGGTATGGCACTCATATTTACTGGCACAAAAGGTTTTTTCTTTAGCTTACTGTTGTAATGTATGGCTTTGGCCACCACTTCTTTACCCGTACCCGTTTCACCTGTAATCATTACATTGATATTGGTGGAAGTGGCTTTTTCAATGAGCTTAAAAACCTTCTTCAGTCCACTACTTTGTCCTATAAAAGTTGATTGGAAATCATATTTTTTTTCAACTTCCTGTTCCAGAGATTCTACCCTTTGCTTTAGTTTTTTGCTCTTTCCGAGTTGATTGAGCACATGGATCAGACGGTCACGAATGTCATCAGTTTTGGTGAGGTAATCGTAAGCTCCTTTTTTTAACAAGCTCACGGCCGTCTCTATGTCTTGCTGTTCAGAAATAATGATGATTTCCACATCCGGATTAGAAGATTTTATTTTATCAAATAAATCGGATCCCAAATAATCAGGTAGCCTGAAATCGAGTGTAATCAAGTCAGGCTTTTGATTCAGGGCAGCAAGCAGAGACTTTCCGTTCTCGTAAGTATGCACTTCGTGATCAGGATTAAGGCTAAGTGTATGTGCCAACAATTTTCTATACCATTCGTCATCCTCAACAACGAATATTTTGAATGCCTTCTCGCTCATTTAATCTACGTTTGCCGTAAATATAGCTGAAGGGAAGCAACAAGGGAAAGTAATTCCTGATTGATTTTTTCTCGCTCCTGTTTATCAATGGGTTTGCCGAATCTGGCAGACATCTCATTTTTTTTGAGTAAACTGACCAGGCTTTTGGCCTTAAAATGTCTGGTCGGGGCAATCATTTTGTGAATGATGTCTGCGGTTTTCCCCCAGTTTTGATGTTCAATTTCCTTATTTAGGCAATCAAGATTTTGAGTGGTGCTATTTATGAACGTTTCTACCATTTCTTTGACAAATGTTTCATCGCCCATTCTTCCCAAAGATTCTAAATTAAATTCAGGAATACTTTCTGATTCGGATTCTATTTTTTTTGGCTTTTCAGCTAGCTCTTTTTCTATTAATGTGAGTAACTCTTCGGTATCAAAAGGTTTTCTAAGGACATGATTGATTCCTGATTTTTTGGCCAGGAGCATGTCTTGATCTGATACAGTTGCTGTAAGTCCAATGATTGGTATTTCGGAGTTTAATTTCTTCTCTGCTCTGATTTTTTCTGTTATTTCAGGGCCATTCATTTTAGGCATACGAAAATCCAAAAGCACTATATCGTATTTTTTTTCATTGAGTAGTTTATAGGTTTCATCTCCATTTTCAGCCTCGTCGAAAGTAATACCTTGTTCAGATAGGATTACAGCCAACAGTTTTCTGTTAAAGGCTTCATCGTCTGCTATAAGCATGTGGAATCCTGAAATGTCATACTGATGGCTGCTATCATTGCTCTTCGTAGTAGTATTTTCATTTTCTGCGAGTTTATATACCAGCTTTACACTAAAGGTAGTTCCACTACCCTCTTTGCTTTTAAGACTTATTTTACCATTATGAAGGTTTACCAGTTTTTTTGTGATTGAGAGTCCCAAACCTGTACCTGTTTGCATGTCGTTTTGGCTTACTTGCTCAAAATCTTCAAATATTTTTGATTGCTTTTCTTTCGGAATGCCAATACCTGTGTCTATTACATCCAATTGAATGTGCGTAGAACCCTTTTTAGTTATTGTCTTGGCATTAATGGTTACATTACCCTGTTCGGTAAATTTGATGCTGTTGAAGATGAGGTTAAGCAATATTTGTTTGAGCCTAAAAGGGTCTCCTTTTATGTATTCAGGTAAGTCCGATAGGTTGGTTGTTAGTATTAGTCCTTTTTCTTTTGCCTTATGGCTCAAAAGCTGAACGATTTCTTTAATGACCAGAGCCGGATCAAATACTTTTTCTTCAAGATTTATTTTGCCCGACTGAAGCTTGGTAAAATCAAGTATGTCGTTGAGAATATGTATGAGATGATCAGACGATTTAGTAATGATGCTGAGCTGCTCTTGTTGGCTTGGGTTAAGCTCTGTTTTTTGAAGAAGCCTTGAAAAACCAACAATTGCGTTCATGGGAGTTCTGATTTCATGACTCATATTTGCCAGAAATTGTTCTTTTTCTTTGGCAAGTTTGATGGCATTTTCTTTCGCAGATTTGAGGAGCTGCTGGTGTTTTCTGGTTCGGGAGACGTATATGATTAAAATTAGCAGAGTGGCCAAAAGAATAATGGGAGCTACTACACTGAAAATCACAATGTAGCGGTTCGTAAGTTTTGCCTGATTTTGTGCTATTGCGGCCAGAACTTTGATCCTGTGAATTTGCCAGGATTCCATTCTGGAGATGAGTGAAGTTAGGCTGGCATCTATATTCTGGTGATCCTCATACAGGCTTATTTCTTTTTTCCTTTGATTGTAAATCTGTGTTTTTACTTTATTTACAACAGAATCAATGGGCTTTTGAGCAAAAGATTGGGGCTGAGTCTCTATACTTTTTTTTGCCTTTTTTTTGCCAAAAATTTTGTTCAAAAATCCTTTTTTCTTTTCTGGCAGGTCATTCTCGACTACAATTGTCGATTCTTTTTGTACTACTTGTTGCTCCACATCTGCGAAAGTGTTTTCTAGTAATTGATAATCCAGTTTGGATACTTCTGTAAGTATCCGGCTTTTGTTCTGAATCAAAAAATGGAGCGAATCGGTATAGGATAAAAACAATGCATCGGTATTTCTGGTTTTTAATGAATCCAGCAATAAAATGGCATTTTGAATACCTGTCTGAAAGTTTTTCATATATTCTGCATCCTCATTGAGAACGAATCCTTCCAGAGCGTTTTCTACATTTTCCAATTCAGTGGAAATGTCATTGAGAATGACCAAATCTCCATTGGGTTTTACCTCCTCTTCCAGGGCAACAATAATGTTGTTGAAATTTTGATATGCGAAATAGCCGATGACAGTAGCACCGAGGATCAGGATCAGAAGGGATCCACTCAACAGGTAAGGATACAATGTTCTTCTCAACCTTTTTATCTTAGTGGTATTGTAGAAATATTTATCCATAGATAATAAAAAAGGGGCTAAAAGCCCCTTCTTAAATGGTTTAATTTTGTTAATTTATTAATAGATTGGCTGATATGGTGGTATTGCTGGTTACGCTGATTTTATTGAACAGAGAACCATTGATCATTATCGAAGAATTAAGTCTTCCCTCAAATTCCATATCCTCATCATCGTCCTGATTGGTATATTTGGCAACTATTATCTCATAATCTCCTTCTTCCATAAAGGCCAGAGTATATGATCCGTTTTCAGAAACAATGGCTGAGTTGATAGAACCTTCGTATCTGGTGTTGCCGTCTGCAGGTGCGTTTTCTTCTGATGCACTGAAAGTACCACTTTCATAAGCATACACCACCATTCGCTCCGAAGCTTCAGCAGACTGTGAAACGGTTCCTTCAATTTTGCCAGTATTATCCTCTGCTACCACTCTGGCAGTTGATCTCAACTTGAAAGATCCGTCAGATGTAGCTACTAAAGCTTTTCGCAAGTCTATGTCAGCCACAAGATCTGTAGTAGTATTGGTTGCAATCTCGAATGCTCCCTGAATTCTGTATCCTGTGGTTGTTCCATTTTCTATCACAAGGTTTTCAGTAGATCCGTCATCAAATTCTATATATGAATCTGATCCTCCTGAAGTAATGAATCTAAGGTCAGAGTATGATCCTGCATCAAGTTCTCCATCTCCTACTAAGTAGGTTGCCCCATTTTGGTACGCCATGATATTAAATTTCTTAGGAGTATTAAACGAAACTACTGTTTTGGTCTGACCATTGGCAGTGGCCTGAATTTCACTCACTGATAAATACACTGCGCTTACATTTTCTGCATCAACTGCGGCATCAGTTGCTTTTACATTCGCCCTTCCTTTAAATGATGGGTCGTCTCCGTCGTTACAGGCGAAAAGCCCGGCCATTAATACAACGCCTAAAATTTTGATTGACAATTTTAAATTTTTCATGATATTCATTTTATTTTAAGATTTAACAATTTCTATTGTCAACCATGGTTGCCAACGATATGCCATCAATGATTTTAGTTGTTAAATCAT
The DNA here is from genome assembly GCF_040151475.1 of Reichenbachiella sp. MALMAid0571. Taxonomy (NCBI): domain Bacteria; kingdom Pseudomonadati; phylum Bacteroidota; class Cytophagia; order Cytophagales; family Reichenbachiellaceae; genus Reichenbachiella; species Reichenbachiella sp. MALMAid0571. Next base: position 75,863 of record NZ_JBDKWG010000104.1, on the reverse strand, counting down.
TGATTAACAACTATGTATGAAAATCGTAAATATGAAATATTTCTCAAAATGAGAAATTCATGTCCAATTTTAGAAAAAGGGAGGAAATATAAAATTGTAATTAACTCGAAAGGAAAGGGTACTCCCGGATTCACATAAGGATGCCATTAAAAAGGTGCAGCAGGGAAAAAGAGGTGAAAGTCTGACTTACTTTTTAGTTTATAGAATACTCTCAATAATTTTATCAACGGTCACACCTTCAGCTTCAGCTTTAAAGTTTCTCACTATTCTATGGCTAAGGACAGATTTGGCCAGAGCCTGAACATCTTCGATATCCGGAGAATATTTTCCATTGATCAGGGCGTTGCATTTGGCACCTTTAATCAGGTATTGAGATGCTCTTGGTCCGGCTCCCCATTCCAAATAATTTTTTGCCATTTCCGAAGTTTTTTCGGATGCAGGACGTGTTTTGTGTACAAGGCCTACTGCATATTCTACGACATTGTCTGCTACAGGTACTTTCTGGATGAGATTCTGAAATTCTATGATTTCTCCTCCTGTCAATATTTGTTTTACCTTTTCTCCTGCTTCTCCGGTAGTTTTTTTTATGATTTCTACTTCCGATTCAAAAGACGGATAATCAAGTGTAATCATAAACATAAAACGGTCAAGCTGGGCTTCCGGAAGAGGATAGGTTCCTTCTTGCTCTATTGGGTTTTGTGTAGCCAATACGAAAAAGGGTTTTTGCAAAGGTCGATGCTCTCCGGCTATGGTTACCGAATATTCCTGCATAGATTCTAATAGTGCAGCCTGTGTTTTTGGGGGTGTACGGTTGATTTCATCTGCAAGAATGATATTAGAAAATATTGGCCCTTTGATAAATTTGAAATTTCTGTCTTTATCCAGAGTTTCTGCTCCTAGTATGTCTGACGGCATTAGGTCAGGAGTGAATTGAATCCTATTGAAATCTAAGTGCAATGCTTCAGCTATTGTTCTGATCAATAATGTTTTAGCCAAACCAGGAACACCCACAAGTAGGGAATGCCCCTCGCAGAAAATAGATGTGAGGAGCAGTTGCACTACTTTGTCCTGCCCTATTATAACTTTGGATATTTCAGTTTTTAGTTTTGAATAAGCTTGCTTTAAGCCATCTGCAGCTTCAACTTCATTGCTATATGCACTCATAAAATTGGAATTGTTTTTTTGAAGATCAGTCTTTTAAAATATCACAATACTCATATTCGGGTTCAAGGTGTATATATACATCACCTTTAGCTTCCTTAAACCAATTTGAGAGTATTTCGTTGCGTTTGCTGGCCAAAGTAGCTGACCTTATTTTTTGATAATCGTCTAGTAAGCTTGCCTGATGTGGTGATATTTTTTCTTTGTAGTATAGTATCCTTACGGCATCTGTTCCATCTTCCATTCTGAAGTCCATCGGTTTGGTGATGGTGTTGATTTGCATGGTGTCAATGGTAAAGAATATAACAGGATCGAGTTCTTCTACAGATACTCTGGAAGCACCAGTAGCGTCCAGAAAGAAGCCTCCGCTACCTGCTGTCGTCTGATCGTCCGAATATTCCTTTGCTGCTTTTTCGAAGGAGATGCTATCCAGATTGATGACTGTACGCAGGCTATCAAGGTATTTTCTGGCATCATCCATGTCAGTACTGGATGAACTTGGAATGATCAGAATATGATTGGTGTTGAACGTATTTCCCAACCTTTCTACCAGCTGAATGATGTGAAAGCCAAATTGCGTTTCAACAGGGAGTGATATTTCTCCAGGCTCCAGACTCAAAGCGGTTGCTTCATATTCAGGAGCCAACTCCCCTCGTTTGAAAAATCCTAATTTTCCACCTTTTGAACCAGATCCCGGATCCATTGAATATTTCTTAGCCAAATCACTAAAACTCCCTCCGGCCAAAATCTGATCCCTGATCTCATTGAGTTGTTTCTTTACTTTTTCCTTTTGAGCTTTATTGATTTCGGGCTTTTTGACAATCTGGGCGATAGCTACTTCACTTGAAAAGAAAGGCAAACTGTCTCTTGGGATTTTGTTGAAAAATCTCTTGACTTCTGCAGGAGTTACTTTTACGTCTGTAGTAATTTCCCCCTGCATTTTTTGTACAACTAGTTGTTCCTTGATTTGATCAAACATTTCTTGTCTGAACTGATCCATAGTTTTTCCATAGTATTCTTCAAGAGCCTGCACTGATCCGATTTGGGAAACGATATAAGATATTCTTTGCTCCAGGTTTTGGTTTACCTGATCAGGGGTTACTTCCACAGAGTCGATTTCTGCTTTCGCTACCATCAGTTTGTTGATCACAAGTGTTTCCATCATTTGGCATTTGGCATTGCCCTGAGAAACCTGTCCTCTGGATAGAAAATCCAAATAGGCTTTTTCCAATTCAGATTTTAAGATAATGTAGTCATCTACTTTGGCTACAATTTTATCTATCAATACACCCTGCTCAGTTTGAGCCATAGATGATCCCAGTGTCAATATGATCAGAATAGATGTAAGGAAAGTTTTTATTTTAATATATCGCAAATTCATTTTTCTCTTTAGCTTCTTTATACACTTCGTCTTCCAATATTTTTCTCAACTGCACTTTTTTCTTATTGATTAGTATGCTTTCAATGTCATCTCTAATAAATTCCAACGGTGATATTTGGTTTGAAATTTTATACTCCAGCAGTCTGATGTAGTAATAATATTCTTCATCAGACGTCTCATTAAAACTATTATTCTTCAAAAAAGTCACTCTATCCTGAATGTTTGCCAGTGGAGTGTTTGAGATCACTTCATCAAAATTTAACCAAAGATCAGCTTCCAAAGATGATTTGGTCGCAAATCTATAACAATAGGATTGAATCTCTTCTATGTTTGATTTAGGGAATGATCTTATCTGGTTTCGGAAAGTATTTATTTGTGGTGCCTGTTTGGGAATTTTTGCAAATAAGCACCTCACGATGTTTTTTCTCAAGACAAAATTCTCGAATTTTTCCTTGTAATATTCTTCTATCTCTTCTGCCGAGACTTCTTTGTCCAGATTTTTGTTGATGAAATATTTTTCAAAGTCATGTGCCATCAGTGCATACCTGTAGTCGAGTACTTTTCTTTCGATATCAGCTTTGTTGAATTCTATTTCCCGTGAAGCTTTCGATATCATCAATTGCTTTTTGATCCAGGAATCTATGTATTGGGCTATAATATTGGCACTATCTCCATTAGCAATAGAGTTGGGTACAAGTCCTTTTATGTCTTTTTCATAAAGATAAATGTCATTTACCCTGGCTATAGGTTTAGAATCTACCACCTTGTTTTCGTCAGCTTGAGTAGTCCACTTGTCCAGCAGATCGCAAGATGACAAAAATACCAATCCGATAAATAGTATTTTAAACCTCTTTTTCAATTTTAGAAATTATTTTCTTCAAAATTCCTTTGTTCACTTTTACCGGATATTTAGACTTCAATTCTTTTATCCAGTCGCTTTCCAATTTATCCTGATATCCTGAAATAACCATGCCTCTTGTGTTTTCAAAAGGTTTGACTCCTTCGGGGTTTATTTTTTTCACATAAATCAGATAGTACCTTCCGTTCTCCGCATGCTTATGAACCCCTTCTGTCCAAAACATGTCCACTAGCTTATCTTCACCCTTTTCAACCACCCTTTCCGAAAGTTGTAAAGTTAAGGGTTCATTTACATTGAAAGCACTGTCAATTTCTTTTTTCGTTTTATCTAAAAACGTTTTCGCTTTTGTGATTACCTCTTCTTTTTCTGAACTAAAAAACCTCACTTCCGCATTTTCTTTGATATGGTATTTTTCTTTGTTGTTTTCATAAAACATTTTTTGACCAATTGAATCTTTTACGGCTTTTTCCCATACCATCTCTTCCATGAGGCTAAACAACAAAATACCACTTCTGTATTCCTCCAAGATCATCTTATAATCAAAATTCGTTTTTGCAAGATGTTCTTCTTCAAAATCAAAAATGCTTTTTTCTTCAAATCGGTTGTATAGTTCAGTTACATAACTCAAAAGATTTGTTTCTGTCCGTTTTCTCTGATGATCATTTACATATTTTAAAAAATCGCCAACAGGTGTAGCTTCGCCCTTCAAAGTGAATAAAATCAGTTTGTTTTCTGTTGAGAGGCTATCGTAGTGCCATTTTCCTTTCAACAGGCTCGAATCTAATTTAGCGAATGCAAGTTTTTTATTGTTCTGATTTAGGGTGAAACTGTGTTGGCTTTTGATAGCTGCGATTGCCTTTTCTTTTTTGACCTGAGAGCGAGCATCACGAGACAGGGTGTTTTCAAGTTGAGGTTTTATTTTTTCAAAAGGCTCTAATCCTTTTTTGCCCAATAGTTTGATGATGTGCCAGCCAAATTGCGTTCTCACGGGCTTAGAAATGCTGCCGATTGTATCCAAAGAAAAAGCAGCATCTTCAAATTCTTTAACAATATTACCAGTGCCGAACCAATTTAAAGCACCACCTTTTTTACTCGTGTTGAAATCTTCTGAGTGGAGTTTGCACAGGGTGTCCCAATCTTCTCCGGTTTGTAGTTTTTCATATATCGATTGAGCCTTTTTTAAAGCTGGATCCGTTAGGCTGTCATCTTTTGAACGGATCATAATGTGTGCTACTTGTATTTTCCCTATGGCTGGTCTTTTATCTTTTACGTGGATTAGGTGGTAACCAAACTGAGTTCTGATTGGGCCTGCCAGTTGACCAACAGGTGTCTTGAAGGTAGCTTCTTCAAATGGATATACCATTTGCATGGCAGAAAAGAACCCTAAATTCCCATAGTTGGATTTAGCTGAAGGGTCTTCAGAATATTGAAAAGCCAACGTGTCAAAATTTTCACCTTTGCCAATTTTTTTCTTTAAGTCTAAAAGGCGGTTATATACTTTTAGGGTATCTTCTGGTAAAGCATCTTTACTCACCTTGAGTAGAATGTGTGAAGCAGATCTTTCCTCTTTCATTCGCTCATAAGTTTCTAAAACCAATGATTCTGTGATCTTGGATTCCATTAAATAAGGCTGAGCTAACTGGCTTTTATAACCATTAAATTCTTTAGTGAATTCAGGGTCTTTGTCCCTTTTCAGGGCTAATGCTTCTTGCACTTTGAGTCTGAATTTGATATACAATTCCAGGTATTCTTCTACTTTGTACCGGACACTATCTTTGGAAAGATTGTTGTTGTTTTTAAAAAAGTAGTATCTGAATTCATCTTCGTAGTATTCCTTGTCACCTAGCTTAAAGAGGTATTTTTCTTTTGATTTTTTTGGGTTTCCCAGTGTTAAATGGACAGTAATCAAAAAAAATGTCAATAGTGCAATGACCTTATTAAGCGAAATGGTTTTGTGCATAAATGGTGTTGTTGTAATGGGCGAGTGATTGTTGAGGGCAAAAGTAGTGAATTGAATTGATTATTTTTTGCACTGAAATTTTTTCATCAATCGGCAGACATTCTTGTTTTTTTCCTGAGAAAACTCGACTGAATCCATAATGCTTTTTACTAGCATAATGCCTAAACCACCTTTTTTCCTTTTTCTGACGATTTCTTCCAGATTGGGTTCTTTGTAGTTGCTGTAGTTAAAGCCTATACCATAATCTACAATGTCAAAGGTAACAACGCCTTGTTTGTTGTCTTCTACATAAATTTCAAGATTTTCTGTAGGGTTACACTTGTTGGAGTGAATGATCAAATTGGCACAAACTTCATCGACTGCCAGGATCACTTTATGTGCCTCGTTTTCAGAAAAACCAATTTCTTTGAGAGCATTGGAAATAAATTCCCGAATTTCTCTCAGTTTTTCTCTTTTACACGATGTTTTAAACTTATGCATTTTCTATTTTAACTAAAGCAGCAACTTTGGTATCCGTAATAGTTAACAATTGATCCAGTCCTAAAATCTGAAATACTTCAAACACTTTTTCTTTCATTCCAAATACAACCAGTTGAATGTTTTCTTTTTCCAATTGTTGTAAGTAAGACATGAAGACACCTAGTCCGGCAGATGATATATAATCCAGTCCTGATAAATCGACGAGTATTTTTTTATGCACCGACAGTGCCTCATTGAGGGCATTATCCAAATGTATGGACGAAGAGGCATCTACTTCTCCTGATATTGCGAGCTCAAGCATGCCATTCTCCGTATTGGTTTTTATATCTATCATTTTTGATTAATTAAACTTCACTATTAAAAGGGTATAATCGTCCCCCAGAGACTTATTTCCACAAAATTCATAAAGGTCGTTGATTATTCCTTCCTGAATGCTTTCAGGTTTCGAGGTTGCGTGTTTGATTAATGAGGTCTGTAGTCTGTCATACCCGAATTGTTCTTTTTGTCCGTTGCATGCTTCGGTAATTCCATCTGTATATAGTATAATGATGTCACCTGCATTATAACCAAACTCGTTCACTTGTACGTATTTGTGGAAGTTAGAGTTTCTCAAAATACCAAGACCAAGACCTTTATTTTTAAAATACCTTGTTTCCTTTTTTTCGGCATTATAATGCAATGTTGGACAATGTCCGGCCCTTGCAAAACTTACTTTTTTTGATTCTTTATCTATTATGAAATAGGAGACTGTAATAAAGGATGTCTTTTCCAAGCACCTGCTCAAAGCACTATTGGCATGAACCATAAACTCCTTGGGGTTGAGGTCTAATTGTACCAGACTTTGAAAAACTCCCTTCATTTGAGCCATGTGAAAGGCTGCTGATGTCCCTTTTCCTGATACATCGCCAATGATTAGTACGGTTCGGTTTTCGTCGAGATTGTAAGTGTCATAATAGTCTCCTCCGACCTCATCGGCAGCCCGTGTAAAAGCGACAATATTGTAGGCAGTATTTTGTTCGATTTTGTCAGGTAAAAGACTGTTTTGAACTTTGGTTGCAATATTTAATTCTTCCTTATACCGTTCGGTTTTTATGGCTTCATTTAGCAGTCTGAAGTTTTCGATCGAAATGCTGGCCTGATTGACAAAGGTGTCAATAATATCAATCATTTCTTTGTTGAATCCGTCATCTACTTCTTTGAGAAGGGCGAGACTTCCTATCTTTTCATTTTTAACCGATACCGGATAAAGCAAAATAGAGCTAAACTGTATGTCTTTTATTTTGGCAGACAATTTTTGACTTTTTGGATTGCGGTCAAAATCAGAATTTAGTATTTTCTTGAACGTGCTACTTTTGGTTGCTTTTTTGATTTCAGGTATTTTGCTTTTATCAAGATTGTGGGTGAGGGTAATGTGTACACCTTCTTTTTCATCATCTATTTCAAGCCAGGCAGCATCTGAATAAACAGCACTTGCAGCACTGTCCAATAGTATTTCATATACTTTTTCTTCACTTTCTCCCGCTGGAATCGATTGACTCAAACGCTGGAAATTAACTGCTTCTTCCAGTTTTTTCTCAAAAACAGAAGTGGTGGGAAGATTGAACAGAATAACTAAAACCGATATGCAACTGTACAACAGTATAAAAGAAAACAAGGAAAGCGAAAACGAGCTTTCGAGTAAATCCCTTACCAGAGTGGTTCTTTCTGAAAAGAACATGAGTGTTTTGAAAAAATACCACAGGTAAATGATTACTAAAACGATAAACAATATACTCTTCCACTTTTGTTTGAAATTTAGATAAGCTATCCATTTCAAATTGAAAGAAAGTACCAACCCAATGATAAGAAGAACAACATAGACACCAATAAAAATGGGGTCTGTTCGTTCGCTTCCGAATAGATCAAATGCCAAAGTGGCCATGAGAGCATATTCATAAATTTGCCATGCAGATAATAATGATTTTGATTTTTGATACAAAATCAGCCTTTTCCATACGATAAAGCTAGAGACAAGGAAAGCCAGTACCAACCCAAGAATAATGTGGTAAAAGAAGTTGACAATCAGTGGATTGGTGGCAAACTTATTGGAACCAAAAATGGTAAATAAGAATTCGATACCTAAGGATACTATGGTAGCTAAAAGTCCCGTGACAAACACACGCCAGAGCATATCCACAAAGTTGACACTTTCGGCTTTGCCAATATTGAATCGATAAAAAAGGAGGAGAGACAGGACGAATAATGACAACAATATTTTGCTGACATAGTCTGGCAACCCAAAGGCAATATTGTTACTGGTACTGAAAAGCGTAAGCATGTCAATGATCAAGAGCAATGACCAAAACAAAACTCCTAAGATGACACTAATTCTTAATATGCCTTTTTGAGACAGCATTCAGTTCCTGTTAAAACATTCGCTGGCAATTTAAATCAAAATAGACAATTGGCAATTTTAGTTATGATGAATGGTCTTGTAATATTGGGATAAGATTTTTGACAATGCTTTAGAATCAACTGTCAACGGCGTGAGCTTCTATTAACTTTTCTATTACTTCTGTAAAGTAAGCCCCGTTGTATGGTCCAAACCAATTCATGGTCATGGTTTCGTAAGAGTCTCTGTCGTACCATTTGTCTTTGGTGATGTATCCGGCGTATCCACCATTGAAGCTGGTGATAATCAGGTGAAGTCCTTTATCCATTGCTTTTTTTGACAGGTTTTCAACCAACTCTCCTGAAAAATCACATGGTGTACCCACAAACAGAATATTGCCCAATTTCAAACTGGTAATTTTTGAAGGTTCGTCACCAAACAACTTTTTGAAAACCCATGGGCGAACACGAATGTTTTGCGAAACACGAAACTGCGCTTCTCTGAGGTACATATTTATATTGAGCCCTCCAACTATTGAATCGTAATGTAAAGGCATAAAATTCTCAACAACAGACACTTCTTCGGATAATTTTTTGGAGTAGGTATCAACCTTAGGCCACCCGGTAAGATTGGGCATCAATGGTGCCATGCTTCCAACCGCCCCTGCTGAAAAAGCAGCAAAATCCACATTCCCGGACATTTCCAAATACCTGCACAATTGGCCAGGGTAATCTCCGGAGATTTGTCTGAAACTATGATGAAGACAAGTAGCATGTGCTGCAAAAGCGGTGAGAAGTGCTGTTTCATTAGATTTATTTGTGAATTTGATAAATCTAAACCAAGGGTCAATGGTACCCTCCTGATCGCCAACCAGCCGATTGTTTACATAGTTGGCCATTTGAATCTTAGAGTAACCTATTTTAGATATTTCTTTGTTTTGATCTGCTTTATAAATTGACTTTGCTATAGACTTAGTTATAAACAGTACCATTTCTGGATCATACGTACCTGAAAATAACTCAGCAGCTATACCAATTCCCCAACCACCAATACTACAATGACTGTGAGTAGCCGTAAGAAAAACATTTTCAATATCAAAGCCCAAACTATCCAGTGCCTGAGGGAGTAGTTTGGTTACTTCCATTGGCACTATCAGCATGTCGAGACTTACATAGGCATATTTTCTTTTGCTATTGTCAAAAACAAATGATTTTGACCAGATAGAATCGTGAACCCCTTCGTGTAAGGCACCTTGCCTGGCTCCATATCCGGCTAGAGGCCCTATTTTGTTGGAAATTAAACTTTCTTGTGCCCAGCCTACTTTTAGTGTGTCTCCTATAGAACTTAAACTTGTAGCATCTACTGATGCCAGTCCATTCATAGTTTTAGAATAATATTCCATTTCTTTGTATGGAGTACGGTCAACCGTGGTGAAAAGGAAAAGTGATAATATTCCAAGAAGGATGACAAATATTCCTAATATTTTAAGCGTCCATTTTACTATTTTCATTGTATCGACGGTTTTATTTTTTTGAAGTAAAGCTAAAGGAATAGGGGATCAATTTAGCTTTAAGGACTCAAAAAACATGATTGATAATTATTGGTAATCTTTACTGAACTTTTTTAATTTTCACAGCGTAATGTAAAGAAACTTTTATTTAGAGGCATATATGAAAAAGGTATTAGGTGTTTTGCTTGTCTTTCTGGTAGGATGTTCTACAGATAAAGACCCCCAAGAAATAATTGATAAAGCAATAGAAGTACATGGTGGCAAAAACTTCGAAAAGGCAATTGTTTCATTCAAATTTAGAGATAAGCAATATTCAACAGAAAATTATAACGGTGAAAGCACTTATACCCGTGAGTTTGATGATCAGTCCTATCATATAAAAGACATTTTGTACAATAGTACTGAGCTTACCAGGTTTATTAATGATTCCATTGTCGATTTGCCTGAAGAATGGGAGCAGAAATACATTGAATCGGTGAATTCCGTATTGTACTTTTTTCAACTTCCTTATGGTTTAAATGCTCCGGCAGTACGTAAAGAATATTTAGGTGAATGCTACATTTTCAAAAAGCCATATCATAAAATCAAAGTGACTTTTGCCCGGGAAGGAGGAGGAGTGGATTATGAAGATGAGTTTATCTACTGGATTCACAGAGATGATTTCACTATGGATTTTCTGGCCTATTCGTATTCTACAGATGGAGGTGGTACCAGATTTAGACAAGCCATCAATAGAAGGAAAAACAGTGGCATTCTCATTCAGGATTATGTCAACATGAAGGCAAAGTCTCATACCTTGCCATTAGAAAAGCACGACGAATACTTTGAAAAGGGACAGCTTGAAGAACTGTCCAGAATAATTAATGAGGATGTTAAAGTGGTTTACTAATACCTGGCTATCAAATGGATTGAGTTATTATTAGTGATTCACTTTTGCTATATTGGGTAGGATTTCTTCAACAACTTTTCCTCCTTTGAGCCTGATGATCTTGTCGGTTTTTTGCGCCAATTCTATATCATGAGTAACCAAAACGAGAGCAGTTCCATTTTGCTTGTTTAGTTCAAATAACAATTCTTCGATTTTTTGTCCGGTTTCCTCGTCCAGATTTCCTGTAGGTTCATCAGCAAAGAGTATATCAGGTTTGTTTGAAAAAGCTCTGGCAATAGCTATACGCTGCTGTTCTCCGCCAGAAAGTTGGTTGGGATAATGGTCTGCCCGATCTGCCAATCCTACCTTTTCCAGAAGACTAATAGCAGTGCCAAGAGCATTTTTTTCTCCTCTCAATTCTACTGGTACCATTACATTTTCCAGTGCTGTCAATGTTGGGATCAATTGAAAGTTTTGAAATACAAAACCAACATGTTGATTTCTAACCTGGGCTCGCTGGTCTTCCGACAGGGTATTTAGTTTAATATTTTGTATCAGTACATCACCTTCGTCTGCCTTATCCAGCCCGGCACAAAGACCCAGTAGCGTGGTTTTTCCGCTTCCGGATGGTCCTACAATAGAGATGGTTTTACCGTGTTCCAGTTCAAAAGAAATATCATCAAGTACCCTGAGTTGTTTTGACCCACTGTTATAAGATTTGGAAAGCCTGGATATACTTAATATTGGATGCATTTTGGGAAGTTTTACTGAGACAAACCTTTTTTAGATTTTGTAAAAACGTGAAAACCAAAATTTGGTTAAAAAACTCGGCTAATCTTGTACTTCATACTTGAACCTACAAATAATTAAGATAATATTTTGCTGGTCAATTTAATTTTAATTTTGATACTCATGATTTACATTAGCACTTCGTATTCACCATACTATTTAAAATTATGGATAAAGTGGAAAAAACCAGGTATTCTGATGAGGAACTCAAAGAGTTTGAGCAACTAATAAATGAAAAGTTAGAAAAAGCTCATTCTGAGCTAAGATATATCAAAGAATCAATAACAAAGACTGGAGATACTGGTACTGACAGCACTTTTGGAAATGTAAAAACATTGGAAGATGGTGCAGATACTGCCGAAAAAGAAAGCTTAAACCAACTAGCAGCCAGACAGCAAAAATTTATCAAAAATCTTGAAAATGCTTTAATAAGGATCAAAAATGGAACTTATGGCATTTGTTCAGAATCCGGAAACTTAATAAGCAAAGAAAGGCTCAGAGCAGTTCCGCATACTACCATGTCTATAGCGTCTAAGCTTAAACAAGGCAAATAATTGGATTACCTCGTTAACCACATAGAAGCTTTAATATTTTGCTCTCAAAAGCCGATAAAAGCGGAAGAGATAAAAAATTGTCTCTCTGAAATGTTTGAAGCGGAAGTTCCCATTGAAGATATAGAACAAGCAATCGTAAAGCTTGAGGAAAAATACAAAAAAGACGAATACTCTTTTGAACCGATTAGAAGTGGCGGTGGATATCAATTCTTAACCAAACCTGCTTATCAAAGTAGTATTAGCATATTACTCAAACAACAATCCAAAAAAAGGCTCTCTAATTCCTCTCTGGAAACCTTGGCTATTGTTGCTTACAAACAACCAGTTACCAAATCCGAGGTTGAACAAATTCGTGGGGTGAACTGTGACTATGCCATGCACAAACTTTTAGAAAAAGAATTGATAGAAATTCGCGGTAAAGCTGAAACCATTGGCAGGCCAACTATTTATGGTACCAGCAGTGTTTTTATGGATTATTTTGGGATCAATGATCTAAAAGACCTTCCATTGCCAAAAGAATTTCTTGAAAATGAAAATACGATAGGAGAACATGAGGGCTAGAACCAAGGCTTAATTAATCACTTATTAATACTAACCAGAGCATTTAATATTCGATAGATTAGTTCGACTGAAAATATTGAGATACCCTGAAAAAATGGAGTAACTTTGTTTGAATTAATTTTATGGAAAGAAAAAGACGAAATCCTGTTAAAAGTAGTGCAAAAATTCCTCCAACAGGAAATACATTCCCTATTCGATTGAATAAATACATTGCCAATTCTGGAGTTTGCTCTCGTCGGGATGCTGATGAGCTAATCAAATCAGGGCAAATTAAAGTAAATGGCGAGACAATTTCTGAAATGGGATATCAGGTTCAAAAAACCGACAAAGTGAGTTATGACAACAAGTTAATTCGTCCCGAAAAATTTGTTTATGTGCTTTTAAACAAACCAAAGGATTTTATTACTACAATGGAAGACACCCATAATAGACGAACCGTTATGGATTTGGTAGAAAAAGCATGTCAGGAAAGAATATTTCCGGTTGGAAGGTTGGATAGAAACACGACAGGAATTTTACTTTTCACTAATGATGGAGCCCTCACCGAAAAACTCACGCATCCATCTTATCAAATAAAAAAAATATATCAGGTCGAACTAGACAAGCCTATCGTCAAACTTGATTTCGAGAAATTACAACAACCAATTCAACTGGAAGACGGAGAAGTAAAAATAGATGATATTGCAATTCTTAGTTCGGATAAGAAAACCCTGGGACTAGAAATTCATGTTGGTAAAAACCGGATCGTAAGAAGAATTTTTGAGCATGTGGGATATGAAGTGATCAAGCTAGACAGAACCATGTATGGCCCACTTACCAAAAAGGATTTACCTCGTGGAAAGTGGAGGTTTCTTACACCTAAAGAGTTGATTGTTCTAAAAAATCTTTCTTAGGATGGATCATCTCAAGTAAACCAGCCTTTAGTATTTTGATCAATAGATACTACTCTGAAGCGTCGGAATCCAAATTTTTTGAATTCATTAACATCGTAGTAGATTACTTTAAAATAATTGATTCCTTTCAAATTATCATTTACTTCTACAATTTCTGATAGTAACTGCAATCCACTTTTTTCGTCATAGATCAGGATTTTGAATGTGGTTTTTGTTTTTGACGTTAATACCAATTTGATTTTATCAGAAGTCGAGTAGCTACTTTGATAGGTGGCATCTAATTCCCCTAATAATTTCATTCTTCCTTCAGAGGATATGGCTACCACTTTGTAATGGTAAAGTCCTGGAGTCTCCAGAGTATCTATATAACTATAGTCTGCTTTGAAGTGACCATAAGTGTCTCGTTCATGTTCTAGTTCATCAATGAACAAGTGTTTATTTTCATTTTTAGCTTTTCTAAAAATTTGATACTTACTGAATTCATGGTCGCTTTTTTGAGAAATTTGCCACCTGATGGTTATTGCTTCGGCATTGGAGGTGAAGCCTATTGTATTGGTTGTGTCAATTTCAACCGGAAGGCCATTTGGTTTGTCACTTAAGGTTATGTCAAAAGAGTAGTAGTCATGGAGGTAACCATCTATATCAAATAGGAATATTCCGTTTTTAAATATTGTAACTCAATAAAAATATCATCTTGAGTAGCTAGTGAAACACATGAGACAATGTTATACGTTTCTGGTTTGCAAGGTTCTCCGTCAATGACTACTAGTTGAACCCCTCGAAGATCTCTACAACGTTGATTTGAAATATTTAGAAAATAATTATCTAAAGAACCTGTATTGAAATAAAACCATTGGTCATTATGGTATTCAATTTCTTTTCCCGTCAGGCTTTCATCAACACATTGCCATTGTACAGTGCAGCCTTCTGCTTTAGAAGTAAGTGTATTGTTAGGTAAAAGTTCTATTCTGTTTTCTATATTATCATTAGTAACCTGACATACACACAATGGTATTTGTGTAAAAGGCAAAAAAAGTAATGTCAGTTTATGTAGCACAAATAGTAAGTAGTAGGATAAATGAGTTCTTTATTTAACGGCTTACTATAGAAATAATTGAATGATTTGCCTGATTCAAATGAACAATTCTTCTATCAAAATGCGTTACCACTTGACAGAATACTTACAGAAGGTCTATTTGACCGGAAAACACAAGTTTGGCTGGTCCTGAAAGCCATATATTTTCAAATGTTCCATTTTCAGTCTTCTTAAATTTCACGGATAAGTTTCCACCTTTTGTTTTCACACTTATGGGACTTTGAATGCCTTTTTGAGAAGCTGCCAGACAGGAGGCTGTCACACCAGTACCACAAGATAATGTTTCATTTTCCACTCCTCGCTCGAATGTGCGCACGTCAATTGCGTTACTACCCAGAATTTCAACAAAATTGACATTTGTACCATTGGGCTTATATTCATCACTTTCACGGATTGTTTTTCCATCATTATACACATCAGTTTGGGAATTATTTGTAGTAAAAATAATGTGATGTGGTGATCCATTATCTAAAAAATATGCCTCATTCTTCTGTGACAACCCCTCTATATTTCGCATATTAAGATGCACTATATTATTATTGTCAATCGTTGCACGATATTCACCATCAATTGTGAGAAAACTTGTTTCGTTTCCTATAATATCCAATTGTTTGGCAAAGTTGACGGCACACCTACTGCCATTACCGCAAAGGCTTTTGCTACCGTCGGCATTAAAATAAACCATCTCAAAATCCAGGGTGGGATGATTTCGGATCAGAATAAGTCCATCAGCACCAATTCCAAATCTACGGTCGCATAGCTGCTGTACATATCTGGTGTCATCTGGAAATTCATTGTTACGATCATCGATCATTACAAAGTCATTTCCAGTGCCCTGATATTTATAAAAACGGATAGTCATAGGATATTAGAATAAAAAATTGGTCATTACCAAAAAACTCAACGAATTTAATCCTAATGAGTTAGGTGGAAAATGACTAAACTAAAAAAGCCAATCCTGAAAGGATTGGCTTTTTCTAAAACATTTATAAAAAATCTTAAAGTTTCTCCTTGATTCTTGCTGCTTTTCCTTTTCTTCCTCTCAGATAGAACAACCTTGCTCTTCTTACCTTACCCTTTCTAAGTACCTCTATCTTGTCGATATTAGGAGAGATCAGTGGAAATATTCTTTCAACGGCAATACCACTGGCAATTTTTCTCACTGTGAAGGTTTCTCCATTTGTACCAGGGTTTTTTCTTTGCATTACAGTTCCTTGAAACTGCTGAATCCTCTCCTTGTTTCCCTCTTTAATTTTAACGTGTACATTTACTGTATCACCAGAGCCGAAAGCAGGGAAAGACCCTTTTACAGCACTATATTCGTCTTCTATTACTTTGATTAAATCGCTCATCTTATTCGGTATTTTTATGCCCGTAAAAAACGGAGTGCAAATATAGAGATAAAAATTAATTATCCTATATATGGAAAATGAAATTAATTATTCTTCTTTGTTTTTCAACAAATCAGGTCTTCTTTCCTTGGTTCTTTTGACTGCCTGTTCAAATCGCCATTGTTGAATTTTAGCTTCATGTCCTGAAGTCAAGACTTCAGGAACTTTCAGTCCATTATAATCTGCTGGTCTGGTGTACACTGGTGGGGAAACAAGATCATCCTGAAAAGAATCAGTCAGAGCTGAAGTTTCATCATTTAATACTCCTGGGATGAGGCGAATAATAGAGTCTGCTAAAACAGCGGCTGCCAGTTCCCCTCCAGACAATACATAGTCACCAATACTTATTTCTTTTGTAATAAGATGTTCTCTTACTCGTTCATCTACTCCCTTGTAATGCCCACAAAGCATGATGATGTTGTTTTTGAGGCTAAGTTCATTCGAAATGTTTTGTTTGAGAAGTTCACCATCGGGGCTGAGGTAAATAACCTCATCATAATTTCGTTCGGATTTAAGCTTGGAGATACAACTGTCAATGGGTTCTATCATGAGTACCATTCCTGCCCCACCGCCAAAAGCATAGTCATCCACATTGCTGTGTTTTCCGCTACCATACTCTCTTAAGTTATGAACAACCACTTTAGCCAAGCCCTTGTCTTCAGCACGTTTAAGTATGCTGTGACTAAAGGGGCTTGTCAACAAGTCCGGTACGCAAGTAATGATATCAATCCTCATTGTCATTCAAATAAACATCTAATAACCCAATCGGTAGTTCCGCATAAACTTTACTTTGTTTTTTGTCCACTTTTATGATGATGTGATCATTTAATGGTACTAGTATTTCTACGCCATTATAATCTACTTCTATCAAGTCTTGTGGAGATAAGGTGTAAATGTTTTTGATTTTACCAATTGATTTTTCACCATCAAACAGCTCATATCCAATGATCTCATGGAAATAGAATTGGTTGTCCTCTAATTCCGGAAGAAAAGATAAAGGCAAATATATTTCTGAAGACACAAATGTTTTAGCTTCTTCTATTGTATCAACTTCATCAATTTTCACCAAAGCTTTGTTTCCCTGGATATGGATATGTTCTAAAAAAAATGGAACCAATGTGTTGTTCCTTAAAACAAACATTGATTCCAAATTTTTATATTGTTCGGGGATGTCCACGTCCAAAAGTATTTGGATTTCCCCTTTCAAGCCATGAGTCTTAGTAACAAAACCAAGCTGGTAGCAATCATCTACCCTCATGACTTATTATTTTTCTTCTGTCTTTTCTTCAGTAGCAGGAGCTTCTTCTTTAACTTCAGGAGCCACTTCTTCTGTTTTTACCTCTTCAACAGGAGTTTCTACAACCTCTTCCGCTTTTACTTCTTCTACCTGAGCATCTGTTGCTTCAGCTACTTCTTCTTCTATAGCTTCAACCTCTGGTTCCGGTACTACACGTTTAGCCTGTATCGCTTCTGCCCTTGCTGCATTCACTTTAGATTCTGCTTCCTGTCTTGCTTTTGCATCTGATGCTTTTTTCTGAGAAAGTGAATCCACTTTTCCTTGAACTTTAGCATCTTGAGCAGTTTTCCACTCTTCGAATTTTGAGTCTGCTTGTTCCTGAGTTATTGCTCCTTTATTTACACCAACTTGTAAATGTTTTTTCAACATTATACCCCGGTATGAAAAAATAGCTTTCACAGTGTCTGATGGTTGTGCACCAGTCATTACCCAATCCAAAGCCTTGTCGTCATTCAAAACGATAGATGCTGGGTTGGTGTTAGGATTATATGTCCCTATCTTTTCGATAAATCGGCCATCACGTGGCGCTCTGGCGTCAGCTACGACTACATCGTACATCGCCTTCTTTTTGCGTCCTCGACGCGCTAATCTAATTCTAGTTGCCATTAATTATTAAATTTTTCAATGTGTGGATCACGTCCACGGATTAAAAGTCCGCAAATGTAGGCAAATTATATGTAAATCTCATTATGGAGATTATAAATTGATTTTTGAAAGATCTTTACACTTCATACTTTAATCTGCGAATATCATATTTCAGCACTAAGTCCTCTGATTCTTTTTTCCTAACCAACCAATTCTTTATCTTTGAGGATATTTTAACTCAGGATTAGATGATCAACAAAGCGATTGAGTTTCTGGTAGATGAAAACTTTGTGTACGCAAAGGTGCTTGACTATTTTGGAGTGCAGTTTTATGAAAACAGAAGTAAGACACTTAGCGAAGTTTGTTTAGAAAATAATCTGGATGAAAGCAGATTAAAATACCTTTTGGAGACCAATGATAAAAAAGCATTGTCAGCAGAAGAGCTTAGAAAATATCCTGCCAGATTGATTATTGAATACCTGAAGCATTCACACCAGTTGTTTATCAAAGATCGGTTACCATATATACTTCGGTTGATCAATGATATTGACCATCAGGAACCTTCCGACATGATCAATGATTTGAAATTTGTCATGCCATTATTTGTAGAGGACTTCATCAAACACATTCACGAAGAAGAAGACAGGTTTTTTCATTATGTAGTTGTTTTAGAAACGATTTTGAAAGGTGTGAAAGCCCCTTCGGATTTCTTTTTTGGAGGAAATAATTTTTCAATCCAGGAATTTGCACTTCATCATGGTGATTCTGACGATGAGATGAATGGTATTCGTGGAATAACACATCAGTACAGGCTGGAAGACATTAAAGACATTCGATTAAAAGTCATTTTGCAGGAGTTGCAACAGTTTGATCATGATCTCATCCATCACGCATCGATTGAAAATCAAATATTATTTCCAAAGGCACTTACTTTGGAGAAAAGGGTACACAATCTTCTTAGCTCCAATTCATCTTTGAATTAATTATGGGTAGAATACTGGCAATAGACTATGGCCGGAAAAGAACAGGAATAGCTGTAACAGACCCTTCTAAAATCATTGCTACACCTTTAGATACCTACCCTACCAAACAAGTAATGTCTTTTTTGAAACAATACCACATTAGTGAGAATATCGAAGAGATAGTTATAGGAATGCCCAAAAACCTTCAGAATAATGATACTGATAGCACTTCTTATGTCCGTGCTTTTATAACTTTGCTTGAAAAAGAGTTTCCTGGCATGCCTATTCGACAAGTGGACGAGCGGTTCACGAGCAAGATGGCATTTCAATCTATGATAGATGGAGGAATGCGAAAATCCGAAAGAAGAAAAAAAGAAAATGTTGATAAACTGAGTGCAACAATAATATTGCAGTCGTTTTTAGAATCACGAATATGATTTATCCGATAGTTGTATATGGGGATCCGGTCTTAAAAAGAATGGCGGATGAAATTGATAGAGAAAGTACAGATGTCAAGAAATTAACCGCAGATATGTTTGAGACGATGTACCAGGCAGGAGGTATTGGTCTGGCGGCTCCTCAAATAGGTATGTCGATCCGTATGTTTGTAGTAGATGGTAGTCCGCTTAATGATGAGGAAGAGGATATGTCAGATTTTAAAAAGGTTTTTATTAATCCTGAGATTGTTGAAGAAAAGGGTGAGCCCTGGAAGTTTGAAGAGGGTTGCCTGAGTATCCCGGGAATCAGGGAAGAGGTAAGCCGCCCCCCAAAGTTGATTATCAATTATCTGGACGAAAACTGGGTAGAGCATGAGGAAGAATTTGATGGAATGAAGGCACGAATAATTCAGCATGAATATGATCACATAGAAGGCATACTTTTCACGGATTATTTAACGCCTTTTAAAAAACGCCTTTTGAAAGGAAAACTTCAGAACATCAGCAAGGGGAAATGTGATGCCGATTATAAAATAAAAATCCCTGGGAAAAGATAATTTGATGCGATCGAAGTTAGCTGATACAGAGACATCAATTTTTACGATTATGTCTAAAATGGCGGCTGATTACAATGCCATCAACCTCTCACAAGGCTACCCTGGTTTTGACATTTCTCCTGAGCTCGTCGAGCTGGTTCATTTCTATATGAAAAAAGGGTACAATCAATATGCTCCTATGCCCGGGCTGCCCCAACTGAGACAAAGAATCAGTGATAAAGTCAGCCGAACACATGGCTGGCATACGAATGCCGATGATCATATTACGGTGACATCAGGAGCTACTGAAGCTATTTTTGCGACCATTACAGCATTGGTTCATTCTAATGATGAGGTCATTTATTTTGAGCCGGCTTACGATAGTTATCATCCGGCTATTTTGTTGAATAAGGGAATTCCTATTCCTATACAGCTCAGCTTCCCTGATTTCTCTATTCCCTGGGAGGAGGTAGAAAAGAAAATTACCAATAAAACAAAAATGGTCATTATCAATACTCCTCAGAATCCTTCAGGAGCCATTTTGAGCAAAAATGATGTTGACAGATTGGCTGAATTGATTAAAAACAAAGACATTTTTGTGTTGAGTGATGAAGTCTATGAACACATTATTTTTGATAATTCCAGGCATCATTCGGTATTATCCAATGAAATCCTGAGAGAAAAAAGCATAGCCGTATTTTCATTTGGAAAAACATTTCATGCTACCGGTTGGAAGATGGGGTATAGTGTGGCGTCAAAGAAGATAACGAATGAGATAAAAAAGATTCATCAGTTTCTGGTTTTTAGCGTTAATACACCGATACAATTTGCGATGACAGATTATTTGCAAAATCCGGATCATTATTATAGTCTTCCTTCTTTTTTCCAGAGCAAACGAGATTTATTTTTAGCGTTAATGAAAAAATCCAGATTTAAACCACTAAAATCATCCGGAACATATTTCCAGACGTTTTCATATAGAGCAATATCAAATGAACCTGATGTGCTTGTCGCTGAAAAATTTACCAAAGAATATGGGGTAGCATCCATTCCTTTTTCTGTTTTTTACCAAGACAGGACAGACAATAGATTACTGAGGTTTTGTTTTGCAAAAGATGAAGACTCACTGATAGAAGCCGCCGAAATATTATGCAAGATTTAAAAATATCATTAATTCAATCCGAATTACATTGGGAGAGCCCCTCTGCTAACATGGCTATGTTTGAAGAAAAAATATGGTCTGAAGTTGGAGAAACCGATGTGATCATATTGCCTGAAATGTTTACTACTGGATTTTCTATGAATGCCAATAAATTGGCTGAACCTCCATCTACAAATACCTATAAATGGATGCATCAAATGGCAAAAGAAAAGTCGGCTTTGGTGATGGGGAGTTACATGGTGAAAGAAAACGGGTCTAACTACAATCGACTTTATGCTGTCTTTCCTGATGGAAAAACTGAGTATTACGATAAAAGACACCTATTTGGATTGGGAGGAGAAGACAAGCCATATATCAGCGGGAATAAGCGATTGATTTTTGAATGGAAAGGATGGAAAATCTGCCCGATGATATGTTATGACCTGCGATTTCCTGTCTGGGCGAGAAATCATATTGATGGAAAATCTGATCAATATGACTATGATCTTTTGGTTTATGTTGCAAATTGGCCAAAGCCAAGAATAGGAGCATGGGACACATTGCTCAAAGCCCGTGCGATAGAAAATCAATGCTATGTAGCCGGAGTGAACAGAATTGGAAGCGATGATGCAGGGCATGAGTATGTTGGACATTCGGGAGTGTATGATTTTCTGGGAAATACTCTGGAGATGCAAGAGAATAAAGAAGCTGTGATTTCTATTTCTTTGAATAAAGAAAGCATTAATGAGTTTAGAATCAGATATCCTTTTTTGAAGGATTCCGATACGTTTAAAATTGATTGAGAAAACTATGCAGTTGAAATTTAACATCGATGTGGATGATTGGATGGAGTTTCATAAATACCATCTGTTGACAAATAAGCAATTTCAAAAAACCAAACTGATGATGACTCTGGTAGTTCCAGTTGTGTTTGGAGTTTTTATGTATTACAAGTTTCAGAGTGGGGAACTGATAATGCAAAATGCTTTGATGGTGGTGCTTATGTCCGCTTTGTGGGTACTGTTTTATCCCAAAAGGCTGATAGCAAAAGCACTCGGAAGAGCAAAATCCAGTGTAGAGAATAGTGAAGATTTGGGAATGAATGAAATAGACATTAGTGCAGAAAAAATTAGTCACAAACATCCCAAAGCAGAAACAACTTATGATTGGTCTTCAATCAAAAATGCCGCAGAGACAGAAACCAGTATGTTTTTATTTTCTTCACCTGCAAACCCTATTATTATTCCTAAAGAGAAAGTGGACACTATGGAGTGGACAGAGCTCAGAAAAATGTTGGTTCAAAAAAACATGCTAGAGAGCATTTGATCCATTCCCCAAAATAAACTTTACCGTTTTGGTTGATTTATTTTTTCTGATTCTGGCAAAGTACAATCCATTTCTATAACCGGATAAATTAAGGTCTAAAACTTCATTTGCGGTAATTGTTACTGATTCCAGAAGCCTGTTTCCGGAAATACCGAAAATCTCAAGTTGAGCCTGATCGTTGGTTGTATGAAATTTCACTACCTTATCCACTTTACTCGGATTTGGAAATACAGTAAGTTGTAATGCGTCAGGTTCAGTATTGTTACCGTTATTAGATTCCAATAGGGTAATTCCTCCTCTGATATTTCCTATGGCTATCATGGTTTTACCATCTATCTTCCCTATAGAAGGATGCGTAATTCTTCCCAGTATAGTGGGGGTATTTTCAATGCTACTTTCTGTTTTCAGCAGATTGATTTGAGGTTCATCTGTTGAGTTTACGAAATCTAAATATACTTTCATCACACCAGATCTATCGGTGGTGATTAAATCTGCCAGATTATCACCATCAACATCCGCTACTGTAATGTTCAGATTACTGTTTGTTCCTCTGAATTCTAGTCCCAGAAAAGCATCATTTTCTAGCGTAAAGTTTGGTGAGAGATTTGACCCTGTATTAACGTAGTATTCAAGTTTTCCATTGGATTTGCCTAAGAGTAAATCCAATACTCCATCTGAGTTTATGTCAAACATTTTGGCATTATCAAAAGCTCCTACAGAGGTTGGTATGGTCTTGATCTGAGATGCCTCAAATTTGGAAATATTGTTCGTTGAGGTATTTAATATGTAAAATAGTCCCGGATCATCATTTTCGTCCAGTGCTGTAATGACCATATCGAGTTTTCCATCCTCATTGATATCTACAAATGACGAATTTAAATAGGTGAAATTTAGATGAGATAAGGAAGCATAATCATCCTCAGTTAGCACAAATCCCTCAACAGTTTTTGAATATAAGCGAATTGAAGCACTATAATTTCCATTTTTGTTTGTTCCTTGATTTCCTACAAGAAGATCTTCATCCAAATCCCCATCTACATCTAAGAATGTAGGATAAGAAAAATCCCCAACATCAATCATATTTGCCTGCAGGAAATTTTTACTGTCAAATTTAAAATCCGGAACTTCTTCACTTCCATGGTTGATATATAACCAGTTAGAATTGGTGTTGTCAATTAATCCTCCCGGATTTGACCGGATGCAGGGAGATAAAATAATATCCTTCAATCCATCAAAATTGACATCAACCAGAAAAGGTGCAGGGAATTGTTCAAAACTGACTACTGTATTTTTTTCCGGAAAGAAATTGGAAAAAGAATCGAAAACTGCTGTTGAAGAAGTCCCTTTGTTTTCAATTATACTCAGATCTGTACAAGTTTCCTGTCCGATCACCAATTCCAAATCCCCATCATTGTCATTGTCAAATGCCAGGATAGCCTTTCCTCCTACGTGTAATGTTCTGCCACCGGAGTTACATGACTCCCCGGAAAACACAAATTCATCGCATGTACACTCTTCAAAGTCACCATATCGCTGAGATACCCTTACATACTCTAATGTATTGCAATTACCATTGTTTTCAATTGCCATATTTTTATGATGTTCAATTAAACCACCGGATGCAAAATTATATACCAGAATGTCTAAATCTGAATCTCCATCCAGATCGACGACTGCCGGAATGTCTGTGGAGTTGACACTCAGATTGATCATTGAGGAAGAGCCTTGAGTGAAAATTGGGTTTTCAGCTAATTCCCATTCAAGCTGTGATGTGCTTATATTTTTAAAAACCCGAATTCCCAGGTTGGTATAGGTGAATATATCCATTTTCCCATCACAATTGTAGTCAGCGAGTACCATCCAATTTTGGATATTTGGTGGAAAATGGTGTTCGAATTGAGGTGCATATTCATATTCTGAACCAGTGGATATAAAAGTGATCAATTTGTCTGAAGAGCGGTCGAAAACGACTAAATCCGGGATATTGTCAAGGTTGAGGTCTATAGAACCATATTGAGCTGAATTAAGTCCTCCCGCAAAAGGAAACTTAAGTTCTTTGCCATTTTCTATAAACTTGATTTCGGAATTGTAGCTAAACTCAATTTGGGAAAGTGCAGGTATTGTCGTGCAGAAGAAGAGGAATAAAAACAACGAAATACGATGACCCATATTCAAATTTAAAAAATTATCGCTCTGTTGAGGAAAGTCTGATCAATCCTGTAGCATAGTTTTCGGCAATTTTATTTGAGTCTTCATCCACCATGTATGATGATTTGCTTGTGAGGTCAATCACATTTGGCGAATTAAATGGAGCAAGGCCATCCAAAGTAAAATGAAGTGTATTTGAACCTGCAATATCTATATGGTTATCTGCTAAAAACTCCAGGGTTTTAAAATTTCTGTCCAGGCCAATATGCAAAACCAACCCTTGGTTTTCCTGATCTACTCCGGGGTAGAAAAGGCCTTCCATTAAGAAAAACTTATAGCCTGTATTCCAGTTCCAGGCCATATCATTGGTGGGGTCTAAATCCCCCACATTATCAATGGAAGCATTTTTATCTGCATCTACTCCAATAGCGAATTTAATCTTGTCAAACTTAAAATCACTTCGCAAATTTTCAATGGTGAAGGAATATTCTTCTTGTTCGTCATTTAAGCTTACCAGATGATAGCCATCCTGTTCTACAAAAGCTTCTCCCGTTTCCGAATTAATAAGTTGGAGGTTACTCAGATAAAATTTCATCCTGTCTATAGAAATTACATTTCCGGAGGCAGTAGTATAATTTGCTGTATTGAAAGCTAATGGTTGTCCGTTGGCTATTGCTTTAAATTCCAAGGTAAGGGAATCATTGAAATCTACATCATTTTCTGACCCACAGCCACTTGCTATAAGTAGTATGGTCATCAAAAAAGCAACACTAAAAAGGGTCTGAAAATTTTTCATCAGTGATAAAATTATAATCTGTGAGGGTTTTTAAAAAAGCTATTATAGCTTCCTTTTCTTCATCGGTTAAATGTAACTTAATATCTTCATTCGGTACAATATTTTCATTGCTTGCTGCAAGGATCAACGGATCTAATGTTTCACTCCTTATTATTCCTTCATTGTAATGATCCAGAACTTCTTCTAAAGTAGAAAATCTGCCATCATGCATATATGGTGCTGTCAACGCAATATTCCTCAAACTTGGCACTTTAAACTTCCCTTTGTCTGAAGGAAATCCAGTGACAGCAGCCAATCCATCTTCCAAACCACTATCATTATCTAAACCATTATTTTTAAACCCATCAAAATTATCGTTTACCCCAGATGTCAGAAAATTCACATGACAATCGCCGCAATTGCCTCCTCTGATCGAACTGGAAGGCTCAGGGTGTGTAAAAAATAATTCCATGCCAAGGCTTTCTTGTTCGGTTAACTCTGCATCGCCAACTATATATTTGTCATATTTAGAATTGGCGGAAATCAACGTTCGCTGGAATTGAGCCAGAGCTTTCCCAATATTTTCTGTGGTGATTGTTTTGTTTCCAAAAGCCTTAAAAAATCGATCCGGATAAATCTCAGTATTTTGCAGTTTGGAGACAGTTTCGTCTAAAGATTGATCCATTTCCAAAGGGTTTTCAATAGGTTCTAATGCCTGTACTTCCAAACTTTCAGCCCTCCCGTTCCAAAAAAAATGAGACGACCAGGGCATATTCACCAGCGACATGGCACTTTTCGTCAAATGCTGGCCATCAATTCCTATGCTTACCGGAAGGCCGTCGGTGAATGCCTTGTCTTGCTGATGGCAGGAGCTACATGAAATCGTGTTGTCTCTGGATAGTTTTTTTTCATAAAAAAGCATCCTACCCAATTCCACACCTTCTATTGTCAAAGGATTCTCTTTTGGTAATTCGTAATTTTCACCAAAATAGAAGGGGACATCTAAATTGTATGGGGTTGGTGCTGTTATTTGGTTGCTATTGTCTCCGCCGCAACTTACCAGCCATAAGCCTATTGTCAGTATTTGTAGAATTAATCTATTCACTTGTTCCTTTTGATTCAATATAACAACGCCTATTGTCTGCCCCTTTATACTTATTGGGGTAAATTTAACTTCAAATGTTTCGATACTGTTTTATGGGTCAGCGTAATTTGAAAAAACCGTATTATATACTCATTGTTTTGGTTTTGGCAGGATGCTCGAAAGTTGATGAACCAACAAAGTTGGAGTTAAATTACCCGAGCTTTTTTCCAAAACCAAAAGATTTTCCTGTCAGAAACCCACTTACCGTGGAGGGGGTAGAGCTGGGCAGGATGTTGTTTTATGATCCTGCTCTATCTGCTTCCGGCAAAATATCTTGTGCGACTTGTCATTTACAGCAGTTGTCTTTTTCAGATGGACAAAAGCTGAGCTCCTCCGGGATTTCAGGTAACATGCTTAAAAGGAACTCCCCCGCCCTGATCAATCTGGCATGGATGGATAATTTATTCTGGGATGGTGGGGTCAAAAACCTTGAATCACTTCCATTTGCTGCTCTTACCAGCTCCGATGAAATGGGTGGAGACTTAAAAGAGATTGTGAAATACCTAAATGAAAACGCCAAATACAAAAAACGATTTCAAAAAACATTTGGAATAAATCAGGTTTCGTCTGCCTACATTGCCAGGGCTTTGGCACAATTCCAGCGAACCCTGGTTTCAGCCAATTCCAAATATGACCAAGTCCAAAGAGGTGAGAATCAATTTTTGGAGGACGAATTAAAAGGACAGAAAATTTTTATCCAAAAATGCAGCTCTTGCCATATCCCACCATTGTTTACAGATAATTTATTTCACAACAATGGCATTGATGATGATTTTCCAATAGCCAATGAAGACGTTAGGGCGGGGAGATACAGAATTACTCTGGATTCTATGGATCTTGGAAAATTCAAAACGCCAACATTGCGCAATCTTAAATATACTGCTCCCTATATGCACGACGGCCGATTTGAGTCTCTTAGAAATGTAATAAATCATTATCAAAATGGTATGAAAGAAAGTAAAACCCTTTCAAATACTCTAATTGATTTTCATTTAGAAGATCAGGAAGCAAATTTGATACTTGTCTTTCTCGCTACACTCAATGATGAAGCTTTTACTGAAAACTTACAATTTGCACCCTAAATTACGAATTGATCTTTTTTGAGTCTAAGCACGAAAAAATAATATATTTGTGACTCAAATCATGCGAACAATACTCTTTTGACAGATTCAATTAATATTTTATATACAAAATACCTTGAGTGTTCAGGGGTTTGTATTGATACAAGAAAAATTAATAAAGGAGACCTCTTTTTTGCCTTAAAAGGGTCAAACTTTGATGGCAATCAATATGCCAAACAAGCACTTGACAATGGGGCAAAGTATGCAGTAGTTGACGATCCGAAAGCTGGTGTCAACACCAACTTTATTCAGGTAGATAATGTACTGGAAACACTTCAGCAGTTGGCAACATTCCACAGAAACCATTTCACTGGGCATGTATTGGCTATTACAGGATCAAATGGAAAAACAACGACAAAAGAATTAATTACAAGAGTACTTGACACATCCTTTAGAGTGCAAAGCACCGTCGGGAATTTAAACAACCATATCGGTGTGCCATTGACTTTGCTGGCAATGGATAGTAAGTTGGATATTGCTATTGTGGAAATGGGTGCTAACCACCTTGGAGAGATCGCTTTATATTGTGAGATTGCCAAACCCACACATGGCGTTATTACGAATATTGGCACTGCTCATATTGGTGAGTTTGGTGGCAGGGATAACCTGATCAGGGCAAAAAGTGAACTTTTTGATTATTTGTTGAAGAATAACGGAGTGGGATTTGTAAATAAGGAAGATGAAGTGTTGTACAACATGTCTAAACGCTTTGAATCTCCGATATTTTTTCCGGCAGGTAATTGTACCTTAAAAAATACTTCTCCATTCGTTGAATATCAGGATAAGGATGGAACAAAACATCAAACACATTTGGTAGGAAAACACAATTTCATGAATGCCAGTGCAGCCTTGGCTATTGCCGGGTATTTCAATGCGGACATGAGCAAAGCCTATGAAGCCATCGACAGCTATGCCCCGGATAATAACCGTTCTCAGGTGATGAAGATAGGCAGTAATACAATCATTTTAGATGCCTACAATGCCAATCCGGATTCTACTAAAGCTGCATTAGACTACTTGTCTTCTTTTGAAAATACTAAGAAGATCGCATTGCTTGGCGACATGAAAGAACTTGGTGCATACAGTCAAAAGAGTCATTGTGAAATTGTTGATAGTGTGAAATCTATAGGCATTTCCGAAGCTTTTTTTGTGGGGGAAGAATACCAAAAAGCAGCAACTGGTAAGACACCTGGGGTTTTTTCTATTGTTAGCGAGTTAATTTCTTTTCTTAAAGAAAATCCAATTTCTGACTCAACCGTACTTATCAAAGGTTCGCGGAGTATGACAATGGAAAAATTGATTGAAACAAAAGAGATATGGAACTAAATGACACCCTGAAATTCTTAAGTGAGTTAAATAGTAACAACACCAAAGAGTGGTTTGATGCCAATAGAAAAACGTATCAGGCAAGACGATCCGATTTTTTGGAATTGGTCGATAATATCATCAATGATATCGCACAATTTGATGAAAGCCTGGCAGGAGTAGAGTCGAAAAACTGTGCTTTTCGTATCAATCGTGACATACGCTTCAGCAATGACAAAACACCGTATAAAACTAATTTTGGTGCATTGATGGGCAACATGGGCAAAAAATCTGAAGGGACAGGATATTACATTCATATCAAACCGCAAAATTCTTTTGTCGGTGGGGGCATTTATATGCCTGCTGCGGAAAAACTGGCTGCAATCCGACAGGAAATTGACTACAATCCTGAAGGATTAAAACAATTGATAGAAAGTGAAGACTTCAAATCTACTTTTGTGGATATTAAAGGAGATACATTAAAAACTGCTCCCAAAGGATATCCGAAAGACCATCCGAATATTGAACTTCTCAGGTTCAAAAGTTTTTATGTAATAAAGAACTATAGCGACAAGGAATTAGTATCCGGAGGATTTTATAAAGATGCGATAGAGACCTACAAAAAGGCCAAAAAATTTAATGATTATTTAAATCATGCTTTAAGTTAAAAATATTTGAAAATTGATTTGCAATTATAAATAACAAAACTACATTTGCACTCCCAATTCAAGGGCGCTTAGCTCAGTTGGTTCAGAGCATCTGGTTTACACCCAGAGGGTCGGGGGTTCGAATCCCTCAGCGCCCACCAAAAGGTCATCAGAAACGGTGACCTTTTTTTGTTTATGACCTACTATTATTTCTATATAATTTATTCAAAGTCCTTAGATCGGTTTTATATCGGGCATACTAATAATATGGAAAGTAGGTTATCGAAACATAATGCACATCATAAAGGATTTACTGGAAAGGTAAATGATTGGGTCATTGTTTACAACGAGGAGTATTTGTCAAAATCAGAAGCTTATGCACGAGAAAGACAGGTAAAGAGTTGGAAAAGCAGGAAAAAGATAAATGGACTTATTGGAGAGGGTAATAATTAACTGGTTAACTGATTTTGGTTCAGAGCATCCCGATTTTCATCGGGAGAGTCGGGGGTTCGAATCCCTCAGCGCCCACCAAAAGGTCATCAGAAACGGTGACCTTTTTTGTTTATGTCTTGATACCAGAACAAATTTTATAAAACTGCTAAATTCCTACTTTGCAAGGTTTTTAGATTTTTTCAACTTGTTTATGCTAGTCTTATTTGACAATGTTTTTTTGTTTAGTGAAATACCTAAGAACTCAAGAGCTTTTAGGTAAGAGACTCTTAAGTATTTACTTTTAAAATTTTGAAGCTGGTGCAATTCTAAAATGCAATCAGTGTAATTGTCAATTAGTTTTTGTGTTTCTAATAATGCCAAAAGAGATATTGTATTGAAAACTTTAATATCGGAGAACCTGTCTTCTATCAATTGAATGTAATTTTTGTCATCCGTTAGTATTAGGCGTATTTCTCTTTTTCTTGCCTGGGCAATTGCTTCAGCTTCTCCTTTATGTATCCCCTCTTGGCTGAAACGGAATCAAACACTATAGGGTCTTTTGTCGTGCAAAGTTTGTAGAACCCATAATCAATTTTCAAATTATTGATAAACTCTTTTCTCTTAGAAAATTGAGCAGTCCCATATTTTGGATCAAATTCATCTCTAACACATTCTGGGATTAGTATTTCAGAAAAAAGGTTTTTTAGATTACTTAAAAGATTAATCTGTTTCAAATCCATTGAATAAGCAAGAACAGTAGTATCAACTATTGCTTTTCTTTTCAAAATACTATTATTTTTCCTTGAAAATTTCTGAAAGAATAAATAGCCCTAACCCAATTCCTAATAAAGCCAAAAAACCATTTACTGTGCTTTTTGAACTTTCAATGCTTTTGATGATTTCTAAAACTTTACGAGTTGCCTCGTCTATGGATTCTGTTTCAGAGTTAAAACTGATTTTTGTGAATAGGTGAGATTTTTTTATTTTAATTCCTCTTAATTGATCGTCAATCACCAATATTTTAGATTTATCTTTAAATCTTTTGAACGCATAATCTATTTCCTCTTGAACAATCTTACTTAGGCTCATTGTAGGAAAAATTATAAAAAAATCAGATTCGTCAATTCTATTTTTTGTTTCAAAATCTAATGATTTGTCTGAATTATAACGATCAGGCAAGAAAACTTTGAATCCACTTACAGCTCCAATACTGTGCAACCTTACCGCTAAAGTTTGTTCTTCCTCGGATTTAGGATTGTATGAAATAAATATGGTTGGTGTTTTATCCATAGTAATGTAAATTTAGTCATTTTGTTTTTATTTCAATTCATTAACATTTCTATTCACTTTCCTTATTTTTACGAAGTGAAAAAAATAGCAGCCATACTAGCCATTTTTCTTTTGGTGTTGACTTTGATGCCATGTTCTGATACTTTGAAAAAAGATGAGTGTGGTCAGGAAATGCATTTACATAATCAGGGAGATCAGGATGCCCACAATGAATTGGACTTATGTTCTCCATTTTGTAGTTGCGCATGTTGTGGCAGTACTTTCATTGCCAAGACCAAGTTATTTGCTAATACTGAATTCACTTCTTTCCAATTGAGTAATACACAGTATGCCAGCCTGTTTTATCAAGAGCATATTTACAATGTCTTTCAACCCCCGAGAGGCTAAGCTCAAACTGGATAGATTTAGAAATTGATTTTACTGTTTTTGGTGTTTTCTAAAAAACACATTAGGAAAAAATTATGATTTCTGTACCAGAATAAAAGGTATAGAAGGTTTTTTCTAATCCATTCCAGTCATGATCATAATGACAAACCTTCTATGATCATTCGATATTAATTTGTTCATTCAATTTTTGATAAATCACAAGTATCATGATAGATAAATTAATGGCTTTTTCTATAAAGAATAAGCTGATAATAGTGCTGTTTGTATTAGCACTCATAGCTTGGGGAAGCTATTCTATGAAAAAAATCCCCATTGATGCTGTACCTGATATTACCAACAATCAGGTACAAATACTCACTCAGTCACCAACATTGGCAGCTCAGGAAGTAGAGCAGTTCATTACGTTTCCATTAGAAATTGCAATGTCTAATTTACCTGATGTGGTGGAGATTCGATCGATTTCTCGATTTGGGTTGTCGGTAATCACAGTCGTGTTTGAAGAAGAGGTAAATATATACCTGGCTAGGCAATTGATCTCTGAACAACTCAAAACTGCTGAGAATGACATCCCTGAAGGCTTTGGAAAACCAGAGTTAGCTCCAATTACGACAGGATTGGGAGAAGTATATCAGTACATCTTGCATACAACGCCGGAATATGATTCTGTCTATTCCGACATGGATTTACGATCTATAAATGACTGGCTTGTGAAAAGGCAGTTGGCTGGTACAAAGGGAGTGATAGAAGTAAGTAGTTGGGGTGGCCACCTGAAGCAATATGAAGTGGCTGTAAATCCTGAAAAGTTGAACAGCCTCAACCTGACGATTGCTGAAGTATTTGCAGCACTGGAAAGCAACAATGAAAATACTGGTGGGAGTTATATTGAGAAACAGCACAATGCCTATTTCATTCGGGGAGAAGGATTAGTAAAGTCTGTTTCTGACATTGAAAAGATCGTTGTGAAAACAGCCAATAATATTCCTGTTTTAATAAGGGATGTTGCCGTAGTACAATTTGGAAGTGCCACAAGGTTTGGTGCGGTAACCTGGAATGGTAAGGGTGAGGCGGTTGCTGGTCAGGCGTTGATGCTCAAAGGCGAAAATTCGTACAGTGTAGTAGAAGCTGTAAAGGAACGAATAGAACAGATCAAAAAGTCACTCCCGGAAGGAGTAATGATAGAACCATATATAGACCGATCGGAGCTTATTGGCAGGGCTATAGGTACTGTTTCTAAAAACCTTATTGAGGGTGGGTTGATTGTGATATTTATTCTGGTGCTGTTGCTGGGGAACTTCAGAGGGGGACTTATTGTCGCTTCTGTTATTCCTTTGTCGATGTTGTTTGCGCTTTGCATGATGAATATGTTTGGTATTTCTGCCAACCTGATGTCATTAGGAGCTATCGACTTTGGGTTGATCGTAGATGGAGCTGTGATTATAGTGGAAAGTATTGTGCACCGTTTGTTTGTTTTGCATAACAACAAAACGTTGACCGTAAAGCAAATGGATGCACATGTCCATGAATCATCTGTGAAAATCAGGTCATCAGCAGCTTTTGGGGAGATTATTATTTTGATAGTGTATCTTCCTATTTTGGCTCTTGTGGGTATTGAAGGAAAAATGTTTGGACCTATGGCACAGACTGTGAGTTTTGCCATTCTTGGGGCATTGATTTTGTCACTTACCTACGTGCCGATGATGTGTGCTTTGTTCCTAAAAAAGGAAGTAAGAAAAAGCATAAGTATTGCAGATAAAATTATAGATAAACTACAAAAGGTTTATTCACCTGTCCTTCAATTTTCTTTGAAAAACAGAATGGTAGTATTGATAGTGGTGCTGATTTTATTTGGAGCAGGGTTGTTTACTTTCTCACGTCTTGGAGGAGAGTTTATACCTACATTGGATGAAGGAGATTTTGCATTGCATCAGATTTTACCTCCTGGTAGCTCATTGAGTCAGAGTGTTGAAGTTTCCGGACAAATACAAAAAGTTCTTTTGGATAACTTCCCAGAAATCGACAAAGTAGTGACTAAAATGGGAACTGCAGAAATTCCTACAGATCCAATGC
This sequence comes from Reichenbachiella sp. MALMAid0571, assembly GCF_040151475.1. Taxonomy (NCBI): domain Bacteria; kingdom Pseudomonadati; phylum Bacteroidota; class Cytophagia; order Cytophagales; family Reichenbachiellaceae; genus Reichenbachiella; species Reichenbachiella sp. MALMAid0571. The sequence continues at coordinate 42,389 of NZ_JBDKWG010000104.1, read as the reverse complement.
CATTGGAAGTGGGAGATATTATGGTGAAGATGAAACCAAGATCCGAATGGCGTTATCAAAACAGAGAAGATATGTTTGAGGCAATGGAAGCTTCTCTTTCGGTAATAGCTGGTGTAAATTTCGAATTTACCCAGCCGATTCAAATGCGATTTAATGAGTTGATTTCCGGGGTGAGGGAAGATATTGCTGTGAAAATTTATGGCGAAAACCTTGATGTTCTTTTCCAAAAAGGAAAAGAAGCAGAGAAGATAATTGCAAATATTGAAGGGTCGGGGGATGTCAAAGTAGAACAAATCGTGGGATTACCTCAAATAGTTGTTCGTTATGACAGGAATAAGATTGCCAAACATGGGCTGAACATAAAAAAGGTGAATGACTTACTGCGATCAGCATTTGCGGGAAAGAAAGCAGGAATAGTCATCGAAGCAGAAAAGAGGTTTGATTTGGTGGTTCGTTTGCAGGATAAATTTCGGCATGATATTGCAAGCGTCAGAAACCTGTATCTTTCCTTGCCAAGTGGATCACAAATTCCATTGGATGAAGTAGCATATATCGGATATGAAGAAGCACCGATGCAGATTTCCAGAGAAGACACCAAACGAAGGATCACTATAGGAGTAAATGCCCGTAACAGGGATATTGAAAGTCTGGTAGGTGAAATAAGAGAAAAGCTGGATACGCAGTTAAATCTCCCGGCGGGGTATTTTATAGAATATGGAGGACAATTTGAAAATCTTGTGGAAGCCAAAAGCAGGCTTTTAGTTGCTGTTCCGGCTGCCCTCATGCTGATTCTTTTATTGTTGTTTTTTACTTTCGGTTCGTTCAAACAGGCTCTCCTTATTTTTACTGCTATTCCTCTTTCTGCTATTGGAGGTATTTATGCTTTGTGGCTTAGAGACATGCCTTTCAGCATTTCGGCTGGTATAGGTTTTATTGCGCTTTTTGGTGTAGCAGTACTCAATGGTATTGTACTCATAGGCTATTTCAACCAATTAAAACAAGAAGGTATGACTAATCTTTATGATCGTATAATGGAGGGTACTAAGGTAAGGTTGAGGCCAGTACTAATGACTGCTTCTGTTGCGGCACTTGGGTTTCTGCCAATGGCTCTGTCAAGCACCGCAGGTGGTGAAGTGCAGAAACCGCTAGCTACTGTGGTGATTGGCGGGTTGATTACTGCTACTATTCTTACCTTAGTTATTCTTCCAATTTTGTACAGTTTTTTAGAAAATTTCAAATTGAAACAAAGCAAAAAAGCCTTGACTTTGGCATTGATTTTTACTGCTGCCTTAGGACAACAGGGTTTTGCTCAAACAAAAACAATTGGAATGGATGAAGCAGTGGAGTTGGCATTTCAAAATCATCCATCAATGAAAATAGCTGCACTGGAAATAGAAAAACAGCAACAATTGGAAAAGGCAACTTTCAATCCGGGCAAAACCAGTATTTCCTATGGTAGAGGAGAGTTTAATGCTAAAACAGGAGACTCTCAGTGGCAGGTAAGCCAGGATATCAGGTTTCCATCAGTTTATTCATCACAAAAGAAATTGGAGAAGAGCAAGACCAATTTGAGTGAAGAGTTTTTGAATATTTCTAAAAATGAATTGGAGCGACAGGTCAGAACAAAATATGTTGAATTGTTATATGCTTTCGAGGGTTTGAGGCTACTCAATGAGCTACAGACAGGATATTCAGAATTCGCTGCTATTGCCAAAAGAAGATATGATGTAGGTGAAACAAATTTATTGGAACTGACTGTTGCCGAATCAAAGGTTCAAAAAGTAACGCTAGAGCAGCAACAATCAGAGGCTACTATCAATGCGTTGCAAAATGACCTGAAGATTTTGCTAAACTCCGATGTGCCCCTGATGGTAGATACTACAGAAACAATAAAACTGGGGTTGGAATTTGAAGGCAACAATTCCACTGTTGCTAACCCTATGGTTCAATATTACAGACAGGCTATTACAGTAGCTGAAAACAATTATAGGTTGAAAAAAGCAGATCGTATGCCAGATTTTTCGATAGGCTATCTCAATCAGGAAATTTTTCATCAGGGAGGACATCAGGCTATTAAGGCAGGGATTAAAATACCTGTTTTTGATCGTTCGAATAAAGGAAAAATTAATGCAGCTAAACTGGAAGTTCAGATTTCACAATCAAGACTTGAGCAAACACAACTCGAACTAGAATCTGAACTGAATCAAAAAATGCTCGCCTACCACAAAAAGCGATTGTTAGTGGACTACTATGAAACAACTGGCTCTGAACTGTCAAGCCGAATGATGGACTTTTCTAAAAAATCCTATAAAAACGGTGAGATTGGTTATGTAGAATACATCTCTGGCCTTGATCAGGCCGTTGCGCTCAAACAAGAATATATAGCCAGCCTGAGTGACTACAATTTACTGGTCATTGACATTAAAAATTTACTTGGAGCTTACAACTAAAAAAACGAACATGAAGACATATAAAAATATAATTTTCTCTTTGTCCATTCTATTTTTGATAGGATGTAAGACTGGCATCAGCTCAGAAACCGATGAACATGAACATGCACACGAAGAAGAATCCAATGAAGAACTGGTAGCGTTGTTGCCTAAACAAATGGAAGTGATGGATATTCAGTTGGGGAAATTTCAGGAATTGAATCTATCCACTACAGTCAAGTCAAACGGACAGTTGGAACTACCTCCACAAAATAAAGCCAGCTTGAGCGCATTGTTTGGAGGAAGGGTGAAAAATGTTTTGGTAATTCAGGGACAAGCAGTTAGGAAAGGACAGGTATTAGCACTATTGGAAAATCCTAAATTTATAGAAATACAAAAGGAATATATCAATGCTAAAAATCAGACAGATTTTTTTCAGAAAGAATACTTACGAAAAAAAGATTTAATAAAGGAGAATATTACTTCTGTGAAAAGCTTTCAAAAAGCAGAAACCGATTACTTCCAATCAAAGGGGTTGTTGCAAGCAGCAAAAGCACAGATGGAATTGATTGGCTTAAATACGTCATCAGTAGAAAAAGGTGTTGTTTCTGCCATACCAATCACCTCTCCTTTAGAAGGGTTTGTCCGATTGGTGGAAGTCAACATAGGGAAGTATGTGGAACCCAGAGACGAGATGTTTGAAATAGTTGACAATGAACACATACACATTGATTTGATGGTTTACGAAAAGGATATCCATAAAGTGAAGGATGGCCAAAAGGTGATTTTTTCTTTATCATCCATACCTGAAAAAGTGTTCAATGCTAAAGTTTTTGCTGTTGGAAAATCATTTGAGAATGATCCGAGAGCACTAAAAGTACATGCTGAGATCACAGATAAAAATGCAGAGCTACTGCCAGGGATGTATGTAGATGCGAGGATTGTTACAAATGATAAAAAAGTAATGGCGGTACCGGATGATGCTATAGTGACTGAATCCGGGTTGAGTTACATTTTCGTACTATCTGAAAGAAGTGATCATAAAGGCACACATCAGCACGATTCTGAAGATCACCACACTCATGAAGAAGAGAAATTGATTTTTAAAAAAATAGAGATTAATACCGGAGCGGCTGATATAGGTTTTACGGAAATAGTACCGGCACAAGAGATTCCTGCTGATCCTGTTATTGTTGTAAAAGGGGCATATTATTTGCTGGCTGAGATGGGAAAAAACGAGAGAGGCCATTCTCACTAAACTTAGTGTAAGTCTTTTCTCTTTTTTTTCCTTTTTTTCGATAAAATTGCGATTCCTTTTTGAAATTCCATCTATGAGTTACCGAATAATCCACTTATTACCATTACTTTTTATTATTGCTTGCCAACCAACTTTTGATGAACCCGTCATTTCTTTGGATCAGTATCAAATCGAAGATGGGTTTGAACTTAAGGTGATCGCTTCCGAACCATTTTTGGAAGCTCCGGTAGTCATTGATTTTGACAGTAAGGGTAGAATTTGGACGGTGGAGATGCGTGGCTATATGAGGGATGTAGATGGCAGTACTGAAGATCAGCCAACCGGAGTAATTAGTATTCTTGAAGATCAGGATAAAGACGGAGTGATGGATCATTCCAAAATATTTATGGATCATCTGGTTATGCCCAGAGCCCTGGCTTTAGTATATGGTGGATTGTTGTATGTCGAGTCTCCTAATCTTTGGTTTGTAGAAATAGAAAATGACAAACCGGGAAAGAAAGTTTTGGTGGATTCGGTATATGCGGTTGGTGGCAACCCTGAACATCAACCCAATGGCCTTATGCTTGGCATTGACAATTGGATTTACAATGCTAAATCCAATTCCAGATATCAGAAAAAAAATGGAAAATGGATGAAAGAGGTTGCTGCTATGAAGGGACAGTGGGGAATAACAAAAGATGATTTTGGTCGGTTGTATTACAACGATAACTCTACCCAACTCAAAGGCGATTATGTGCTACCAAACCTTTTGATAAGAAATCGTTATTTCAAACCTAAGAACGGGATCAATAAAACATTGACTACCAACCAAAAGGTATATCCCTTAATTGTAAATCCGGTAAACAGGGGGTACATACCGGGGGTATTGGATGAAGATAGTTTGCTGGCCAGATTTACTTCTGCTTGTGGTCCTTTGGTATATAGGGGAGGTCAGTTCCCTCAGGCGTATGATCAAAATGCATTTGTATGTGCTCCGGAAGCCAATTTGGTCAAAAGAAATATTCTTTCTATATCGGACTACTACGTGAGTGCAAAACAGGCCTGGGATGACAAAGAATTTTTGGTTGCTTCAGATGATGCTTTTCGACCTGTAAACTTATTTAATGGTCCGGATGGAGCTATGTATATAGTTGATATGCACAGGGGAGTAATTCAACACAATGCTTTTCTTAGTCCTTACTTAAAAGAACATATCAAAAGAATGCAATCGGATACTATTCTGGGTATGGGTAGAATCCTAAAAGTTCAACATCAAAATCAGGAACTCAACCCGATTCCTGATTTTGATAATTTATCGGCGCAGGAGTTGGTGAAATTATTACAACACAAAAATGGTTGGGTAAGAGATAGGGCTCAGCATTATTTAATTTACAAAAATCAACAGGAAGCCGTTTCTGAATTAGAAAAAATGTTGTTGGACAACTCCAAGCCGCTAAGTCAGATTCATGCCATGTATGCACTAAAAGGAATAGAAAAGTTGACTTTCGAAAACCTGATAGATGCAGCGAAAAATAGTAATCAAGAAGTATGTGCACACGTTCTTGTATTATTGGAAGGGTATGCCGAAAATGATAGGGTTGAAAAAATGAATCAGTTGACTAAAGAACTACTTGCCAAAAAGAACCCTACAATAGATCTTTATTTGAGTTTTACACTTGGTTCCTGGGCTAATGTATCTCGGAATGAGACTTTTAGATTGTTGAGCGACTTATCAACCAAATATGCAGATGAACCACTTTTCCAGGAGGCAATCATTAGTGGATTGGGTGAAAATGAGGAAGCTTATTTGGAATTTGTGAAGAGCAGGAACATTTCACAAGGAGATTATTTTTCCGAACAATTGGCTCAAACGATTGAGAATAAAAAGAATAAAAAAGTAAATTCTATATTTTCTCCCTTCACTCATCATGATGATGCAAGAACCAAAGGGATGAGGTTTTATAAAGCCATTTGCTCGGCATGTCATGGTATTGACGGACTTGGTATTGATGGACTCGCACCTCCTCTGATGGAGTCCGAATATGTTACCGGATCAGTCGAGAGGTTGGGACTCATTGTTTTGCATGGGCTTTATGGCCCTGTGCATGTCAATGGTGAGTTGTATGAACTCAATGGTGTCATGCCTGGGTTGATTAACAATAAAACTTTGACAGATAGCGATATAGCAGATATCATTTCCTTTGTCACAAATTCATTTTCTCGAAATCCAAGGGGAATTAATCCCGATCAGGTGGGCAAGTTGCGTATGAAAAAACCGCTAAAAGCCGCAGGATATACCGAAGAGGAGTTGGTGGAGATGGAATAATTTTCATAAAAAAGAACTAGTCCATACCAATAGGTTATTTCAAGCTCATTCTTTAGTTTCGTCTCAAATTTTGTATTTCAAAAAATGAAGTTGACTACCCGACAAAAAAAATATTTATACTGGCTTGTTTCAATAGTCTCAATAGTCACTATTACTATTTCAGTGTATTATTCACTTGGAGGGTTTGAAGAAATTAAAGTAGTAAAATCTGGTAATAATATATACAATGTTGCAGGCAAAGAGTACAAGGGAAGAATTAAAAATGATTCTGTTAATATTGTTTTCAATGAAATCAGATCACTGGTAGTTGATGGGAAAATAAATGGAGAGATGTGTGTAGTCAACTATCACGATGAGGGACTTAACAACAATGAAATTCATCAGTTTATTGGAATACTATTAGGGGATGAAATTTCCGAAATACCCTCCGGACTTACTGTGCGGGAGATTAAAGCAGCAACTACATTTAAAGTAGGATTAGGGATGCATCCTTTAGTGATGTCAAATACCAAAAAAATTGAAGCCACTATCCAAGATTATGCCACACAAAATGGCTTTGAATTGGAAGATTATACTTTGGAGATCCTTTTTCAGGATAATTCTGTGATGGTAGAAATGTTTGCCAAATAATATTATTATTCTTTAAGCTTCTATTGTTTCTTCATTTTGAAGTTGCTTGTCATACAATTCTTTGTACGAGCCATTTTTGGCAATTAACTGTTCATGAGAGCCTTTTTCAATTATTTTTCCACCATCAAGTACAATTATTTTATCCGCCAGCTTCGCTGATGAAACCCTATGAGAAATAATAACTGTAGTTCTTCCCACCATTATCTTTTTCATGCTGTTGAGGATGGTATTTTCCGTTTTAGTGTCAACGGCAGACAGACAATCATCCAAAATAAGTATTTTAGGCTCTCTTACGATAGCCCTTGCGATGGACACTCTTTGCTTTTGACCTCCTGAAAGGGTGATGCCCCGCTCTCCCAATTCGGTTTCAAAACCTTTTGGGAAATCGTTGATGTTGTCAAGCAAATCTGCATCTTCTGCGGCTTTTCGGATTTTATCCTTATTCATATCAATGTTGCCGAAAGCTATATTTTCAAAGATAGTATCTGAAAAAAGAAAAACATCCTGAGGCACATATCCGATACTGGATCTTAATGAAGAAAGATCATAATCTTCTATTTTGTGTCCGTCAATATTTATATTTCCTGATGAAGCATCGTACATTCTACAGATCAGATTGGCAATAGTTGATTTGCCGGATCCGGTAGTTCCAATAACGGCAAGAGATTCACCGGGTGAAACTTCAAAGGAAATGTTTTTTAACGCTTTGATGCCCGAATCGGGATAGACAAAGCTCACATCATCAAACATCAGCGATCCGTTAATTTCTTTTTTAAGATTTTTCGCCGATACAATATCGGTTTTTGTGTCTAAAAATTCATTTACCCTTTTTTGTGAAGCAGCAGCATGTTGGATGATACTTGTCACCCATCCGAGAGCAGTCACGGGCCAGGTGAGCATGTTTACATAAATAATAAATTCAGCAATATTTCCAGTTGTAATTTCTCCTGCAAATACACCTATAGCCCCAACGTAAACTGTCAGGATTACACTCATACCTATCAATCCCATAATTAATGGAAAAAACAATGCCTGTACAAATGCCAGCTTCAAAGATTTGTCTTTGTAGTCATTGCTCTCTGTAGTAAATGAAGCCACATAGTCATTTTCCCGTACAAAGGCCTTAATGACCCGGATACCAGAAAAAGCTTCTTGTACGAAGGTAGTAAGTCCGGACAAGCTCTTTTGAATTTCTTCAGATCTGTGGTTTATGATATTGTTTACATAATAGATGCTAAACGAAAGAATTGGAAGCGGAATGAGAGAATATAATGTGAGTTTTACATTGATAGACAACATAAAAGGAATCACAATTAAAAACATGGTAGCCAGGTTTACCCCATACATGATAGCTGGTCCCAGATACATTCTCACTTTGCTTACATCTTCTGAAATCCTGTTCATCAAATCTCCCGTGTTGTTTTTTCTGTAAAAACTCAGAGGCAATGTTTGATAATGGGCATAAATCTCGTTTTTGAGATCAAATTCGATAAGGCGAGACATCACAATAATTGTTTGTCGCATGAAAAACATAAATACTCCCCTAAGTAAGGCAGAAATAAGAATAATAGCTGCAAGAATCACGATACTGGCAGCAAAAAGAGAATAGGATTCAGATTGTAAACCAAACCCTGAAAAGATTTTATAGATGTCAATGCTTTTTTCCAACGTATCAAAAGCATGACGCACGATAACAGCAGGTACTATTCCAAACAGGTTGGCAATGATGATAAATACCGTTCCCAGAATGAGGTGGAATTTATACTTGTACAGGTATTTATTTAAATAGAAGAGGTCTTTCATTGAAGGTCAAAAATAATCTATTCGGTAGGAGATTTTACTTTTTTGTTACAAAATCAGAGTATAACAACGGGGGGAGATTTTAAATGTTTGTATAAATACTTTGGACTAAAAAGAAAAATCTTAGAGGTATCCGATTAAGAGTATAAAATTCCTCTAAATTTGCGCCCATTAACTTGATATCAGGCGTTATATATTTTCGCTGTAATGAATTTCCAGAAATGATTGAAATAATCGGTCGTGCAGTAGTAGGAGAGAAAGTTTCCCTTTTTTCAGAAGTAGAAAAAATGGGTCATGAACAGGTAGTAATTTGCAATGACAATGAGACCGGACTCAAGGCAATAATAGCCATACACAATACAGTGTTGGGGCCTGCAATGGGAGGTACCCGAATGTGGAGTTATGCTACTGATGAGGAAGCCTGGACAGATGCCTTGCGATTATCCAGAGGAATGACCCTTAAAAATTCAATAGCTGGCCTAAACCTGGGTGGAGGTAAAGCAGTCATCATTGGAGATGCTGCCAAGCTTAAGAATGAAGCTTTGATGAGGCGGTTCGGAAAGTTCGTGAATAGTCTTGGTGGCAAGTATTGGACGGCAGAAGACGTAAACATGTCCACCAGAGATATGGAGTATATCCGAATGGAAACCCCCTATGTGACGGGTATGCCGGAATCACGTGGAGGAGGGGGAGACCCATCACCCGTGACAGCTTATGGTGTATATATGGGAATGAAAGCTGCTTCCAAAAAGACGTTTGGTTCTGAAAGTTTAGAAGGAAAAAATGTGATGGTGCAAGGAGTAGGAAATGTAGGAACATATTTAGTGGACTATTTGAAAAAAGAAAATGCTAAAATTTTTATATCTGATTTCTCAGAAAATAAGCTAAAACACGTGTCCGAAAAATATGGTGCTACTGTAGTACCAATGGAAGAGGTATATAATGTGAATTGTGACATTTATGCGCCATGTGCTTTAGGTGCTACATTGAATGATCAGAATATTGCATCTTTGAAGTGCAGAGTGGTAGCCGGAGGAGCTAACAATCAGTTGTTGGATGAAAAAAGGCATGGTGAAATGTTGGTAGAAAGGGATATAGTGTATGCTCCGGACTTTTTGATCAATGGAGGAGGAATTACCAATTGTTATTTTGAATATACCGGGGATTACAACCGTTCATCAGTGATGACGCAGACCGAAAGGATTTATGACACCACGCTGAAGGTTTTGAATCATGCTGAAGAAAACAATTCTACACCACAGCAATCCGCTATAGACATTGCTTTGGAAAGAATTGAGAAAATAGGAAAAATTAAGATTTCTTTATAATAAATAATATTGTGGACGGATTTTATTTCTGTTCTTAAACGTTCTTTGAAATGCTCAACCGCCGAACTTTACGCATAAAAGCAATGCAAACCATTTTTAGTTTGCATACAGCCCGGGAGGCTGAATATAATATTGCTTTAAATCATGTCAAGGATAAGTTTCTTCCTGACCTCAATAGTATGGAGGAGCAAGACAAAGTACAATTGGCTAAGGATAGAAAAACCGCCGAAACCTGTTTTATCAATACATTTCGAAATGGGGGCGAAAACCATGACCCTGATGTAACCAATGAAATCTCCATAGCAGTATCAAATGGTCTGAACGAATATGAGAGTAAGGTGAAAAACACCAAACTTACATATAGGAAAAGGCTGATTATTGATGTGAAAAGAATCTTTGACCAATACCTGGAGTTGCTCTTGTTGATGACGGAATTGCAACATGTGGTCAAAGTGGGATTGAGAAAAAACCAGACATCCAATTTTATTTCCAACAAATTGATTCGGATTTTTCAAGATTCCAAAGAATTGGATGAGCTTATTATTAAAAAAGGAATATCCTGGCAAAATGAGTTAAGCGTTCTGCGTGCCTGGGTAAAGGAAATCATAAAAAAAGATGAGAGGTTTCTGCAATATGAAGGTATGACTAATCCAGCCTTTCAGGATGACGTTGATATAGTATTGTATATATACAAGTCATTGATATTTAAAAATGAAACCATCGCAGCACATTTTGAGTCTTTGGATTTAGGTTGGTCAGAAAACGGAGCAGTCTTAAAAAGTATGGTACTGAAAACGATAAAATCAGTGGAGTCCGAAGAAAGTGAACCGGTAATGATGGAACTTTCTAAAAATTGGGAAGAGGATTTACTATTTTTGGAAAACATTTTTGATTTTACAGTAAAGAATGAGGATGAGTACCATACTATAGTGGCAGAAAAATCTAAAAACTGGGAGATTGACAGGGTCGCATTGACAGATAAAATTATTCTTGAAATGGCCTTAGCCGAAATGATGAATTTCCCGTCAATTCCCGTCAAAGTGACAATAAATGAATATATTGAGCTTTCTAAGCTGTACAGTACACCGAAGAGTAAACAGTTTATTAATGGTATTTTAGATGTGCTGTCTGAAGAACTGAAAAAAGAAGGACGAATCAAAAAAAGTGGCAGAGGCCTACTAGACAATAAGTAACATGAGTAAAAAATCAAATACGTTTTTAGCATTTTTGACCGGTGCTGCTACCGGTGCAATTTTGGGGTTGCTATATGCACCGGACAAAGGTGAAAATACGAGAGACAAACTTTCTTATCAACTGGATAAATACAAGAAAAAGCTTGAAGAACTATTGAAAGACATAATGGATGGAGAAGAGATGGCTGACAGTGAAGCAAAAATAGAAGGTGAAAAAATAGTCTCAGATGCCAAAGTAAAGGCAGAAAGGCTTTTGGATGACGTGAATGGCCTGATTGACAAAATAAAAAGCGGAGAAGAAAATTAATCCGAATGGGGAAAAAGTATGATGATAAATCATCCATGTTGTTAAATACTTGTTAATCACCTATACCCTACCTTTATTATTATTTGACTTTACTAACTTTACTTATTCTTAATAAGCTGTTTTTTTTAAATCATAAATTATTTTCAAAGATGAAAAACATAAGTTTTAAATTATTGTCAATTGCAGTCTTTGCACTGCTAATATCAGCATGTAACAGTGCAGATAAGGATAGGATCGCAAGACTGGAAGGGAAGCTTGCTGAATTGGAAAGTAAAAATGCTTCTAAGCCTGCACCTACTTCAGTGTCATCTACTACACCGGCAGAGCCTGAAGTGAAACCTGAAGGGCCACTACCAAGTTTTAGTTTCAATAAAGAAATACACGATTTTGGTAAGATCAAAGAAGGTGATGTAGTAGAATACGAATTTAGTTTTACCAACACAGGTGATGCCCCATTGATCATTGCCAGTGCCCAGGGATCTTGCGGATGTACCGTGCCCGATTGGCCTCACGAACCAATAGGTATTGGAGAAAAGGCATCCATTAAAGTGAAATTTGACAGCAAGAAAAAAGCAGGTATCCAAAACAAAACTGTGACACTGACTGCCAATACATTCCCAAAACAAACGAAATTGCAAATCAAAGCTAACGTAGAGGCTGCTCCTAAAGAGCCATCTTAATTTCTTATTTTTAATTTACCAATATTTTACCAATGCTAAAATCTATTTTATTGCAGTTGTCAGGAGGAAGTGGTTCAACCATGAACTTTGTGATGTTAGGATTAATGGGTGTGATATTTTACATCTTTTTCATAAGGCCTCAACAAAAGAAACAAAAGGATCAAAAGAAATTCACTGAAGAAGTGAAAAAGGGAGATCAAATTGTGACTCTTGGTGGAATCCATGGAAAAATCTTGTCAATTGACGACTCAACCGTCACTTTGGAGATTGATAGAGGAAGTAAGATGGTGGTGGAAAGAGCTTCCATTTCTATGGAAGCTTCAAAGAGATTGGCAGAAGGTAAATAATTGTTGGGCATGATAAAAGTAATTGATCATGCAAAAAAATAATCATTCAAGGCCAGGAATGAATGATAACTGGAAGGTAGTTGTACTTGCTATAGCAGGTGCGGCTACCTTTTGGTTGTTTAATGCCCTCAACAAAGATTATGACACGAGGATAAGTCTGCCTCTTGAATTTGTTTTCAACAAAGACAGTGTTGTAGTAGTTTCTCCACTTGCCAAAAAAGTAGATGTAGATGTCAATGGAGGAGGGTGGAATTTGTTGAGAAAATCCTTTCAACTGAATTCTTCACCAATCACTATTGAACTTGACAATCCTACGGAAATCAATTATTACACCCAATCCAGTTTGGTTCCAATCATCTCTGACCAATTGAGAGGATTTAGGTTAAACTATGTGATCACCGATACGCTTTTTATTGATATTGAAGAAAAAGTGACTAAAAAGGTAACTGTTGTTATTGACAGCCTAAACATTCCTTTGGAAAGTGGTTTGCGTCTGACATCACCCATTGATATTTTACAGGATTCACTTATTCTTACTGGCCCTAAAAGTCTGTTGGCTAAACAAAAGCCATATATTTATGGGAAATTTGGTAATGATCCTATTAATGCAAATTTTGATGGAGAAGTGGTGATTGATTTGCCAGCAAATGGTTTGATCATACCTAATTATAATAAGGTAAATGTAAAGTTTGACGTTGGTAAATTTGTGATGCACAGCATTGTTGTGGAAATAGAGAAGCTACGATTTCCATCACTCGCTGTAGCGGATTTGTCCGATACTGTTGTAGGAGTAAGTTTCATTGTCAATGAAAACCATTTGTCCAATATTAACCCTTCAGATTTTGGAGTTACTGTGGACTACACGTTGCTCAACAAGACCGACTCTACCATTATACCAACATTGATGTACTATCCTGATGGTATTGACAATGTGCAGCTTAATCCTGAAAAACTAAAAGTAAAATTAAAGAGAAAGTAATATGCTGCAAGTTGGGGTTACCGGAGGGATAGGGTCGGGCAAATCTACAGTTTGTAAAATATTTCAATCTCTTGGGATACCAGTTTATGATGCTGATAGCCGGGCGAAAAAATTAATGCAGGAAAACGGGCAATTAGTTCATTTAATCAAAAATGAATTTGGAAATGATTCCTATTTGGCTTCTGGTGAAATTAACCGGGATTACCTGGCTAAAGTTGCTTTTGCCGACCCTGAAAAAGTAAAAAAATTAAATGCATTGGTACATCCTGTAGTAGCTGATGACTACTCCAAATGGGTTTCGGATCAAACAGCAAATTATGTTGTCAAAGAAGCAGCATTACTTATTGAATCCGGATCATACCTTCAACTGGACAAACTAATAGCAGTGACCGCCCCAACACAACTCAGAATTGCCAGGATAAAATCACGCGATTCTTTTCGCTCACAGCAGGAAATAGAAGCGATTATAGCCAATCAACTTTCTGATGAAGAAAGAGAATCAAAGGCTGATTTCATCATTAAAAATGATGAATCTGAATTGCTGATTGCGCAAGTATTGAGATTGGATAAGCAATTCAGGCAATCTTGATTCAATAAGAGAGGTTACTTTTCGTTGGAAGTATAACCAATCCTATTTGCATGAAATTCATTTGGGTTTTACTGTTTTCAATAGCCACATTTTTTTCCTTCGCACAAAATTTGGTTTTCAACCCCGACTTTGAGGTGTATGAAAATTGTCCGGATAAATTCACTGTAAACTTTACCAAGATAATCATACCACACTGGGAATCCCCAACTGGAGGAACGCCCGATTATTACAATAGCTGTTCTGAAGGATTAGCTGGTGTTCCAAAAAACTGGGCAGGGGACTGTAGCCCGAAATCCGGGGATGGATACGTCGGTATCTATTTGTGGAAGGTTGGTGGTTTTCGAGAGTATCTACAAGGAAAATTGACTACTTCCCTAGAGAAAGGGGAAACGTATAAAATTCAGTTTTATGTGAGTCAGTCCCTAAATGCTGAATATTTTATTCAAAATATAGGGCTTGTATTGACTAGTAAGCCGATCAAATCCCAGAGGAATATTTATAAAAAAGAAATTTCAGTTGAGTCCACAAGGATAGATCGATTACACCCTAATATTATTTCCAAAAAACCTATTTCAACTCAAAAATATGATCATTTTATAAATCCTGAAATGGGTAATTATCTGGAAGCTAAATTATCCGTAAACATATCTGAAATGAAGGAATGGGAGCTTGTTGAATGGACCTATACTGCTTCTGGAGGTGAGCAATATATTATTATTGGGAACTTTCTTTCTCAGAATGAAACGATATTAAAAAAGGCTGAATTTAGGTTGTATGAAGAACCGATGTTGAACCGAAGTGCCTATGTTTTAATCGATGACGTCTCTGTAATACCAGTAAATGAAAAAGGAGAAAATCCAGAACAGGAATTTGAGGAGCCTGTTGTAGTCTTGTCCGATGTGAATTTTGCATTCAACAGCTATTTTTTAACTCTCACTGGATACAATTTTATGGATTCATTGCTTGCCACGCTAAAAAATGATATGAAAGAATACCAATTGAAAATTGTTGGTCATACCGACAATGCTGGAACTGAAAGGTACAATAAAAATCTTGGGCGTAAGCGAGCACAAAGTGTTGCTAATTATTTTATCTCAAATGATTTTCAAAAAGAATCTATAGCTGTTGAAAGTATGGGGGAAAGTATGCCTTTAGACTCTAATGAAACAGAGGCAGGAAGAAAAAGAAACAGAAGAGTAGAAATTCATTTTATACCTTTGTCCACAGAGGATTAAAGGAATATTAAATGTCTTCAGAATCGTCAGCACGATCGATCAGCTTTTGATCTACACTTTTGGAGGTTTTCGCTCCCAGTTTTTTCATTTTTTCCGCCCTGTTGATCAGGTTTCCTTTTCCTTCATATAGTTTTTTGGCTGCTTCTACATAGACTTTTTGAGTGGTGTCCAGGTGTCTTCCCACATTTTTTAGATCCTCAGTAAAAGCCACGAATTTATCGTAGAGGTTTCCTCCTTCTTTGGCAATTTCGATAGCATTTCGATTCTGGTATTCTTGCTTCCAAATACTGGCAATGGTTCGCAGGGTAGCTATAAGTGTAGCCGGACTTACAATCACTATGTTTTTCGAATAGGCATCATTGAACAGTTCGCCATCATTTTGTACCGCCAGAGAAAAAGCCGACTCAATCGGAATAAACATTAAGACAAAATCAAGGCTCTCCACACCGTACAAACTTTGGTAATTTTTTTCACTTAGGCCTTTAATATGTGTTCTGAGTGAGAGCAGGTGAGCCTTTAGGTTTGCTGCTTTTTCATCTTCATTGTCGGCATTTACAGCCCTTTCATAGGCCACCAATGACACCTTAGAGTCAATAATTATGCTTTTACTATCGGGAAGCTTCACCACCACATCAGGCTGAAACCTTCTTCCTTCGTCGTTGGTTTTGGACTCCTGTACAAAGTACTCTCTGCTTTTTTCTAATCCTGATTTTTCAAGGATACTTTCCAGAATAAACTCTCCCCAACTTCCCTGAGCTTTGGAATCCCCTTTTAGTGCCTTGGTGAGATTTTCTGCTTCTTTGGTTATTTTTTGATTCAGTTCCCTAAGCCCTGTTATTTGTTCTTTCAGTGCCGAGTTTCTCTCAATACTTTCCTTGTTAGTTTGCTCTACTTTGCGTTCAAATTCTATTATTTTTTCCCCCAGAGGCTTTAGCAAATCTCCGATATTAGACTTATTCTGATCAGTGAATTTTTTGCTCTTGTCTTCAAATATTTCATTCGCCAGATTTTTAAACTCTGCGGAGAACTTTTCTTGTAACTGATTGACTTCTTCCTTTTGGTTTTTGAGGGTTTCTTGCATGTTTTTGAAGTCTGCATCCAGTCTTGTATTCAGGTTGTTAAGCTTCAATACTTCTTCCCTTTCTTGCCTCAATTCATCATCCAGTTTGGTCAAATCCCCCTTTAACCGAATCACATTGTCTTTTTCAGCTTCCAGTTTCAGCTCCAGTTCTTTGGCCTGAAGCAATTCTTCAGTGTTTGCTCCTGAAGATTGAAATTTGGATTTCGCAATAAACCATGCTACCAATCCTCCGATTAGTATTCCTGTGACAAAATAGACAAACTGAAATATTTCCATAAATGAGGGTTTTAGCAAAGGTAAAAATTCATTCGTTTTATTGTCAGGGCAAACGCATTTAAAAACAAAAACCTCCTTACCGTACCAGTTACGGTATCCCTTGAAATTACGGTCAACTCTAACAGACTCCAGAACACTTGCCTGCCGAGGCAGGAGTCTGGGGACAGTATGAATTTTTAAATGTGTCTGCTCTGATTCTATTGTGCTAAAGAAAGACAGTATTTAAATTCAGTGCAAACAGATAATTAAAATTAGTTTATGATCTTTACGTTCTTTAATCATTAGAAACGAAATAGCCGTATTGGAAGCCAAAATAGATAATTATTCGGGATGGGTGAGTGATTGTGACCCTGAGACGTTAAAAGTTGATTTTGAAAAAATGTTGATCAAATCAGGTTTTGGGATTATCAATTTTATCGAGCATCATTTTGAGCCACAAGGATACACAGGGCTATGGCTAATTTCAGAAAGCCATTTTGCGATACATACTTTCCCTGAAGAAAATAAAACATATATCGAACTCAGCAGTTGCAATACCGAGATGTATGAGTCTTTCTTACGCAATTTGCAAGTTTACAGAAAAACCAGACAAGAGGTATTCCAGTGAAAGCCAGGTTTCGATATTTATATTGGGGATACTTGTCAGCACTCTCCTTGTTGACGGGTTTTGCCTTATTAGATTACATTCAATTTTTACAGCTTTTTTTTGATGCCAATACGTTTGATGTAGCAGTCTTAGTATTCCTTTTTTTAGCCTCCGCTATCATTTCCTATAAATACCTACAGGTGGGAAAAAATATTGCCTTCATTGTTCAGGTATTTTTTCTGATAAGCTTGGTGATGACCAATCAGGTGAAAGAAGCAGTGCTTCTGTTTCCGGATTTTCTAAGTATTTTGATTTATGCGTGTTTCATTTTGTCCGGCTCAACTTTGGCTGTGTTGACCAAAAGAAGCACAGCTCCAAAAAATGTGCTTGCACTAGGTATTGTCATTTTGTGTATATGCGCAGGAGCTGGTATAGGCTCTTTTACTCCGGAAGGTTTGCCAAGACAAAAAAAGTATCATGACAAGTTGATTTTTTCTGATGAAACACCTTTTCAGAAAATTGATGTTACATCATGGAAAGGAAACCAATGGTTTTATTTCAATGAAATCAATCAATTCAGTACACTGGATGAGTGGATGTATTATGAACCAATGGTTCATCCTGTGATGTTGTTGTCGGAAGGTGGTGAAAATATTCTGGTAATAGGTGGTGAAAATGGACTTATTGCGAGGGAGTTGGGGAAACATAAAGGAGTCCATAAAATAAATATTTTACCGATAGATACGGCATTTTATAGTTTGGGGGAAAAGCATCCAGTATTTACTGCAATTAACAAAGAGGCTTTAAATGATGAAAAAATTGAACGGATAGAGGGCGATGCGTTCAGGTATTTGAATAAATCAAAGAACCATTATGATGCTATTTTTATTGATGTACCCGATCCTGTTGATTTGGAGCTCAACCAATATTATACAAGAGAATTTTACCAACTGTGTCGTCAGGCATTGAAAAGTGAAGGTATCATGATTACTCAGGCAGGTAGTCCTTACTATGCCACTAAGGCATTTTATGCCATTTCCAAAACCATTGAATCAGCCAATTTCAATATATTACCTTTACACAATCAGGTAATGACCTTGGGTGAATGGGGCTGGGTGATTGCATCGAAGATTTTAAGCACAGATCAATTGAAAGAAAAGTGCAAGAAATTGGAATTTGATAAGATGCAGACACGATGGATTAATACTGAAGCCATGCGCATGATGATGTCTTTTGGTAAGCCCTATCCGATCACTGATTCAATTGAAATCAATAGTCTCAAAAACCCGGTTATCCACCAATATTATAGTGTTGGAACCTGGAATTTTGATTGACAAAAGCATAAAAAATTGTGAGAAAAATCTGGCTTTTTAATAAATCAATAGACCTTCTGGTGCTTTTGCTTCCTGTTTGGGTTGTATGGGCTGTTTGCTTTTTACTTTCGGATGGACTTTTGCAAATGGAATTGCCATTGTGGGTTTGGGTAGTATTTGTGTTGGGAATCGATGTGAGCCATGTCTGGAGTACTATTTTCAGAACTTATCTGGACAAAGAGGAATTTACCAACCATAAGAAGCTGCTCATTCTATCTCCAATCCTTTGCTTTGTTGTATTCTTTTTGGTGGCCAATGTATCTGTCAACTGGTTTTGGACAATATTGGCGTATGTGGCACTGTACCATTTTATCAAGCAGCAATATGGTTTTATGCAGTTGTATAGAGCCAAATTTGGTTTCTTAAATCTTAAGAAACGCTTGTCGGACAAACTCATCATTTACTTAGGGATGTTGTATCCGGTTTGGTATTGGCACCTCAATAGCGACCGTAAATTCTCATGGTTTGTGGATGGCGATTTTTTTAGTCTCAAATCAATGTTGGAGATACTTCCGTTTTGGCAGGATGGATACTTGAGTGTTGTTAATCTGAGTTGCAATCTGGCATATTTTGCATTCCTAAGTTTCTGGTTGCTTGAGGAGGTTTACCTGCACCAAAAAGGGAAACATAAATTTCCCATTGGTAAGTGGCTTTGGATTATTACGACCTGGGGCAATTGGTATCTGGGGATTGTTTACTTCAATTCAGATCTGGTTTTTACGCTGACCAATGTAGTTGCTCATGGGCTTCCTTATATGGCTTTGGTTTTCTTTTATGTAGAGAAAAAAAGAGAAATGAAATTTTCCAAAGCACCTTATTTTGAAAATTTCTATAGGGTTGGATTTATGGTAATAGCAGTGTTGGTATTGGCTTTTGGCGAAGAATATTTTTGGGATATGTGGCTGTATCAGGATAACACAGCATTTTTTCAGACTTTACTTAAATACCCCATGAAGATGGTTCAGGATCCTATGGTGCAAGCCTTGGTTTTGGCATTGCTCTCGGTACCTCAGGCTACACACTATGTTTTGGATGGCTTTATTTGGAAGTCCAATCATAAAAATCCTTATATAAAATCGGTATTGCTCAATTGACTATGGATCGAAGAAATTTTGTAAAAACCTCCGCATTATTGACACTGCCGATGATTCTGAAATCATGTAATTGGCAGACCGAGAAGGTATCTTATGACATAGTGGTTGATTCCGATGCTGGTACTGGCCACCTGATTTATAAGAGTGCGTCATTCCAAAAGGGGAGTACATTAGAAACGGAATACCTGATAGTGGGCGGTGGCATTGCTGGAATGACCGCTGCAAGCCAATTGTCTGGAAAGGACTTTTTGCTTTGTGAACTTTCTGGAAAATTAGGAGGTTCATCATCCGCTGTAGAGTTTAATGGAATGGGTATATCTCAGGGAGCGCATTACGACCTTTCTTATCCAAAAGGATATGGCGATGAGGTACTTGCATTTTTGAGTCAATTGGATGTAGTGGAATACCACAAATGGAGTGACTCCTGGAGTTTCAAAGATGAGCAACACATCATCTTACATCGAAGGAAAAACCAATGCTTCGATCATGGTGAACTTAGAAAAGATGTGCTGGAAGAAGGGGCTGTGAAAGATAGCTTTTTGAAGCTTTTGGAAAATTACTCAGGTGTAATGCATCTTCCTACTAGGATCATCCAAGATAAGTATCAACACCTCAACAACTTAACTTTTTTAGATTTTCTACAAAAGGAAATTCAATTGGATGAAGCTTTTATGAAGGGATTGGATTATCACATGAAAGATGATTATGGTGCAGGATGTGCTGAAGTTTCTGCTTTGGCAGGCATTCATTATTTCAAGTGCCGTCCCTATTACAATGAGATTGTGGAGCTGTTTTCCCCACCAGAGGGGAATCAATATTTTATTGATAAAATGGCAGCACATGTTGATAAGGACAGATTGATGACCAGTCATTTAGTAAAGAAAATAGAAGAGAAAAAGGAGGGATTTAGTGTCGAGATAATTGATGTTGAAGCCAAAGTTTGCAAGACGATTAAGACTAAAAAAGTCATTTACGCAGGACAAAAACATGCGTTGAAATACATCTATCCTGAGGGATATAAATTATTCTCTGAAAACAACTCTTCCCCTTGGATGGTTGTCAATATTGTGATAGAAAACACACTTGCGATTCCTGCATTTTGGCAAAATGAAATGCTAACGAATGACCCTTCTTTTATGGGGTTTGTAGATTCTGGTGCTCAGCATTCGGATCAATCAAAATATAGAACTTTTAGCGCATACTATTGTCTTCCTGCTGATTCCAGAAAAGACCTTCTCAATGTGGATGCAGATAAAAATGCAATAGCGGAATCGACAATCCAACACATCAGCAATTACTTCAAAGAAGAGATTAACCACAAAGTGGTAAAAGTATTTATCAAAGTAATGGGACATGCCATGCCCATCCCGACACCCGGCTATTTATTCAATGACAAAAATCAATACCGATCCAATAAGAACATGGTATATACAGGAGTGGATAACAGCAGATTGCCTTTGTTTTACGAAGCTGTTGATAGTGGTCTGGAGGCGGTAAAGTTATTGATTTAAGTTCATTTAATTTTTACAATACTGTATAACTAAGGTTTTTGTAGAAAAGTAGCTATAACAAATTATTATATATTTGTATCACAAATTATCTAATCACTAGTACATGGAAAAAGAGTTGCAGAAAGACAACAAAGAACTTCTAAGCCAACGCATTGAAAAACAAATTGAAAAACTTATTAGAAGTGGGGAAATTCCTGTTGGGGGTAAACTTCCTACCGAACAGCAATTTTGTGAGCAGTTTTCTGTAAGTAGAAATGCAATCAGACCGGCTTTGAAAAGTTTGAGTGCGAGAGGCCTGGTCAAAATTGTGAAAGGTAGTGGTGTGTATGTAAATGAAATTGATCCCAGAAGTGTAACCGAACCTATTGATCTGTTTTTTGAAATGTCTAATACCAGTGACCTGATATTGCATACGATCCACATGCGTCAATTGGTAGAACCGGAAGTGGCGAGTGTTGCTGCGTTGAAACGTACAACAGAGCATTTAAACAAATTGGAATTGAATCTGCAATTGATGAACAACTGTCCTCTTTTTGATTTAGATAAAGAAGCAGAAATTGACAGAGAATTCCATTCTACGGTATCTGATGCAGCGGGAAATCCCGTGGTAAACCTACTGATGGAACCCATATATAAGCTGATTACGAAATATAAATTGCCTGTTTTCGCAAAAAGTGAGCAGTTGGTAACTCAAGAGGCCAGAGACCTTATGATGCACTTGCATCAATCAATATTTGATGCTATAAAAGAGAAAGATGGCAGGGAAGCATTTTTCCGAATGCGTGAGCATATCAAACTGACAGAGGTCAATTATTTGAAAAGTTTAAATACTCAATAGGCTAAATAAGGTTCTTCACGATTAAATGAGGACTATTTATACATTCAATTTTAGAGTGAAAGAATAATTTGAGGAGTAATCCAGTATTACAAAATATGAGTGCTTCTGTTGTGATACAAATATTTTTTTTAAAAGTTTTATAGGTTAGCACTATGTTGAAAGGAATTCCAAAAATTATAAGTCCTGATTTGTTGTATGTTTTGGCATGTATGGGTCATGGAGATGAAATAGTATTGGCAGATGCCAATTTCCCTGGGGAAAGCCTAAATGGGAATGTAATCAGATGCGAGGGTTTGGAAATAACCGATTTGCTAAAGGCCATTCTTCCTCTTTTTCCTTTGGATCAGTCCGTGAATACGCCATGGTTTATGATGAAGCCAACCGATTCTAAAAATTATGATGATCAATTGGAAAGCTCCTATCATCATATATTGAAAGAGTTTGAAAGTGATATCAATCAAGCGGAAAAAATAGAACGGTTTGATTTTTACCAACGAGCTTCTGAAGCTTTTGTAGTGGTAATGTCCGGCACGACAAAACGATTTGGTAACGTCATTCTTAAGAAAGGCACAATTTTTTTATAAGCAGGTAATTACCATTTTTCAAATGAAGAACAAAGCAAGAGTATGTTTTATAGGC
Source organism: Reichenbachiella sp. MALMAid0571 (assembly GCF_040151475.1). Lineage (NCBI taxonomy): Bacteria > Pseudomonadati > Bacteroidota > Cytophagia > Cytophagales > Reichenbachiellaceae > Reichenbachiella > Reichenbachiella sp. MALMAid0571. The sequence goes on along the minus strand of NZ_JBDKWG010000104.1, from coordinate 19,911 downwards.
AATGGCGAGTTTGCAAATAAAGTGCATTATCAGTCCCTTGCCTCATTAGATGATGTTGAAATTGTTGGCATCTGTGCGTTCAATGCTGACAGGCTGAAACAAACGGCATTGAAATATAATATTTCAACGGACAAAATTTACATCTCTTCTTCTAAGAACGATTATCAAAAGATGCTTTCCGACCTGCATCCAGATGGAGTCTATATCGTTGGGCAACCAGAAGCCATGTTTGATATTTGGGTTTGGTGCTTGCAGCAAAAATTCAACATTTTCATAGAAAAGCCTATGGGCATTACCTTGCACCAATCCAGAATATTGGCACATTTGGCAGAACAAAATGGCTGTATCACACAGGTGTCTCATCAACGCAGATCTGCTCCTATTATGGAGTTGATGAAGAGTAAGTGTTTGGAAAAAGGAGCTATTACACATGCTATTGTAGAGTTTAGTAAATTTGACATTCGCCCGATGCTTTCAGCGAGAGACCGAATGTTGGATGATTTTACGCATTCTATAGATACGGCCAGGTGGATAGGAGATGGTGAAGTTGTCAAAATCGAATCAAGCTGCAAAAGTATCGGCGTGGCTGACATCAATTGGATTGGAGCCACTTTGCATTTTGACAATGGTACTACATGTTATGTAGTAGGCAACTGGGCATCTGGAAGAAGAATATTCAGGGTACAAATGCATGCTCCCGGTATTTGTGCCGATGTGGAGCTGGAAAAAGAAGCTATTCTCTACGAAGAAGGAGATGTGCATGGCGAGAAATACGATACATGCCAGGTTGCAGGCAGTGAAGAGCTTTTTGTCTTTGGAGGTTTTAGAACCAAGAGCATAGAGTTTGTAGAATCCATACAGTTCGGAACAGAAAAAACTTCATCCCCTTTTAGGGAGACATTAAAAACCATGGAAGTCTGTGAGAAAATATTGGCGCAAAGCCTTATTGGTGTCACTCAATCAAAGTGAAAATTGCTTTGAGAGCTTTTAAATAGTCAAACAGTATTATTTGTAATACAAAAATATAGAATTTAGAAAAATTTATTAGTTTATAGGAGGTTTTTTCAATCATAATCATATATTTGTAATACAAATTATTTTCTGCCACTGTATCACCTGCTGAGTGATATATTATGAACTATAACTATTAAAATATGATGATTAAGACATTGAATTGTTTTACAGTTTTGGTTTTACTGAATGCTGTTTTTCTAAGTATTCTGAAAGCCAAACCAAAAGATGAAGGAGAAAAAATAAAAATATCCTTGCAAAAGCGAGTTCCTTCTGATTTGGATGAAGGATCATTTATGGTTGTAAATGATATCCAGCAATGGAATAGCAATGAGACAGCTATTATTATATGCGACATGTGGGACAAGCACTGGTGCGAAGGAGCTACTAAAAGAGTGACGGAAATGGCTCCTCATCTAAATAAGGTAATATCTATAGCCAGAGCAAAAGGAGCTTTAATTGTACATGCACCAAGCAGCACTATGGATTATTACAAAGACCATTCTGGAAGAAAGCTGGCAAAAAAATACAAATACAAGAGTGTTGAAGAAAAAATTAATCCTGATGGAGCGCAATTGGAATGTGAAATTGATCAGGAATGGCCATTTGAAATTTCTAATGGAGGGTGTAGTGACACGCCTAAATGTAAAGATGTGAACAAGACAGTTTGGACAAAACAAATTGATACCATAGACATACTGGATGGTGATGCGATTTCAGATTCAGGTGTAGAAGTAGGAAGCTTATTTGTCAAAAAGGGTATCAAGAATGTAATACTTGTCGGAGTGCATACTAATATGTGTGTGATTGGTCGCACCTTCGGTTTGCGCAACATGGTCAGACTTGGAATGAATGTAGCACTTATGCGTGACATGACCGATACTATGTACGATTCTACATCATCTCCTTATGTTTCTCATTTTACAGGAAATAGCCTGATGCATGAGTACATAGAAAAAAATGTATGTCCAACCATGGTTTCTACGGACTTTACCGATGAAAAGCAATTTAGATTCAAGAATGATAAGCGGCCTGTTGTAGCGTTCATTACTGCTGAAAGTGAATACAGAGCCAACCAAAGACTACCGGAATTTGCACATGAGCTGTTGTTGACCAAAAATGTAAACTGTGAATTTGCTTTGGGAAAACCCATCATGAAAGGTGAAGGACGACACAATATAGAAAACCTGCAAATAATGAACGATGCTGACCTGGCTGTTTTCTTTATCCGGCGCAGGGCACTGGATCCGGAAAAAATGAAGCTGATCAAAGACTATGTGACTAGCGGCAAACCGGTAATTGGTATTCGTACTGCCAGTCATGCATTTGATCCTAAAGGAAATGTGCCTCGTGAAGGTGGAGGAATAGTGGCCGCTACTGGAAAAGTAGATGATTTCTTGTCTAATTGGACTGAATTTGATGAAGAGATTTTAGGAGGTAATTATCAGGGTCATCATGGACATTTAAAGGAAGGAACTGTAGTGTCTATTGTGCCCGGCATGTCCAATCATCCGTTGTTGAAAGGAGTATCAGTTGATGGTTTTACAAGTCCCAACTGGTTGTATCAAAATAGTCCTCTGAGATCTGCTACCGCACAGGTGCTACTGATAGGAACAATTCCCGGACAGCCTTCAGAACCCGTTCTTTGGACGAATACCAATAAATATGGCAATGCAATTTATACTTCACTTGGCCATTGGGACGATTGGGAAATAGAAAGCTTTAAGAATGCAATGCTCAACTCAGTTGACTATCTGTTAAACCTTGAAAAAACCAAATAAAATGGAAAGAAGAAATTTTATAAAAAAATCATTCACGGGAGCTGGAGTATTGACATTGGGTGCTTCAGGTCTAATTTCTCCTTCTTGTCTAGGAGCAAATGACAAAATTGTTTTGGCAATAATTGGATCTGGAGGCAGAGGCAGAGGAACCATTATCAATACTTGCAAAGTCAACGAAAATGTAACGATAAAAACTGTTTGTGATGTAAACGACCTTAAAGCAGCAAAAACGATTGACAGTGTAGAAAAAGAACTGGGCTACAAGCCAGCTCATGTCCGCAATATGAAAGAGGTCTTTGATGACAAGGATATAGATGCTGTTTGGATATCAACTCCTGAGCATTGGCATGCATTGGCTACCGTTTGGGCTTGTCAGGCAGGCAAAGATGTCTATGTAGAAAAGAATCCTACCATCAATATTTGGGAAGGGAGAAAAATGGTAGAGGCGGCAGCCAAATACGATAAGATCGTACAGATTGGTTTTCAAAACAGAAGTGCTCCTTATGGCTTTTCGGCCAGAGAATATATCCAAAGTGGCAAGCTCGGTAAAATAGTGCATGTGAAATCATACAATATGTTGGGTGGAGGAAAATGGACTGCACAGCCCGACGCAGAGATTCCAAAAGGTCTGGATTGGGATGGTTGGTTGGGTCATGCGCCATATCGTCCTTACAATCCTGGCATTCACGACATGGAAGAACGGGGAGGATGGGGTAGTTTTTGGGCTTACAGCGGAGGTACTTTGGCCGATGATGCCAGCCATGTATTGGATTTGGCTCGTATGGTTCTGGGTGATCCGGGACATCCCAAATCAGTTTGTGGTTGGGGAGGAAATAATGCATGGGGTTCAGAGAGAGAAACTCCTGAATTTCAAACCATGACTTTCGATTTTGGAGACTATGCCATGACCTGCGAAAGTGGAAATGCAACCAATTACATTAAAAAGACTCCTATAGCTATTCGTGAAAGTGATTCGCAATTTCCGGATTGGAGACAAAATGCTACCAGGACAGAGATTTATGGCACAGAAGGCATGATGTATTTAGGTCGTCATGGTGGAGGCTGGCAAGTCTTTGGTGAAGATGGACAAGTACTCGCACAAGAGTATGGAATAGTACCAGATACATATCATCAACAAGATTTCATATCATCCTTAAGATCTAGAAAGCAACCAAATGGAAGTGTGGAGGAAGGGCATAAAAGCGCCACCTTGATACACCTTGGAAATATTGCCTACAGAGTGGGAAATAAGCAGTTGTATTTCGATGGAGAAAAGGAAAGGTTTGTGGGAAATGAGGATGCAAACCAACTACTAAAAACAGAATACCGAGAAAATTATAAGATACCAGAGCAGGTATAATTCATTTTAATAGCAAAGTGGAATTGATCGGTACTTGTGTTACGACTGCAAAGAATGTTTTTGAAAACATCAAGGTGTCTGTTGTTCGGGAAATTTGAAATCCGTTCAATTAAAATGTATTTTGGAAGTGGTGTTATCATTGAATTAAATATTATAGATCTTAATCCATATTAAAATGAAATCAATCAACGAAAATGTCAAGGATTCCATTCAATATTTATTGTACGGAACCATGTTATCGGTATTCGCTCTTATAGCTAGTTGTAGTTCTAAAAAAGATACTGAAACTAAAACAAATCCACTGATCCAATTTACTGGTTTGACTAGAGTAGAATCGGGTGATGATTGGAAAGCCGTAGAAACTAAAGAGGAATGGAAAGCCACCGAGACCGCAATAGTGATATGTGACATGTGGGATGAGCACTGGTGCAAAGGTGCGACACAGCGAGTTGGTCAGATGGCTCCAAAGATCAATAAAATGATCACATTAGCGCGTCAGAATGGGGTTACTATTATTCATGCCCCTAGCGACGTAATAGAGTATTATGAAGGCACACCGCAAAGAGAAAGGTTGAAAAATGTCTCCATTGCCACCTGGGCAAAGGAAATTCCGGGTTGGTATCATCTGGATTCACTCAAAGAGGCACCACTACCAATCGATGATAGCGATGGAGGATGTGATGATTTTCCAAAGTGTCAAAATAGAAAGGCTTGGTCTAAACAAATCAGTACCATCAACATAGACGAGCAAGATGGAATATCTGATAATGGGCAAGAGATACTGAGCTACTTTGAACAAAAAGGCATCAAGAATGTAATCTTATGTGGTGTCCATGCCAATATGTGTGTATTGGGCAGATCATTTGGTGTTCGCTCACAAGTAACTGCCGGATTGAATGTTACTCTTGCACGTGACCTTACAGATGCGATGTACAATCATGAAATGTCGCCTTTTGTCAGCCATAAAGAAGGAACTCAAAAAGTAATAGAGCACATCGAGAAATACTGGGCTTCTTCGGTTTTGTCTGATGATTTGATGAAAAATTGGAAATAAATTATAAAGGGATACTTCTAAAGTAGATAGAACCTGACTGATATATGAAACAACTTTTCAGAATACTGGATCGCTCATTAGAGGGAATTCTTTTTGTGGTGTTATTCTCTATGGTACTCATTGTTGCATCCAACGTATTTGGTCGTTTTATTCTGGGCAGTTCTATATCATGGGGTGAGGAGGTCGCTAAAATTTTACTCACTTACCTTACCTTTTTTGGAGCTGCTTATGTCATGAAAGATAACTCACACTACACGTTTGATTTTTTGATTCAAAAAATGCCACATCGATGGTTGCCTTATTTTTTGGGTTTTCGGTGGCTTGTCATCATTCTTATTTCATCTCTTTTATTGTATTGGTCTGTGGAAGTGACATTGGAAATAACAGACTGGATTATGCCTTCTACCGGAATAAACAGAGCTTTTGTATATGGAGTTACTCCAGTTAGTATGATTTTTCTTCTTCTTTATGCGATTAGAAACTTCATAGCCAATCTGAAAAATCCTGTACTTTATATGGATATAGCCGATAAAATCTGAACATGACCTATATCTTATTGATTACCTTTTTTGTATTGCTGGTGTTAGACGTTCCCGTTGTTTTTTGCATGCTGGTATCTTCTTTAGCCGCATTGCTTTATGCAGATGTAAATCCATTGATGATGGCTCTGGAATTGTCAAGGAATATGAATTCATTGTACCCAATGGTTGCAGTCCCATTTTTCATATTGGCAGGCGATCTAATGAATAAAGGAGGTCTTTCTCAGAAGGTAATCAATCTTTGTCAGGCCATGATGGGACAAATGCCAGGAGGATTGGCAATGGTTACTACGAACGCCTCTATGTTTTTTGGAGCAATTTCAGGTTCATCAAGTGCCACATGTGCAGCCATTGGAGGCGTAATGATTCCCGCCATGGAAAAGGAAGGGTATGAACGGTCTTTTGCTACGGCATTGGCGGCATGTTCTGGCACCACAGGTGCTTTAATACCTCCTAGTATGGTGTTGCTCTTTTATGCTGCCATTACGGGTATGTCGGTTGAAAAAATCTTTATGGCTGGTGTAATTCCCGGTTTACTAATAGGAACGGGATTAATAGCCGTAAGCTTTTTATATGCAAGAAAAAGAAATTTGAAGCTGAAGCAAACTGGCGAATTTTTGGGGCACTTATTTTCCAGTTTGAAGGAATCAGTTTGGGCGGTCATTCTGGTTTGTATTATTTTCTTTGGAATACTAGGCATTCCGGGAGTAACCAAGGGGATTTTTACAGCAACAGAAGCTTCGGCTGTGGCGGTTGTCTATGCATTATTTATTGGCTTCTTTGTGTATAGACAATTGAAGGTCAGAGACCTGCCAAAAATATTTGTCGGAGCGGCTAAAACTACGGCTTCACTTACTTTTTTGATCAGCGCATCAGGACTTTTTGGTTGGGTACTTTCTGTGGCTTTTTTACCTGAAGCAATTACCAGTGGGCTGCTTAATGGCTCAAAAGATCTGGTTGCTCCTTTCCAACATCTGCTTACGGATGTTCAGGCATTTGAAGTTAAGAAGTATGCAGTCTTGATTGCATTGAATATTGCACTGCTCATAATAGGTATGTTCCTAGACGCTGGTCCGGCTATTATCATTTTGGCTCCAATAGTATTTCCTATCGGTCAGCAGTTGGGCATGGACAACTACCACTTTGGGGTAATGGTTGTTACTAATCTGGTAATAGGTTTGGTAACACCACCAGTAGGCACCACTTTGTTTGTAGCAAGTGGTGTGGGAAATGTAAAAATGGCATCATTAATTCCCTATATTTTGAAATTTCTTTGGGTAATGATTCTGGTGCAGGTATTGATTATTTTCGTTCCGGTTCTCACCACCTGGTTACCAAGTTTTATAAAATAAGTATTGTTATAAGTTAACATGAAGTATAGAAAAATAGATAAGACGGATATAGAGTTGTCACTTTTTGGGTTGGGCTGTTGGGCTTTTGGAGGAGGAGACTACTGGGGAGGCAATCATGACCAAAAGGAAGTAAACAAAGTAGTTCATGCTGCTGCCGATCTTGGGGTCAATTATTTTGATTCGGCCGAAGTATATAACGAAGGAAGAAGTGAAACCTCTTTAGGATTGGCAATTAAAGATTTATCCAGGGATAAATTGATTGTGGGCACGAAAATATCTCCGTCCAATTGTTTCCCCGGCAAAATAGCACAACACTGTGAAGCTTCACTCAAAAGGTTGAACACAGACTACATTGATATTTACATGGTGCATTGGCCGATTCATCCGCATTCTATTCGGCACTATACCAATGACGAAGCAATCATTAACAATCCCCCTTCTTTAGAGGAGGCTATGGAAGGATTATTGACTTTACAAAAAGAAGGGAAAATAAGGTATATAGGGGTAAGCAACCACAGTGCCGATCGTTTGGAGGCTTTTCCAGAAAATGATTCCATTGTGATCAATGAATTGCCTTATAATTTACTGTGTAGAGCTCCAGAATATGAAATACTGCCTTACTGCAAGGAAAAAGGAATTGGCGTGATTGGTTACATGAGTTTGTTGCAAGGAATTCTGGCAGACTTATATCCAACCATTGACGACATTCCCATGCTGATGAGAAGAACACGGCATTTTGACGATAGAAAAAATAAATTAAGCCGTCATGGCGAAAATGGGTTTGAAAGGGAAACACAGGCAGCATTAGATGCTATCAGAAAAATATCAAAGGAAGTTGGAATTAGCATGCCTGACCTGGCGTTGAAATGGGCAGTAGTGAATGAAGCGATTTCCACTTCCCTGGTAGGAGTTCGAAGTGTGAAAAGGCTGGAAGCCAATATCAAAGCAATCAATGAACCATTGGATCAGCAAATCATTACTGATCTTAATTTGGCAACAAACACACTAAAGGACAAGATGGGAGGAAAACTTGACTACTATGAGGGAGCAAAAAATGACCGAACGTGATAGAAATCAAAATATACCTCGAATGGGAAGTATTCTAAAGATACTGTGTTTAGGTTTTTTGATTATACTCTTCGCAGCTTGCTCTGAGAATGACTCAAAGAGTGGGCTTAAAAAACCAGATTTAGTCTTTCGGATGGCGCTTCAGCCAAATGAAGCAAGCAGGGTTTGGGAGGTGTCCAACTTGGTCAGGAATGAACTGGAAAGGCGTTCGAATGGACGAATCAAGGTAATGTTTTATGGAGCTGGAGTGTTGGGAAATGAAAGGCAGTTACTAGAAACATGTTATCTGGGTATTATTGAAATGGTGCAGGTGACTTCATCGGTTGTAACTACACTTGATCCCACTTTTGATACTTTTGACATGCCTTATATATTTATCGATGAAGGGCATCATCAAAAGGTGTTGAATGGTGCTATTGGGAAAGAACTTTTGGATGGTCTTTCTAAAAACAAACTGCAAGGTCTTGGCTTTTATTCATGTGGATTCAGGAATATTTATGCGAATAAGGTGATCAATTCTCCTGAAGACCTGCAAGGCATGAAGATTAGAGTGATGGAAAGTCCCGTAATGATAGAGGCGTTGAATGCCATGGGAGCAAGTGCTACGCCATTGTCCGCCTCAGAGGTATTTACTTCTTTGAAAACGGGAGTAGTGGACGGTGCTGAAAACAACCCAAATGTATATGTTTCAACTGCCCATAATGAGGCAGTAAAGTATTATTCACTTACCCGACACTTTGCCAATCAGCACGTACTGGTAGCCAATAAAAAATGGTTGGATCGGGTGAAGGTAGAATACCCTGATTTGCATGAATTAATAGTCACCGTTCCAAATGAAATTAAAGCGGAATACAACCGATTGTGGGATGAAGCCGTTCAGGAAGCATTTCGCATCATTAAAGAACAGGATGGAGTGATCACTGACCTTAGTCAGGAAAATATATTGAAGTTTGTAGATAGAGTACAGCCAGTTTATGAATCAAAGAAATCTACTGTCCCTCCCGAACTGGTCAAAAGAATTAGAAAAGAGGCAGGGTTGTAGGTCAATAGTAATAAAAGTATTACAAATCCTTTTTACACAGTGCAAGATATGACAACCCAATATCCACAACCAACCAGATAAAGCAAATCAATATTTCCTTCAGCCCGACTGTATTTTGTACTTCGGTAGTAGGTGAAAGGCTCACAGGAAATTGAATCAGGTTGTCTAGTGCATTCATTGGTAAAGCGGCCGCTAATATACCGTCAGAATCTAAAAATATCCACGTAAAAAAAGTTTCTATAAAAAAGCTATAGGCGATAGTAAATACGATAGCAAGTCCTGAGGATTTAACCAGTAATCCTATGAAGAGGGAAAAAACCAGAAAAGTGAAAGTTTGCAGGAAAAAAGCGCCAACAAAATCAAGTCTTTGACTCACGACTTCCCACGCCATGTTGTCGGCATAGGTGTTCCCAAAATAAACTCCTATAGCAACAATGAAAAGTGTAGCGATTGTGGCAAGGAAAAATGCATTAATGACCTTTGAGATAATGAATTCAACTTTACTCATTCCGTCAATGATGTTTTGCCGTAATGTTTTATGTTGCACTTCATTTGATATACCTACAATCATGGTGATACTCAGAAATATTTTCAGGTATGACGCTATATAAGTAAGATTGTGCCATGTATTGGGAAAATTATACATATTCATGGTTGACAAATCCATTGTCTGTTGTCCATTCACGCTACTTGTCATATTCATAAGACCTGTGCCTATGGAGCACAATACATAAACCCCCAGGATATATAAAAGAAGCAACGCCCAAAAAGACCTGTTGGATTTAACCTTGATCCATTCTATTTGAAATAACCTAAGCATGCTGGTTGAGTATTTTCATGAATTCTTGTTCCAGAGAACCTTCATTTTTGTTCAAATGAGTCGGTGTTATTCCCTGTGCCATTAAAGTTTTACTGATGTATTCCATGGTCACCTCCGGCTCTACTTCCAGACGGTAATGTGATCCATTCAATACCATACTTTTCAGTCCACTAAGGTTTTCTAATGCAGCTTTTAGCATATTCATATTTGAGGAACCTACTTCTATGATCGTTTGTCCGGAAATAGCATCTTTCACACTGCCTTGAAATAGCTTTTTGCCTTTATTAAGTACAGCAAAATGAGTACATACTTTTTGCACTTCATCTAGTAGATGACTCGCCAGAATGATGGTTTTTCCTGAAGCAGCTATTTTTTGTATTATTTCTCTGATCTCTACAATACCCTGAGGATCCAGTCCATTGGTTGGTTCGTCGAGTATGAGTACCGGAGGATTGGCCAAAAGAGCAGAAGCAATCGCCAGTCGCTGTTTCATGCCCAATGAATAGGTTTCGAAAGTGTCATCCATTCGGTCAAAGAGACCTACTTCCTGAAGTACTTCGGCTATTCTGTCCTCCGTTACTCCTTTGATTTTTGCTACGATTTGTAGGTTCTTTTTTGCAGACAAATAAGGATAAAAGCAGGGTTTTTCCAATATAGCCCCGACTTTCTTTCGTGCTTCAGGGCTGGGAATTTGGCCATACCAGTTGAAAGAACCTGATGTGGCGTTGGTTACGCCTAGGATCATGCCCAGAGTGGTTGTTTTTCCACTACCATTTGGCCCAAGTAAACCAAAAATCTGGCCTTCTTCTATTGATAAGTCAAGAGAGTGGACAGCAGTTAAGCTTCCGTATTGTTTCGTGAGATTATTTGTTTGTAGTACCGTACTCAAGGTAAGTCAATTTATAAGTTACCAAGATAGAAACAATTTTGTGAAAGCTAGAAAATCCATAAGTATGAATTGATTATTGGACTGGTTTTTAAACCCTTTTATCTGATGAAAGAATGAATTGTGCCGCACCCAGTAAATTTTCTGCAACATGATCAGCAATTTTATCATCATGTCCATCTACCTGAATCGTTTTAATGCCCATCTTAATGGCAGGCTGCATGTCTCTCAGCTTATCCCCAACCATCCAGGATTGTGTCACATCCACATCAAATTTTGCAATCGCCTTTTCGAACATCAATGTGCCGGGCTTCCGTGTCAATGACTCGGAAAAATTTGGATGACAAGGGCTGTAATATATATGGTCGATTAAATGCCCGGTATTTTCTTGTAAATAGTTGTGACACAACTGCATGTCTTCTCGTGTGTAAATTCCTCTGGCTAGTCCGGACTGATTGGTAATTACTATGAGTAAATAGCCATGTTTTTTGAGCAGATCCAAAGCCTCAGCAACACCATCAATAATGAAAAACTTGTCTAAACTATAGGCATAATCAACAAAATCTTTATTGAGGACACCATCTCGATCTAAAAAAATACACTTGTTCTTACTCACCAATTCTCATTTATAAATTCAGCGTAAAACTACAATGATCAGAATTAAAATGCTGAGTGATCTGAGCTATTTGATGATACTTCAAAAAAACGAGACAGTGAATTAGGTTCAAAGCGAAGGGTCACTTTATTAACCGTTTCACCGTCATTTGGTCTTATTTGTACTAATTTCAAGGTAGTTAATCACTATTTCAATATGAATGGACTTAAAAGAGTAATCAAACAAATTCCGGTTTTAAATGATGTAGCTATGTGGTGTTATTCGAGGTTCATTTTGCCTCAGGGGTCTTCGGCTTATTGGATCAATAGACTAATGAGAGATGATGATTTGAGTGTTGTGCAGATTGGATCGAATGATGGTAAAACAGGAGACCCGCTGCATCAGGCTATTATGAAAAATAAAAATTGGAAAGTTTTGTTTGTTGAACCTGTTCCTTATTTGTTTAACAAACTAAAATTTACCTACCCTTCTGATCTCAGGTTTGTTTTTGAAAATGCTGCTATTAATGACGGGGTAAAGCAGACATTTTATACAGTTGACCCTGAGGTTGGCAGGTATTTACCAAATCTCCCTCTTTGGGTTAACGGCATCAGCTCGTTTAATAAAAATCATATTATTAAACATTTGGATGGAATTCTTGAACCTTATATTGCAGAATTGGAAATTGAAAGTCTTAGCCTGAAAGAATTATTTCTGAAACATAAAATTGAGAAACTGGATATATTGCATATTGATGCCGAAGGATATGACTGGAAAATTCTGTCACAATTGAATTTAGAAAGGTACCATCCTTCTATTATTTTGTTTGAGTTCAAGCATTTAACTTTTTCTGACCAAGAAGAGTCTGTTCATTTTTTGTCAAAATACTACCACATTTTTCAAATCAAGGTAAATTACCTCTGCATTAGAAAGTCTGAAAACAGGTTAACTGAAAAGGATTTGGCAATGTTAAAGAGTAAATTTTATATTAAACCAGGCACAAAGATGTAATCAGTATTGGTAGCAAAAGTAAATCTTAAGTAAAAGATCTGTTATGTTTTTATTCTAATGGAATCAACAAAAAGTCAACTAATCAAATCAACTGCAGTAATCCTGATCTTAACTTTAATTTTAGGGTGTCAGTCTCACAAGCAGCACGAACTACCTATTTCGCCTACAAATGAATATTGGGCTGTTGAAGACTCTGTAGAACGATTGCAATTACCAGAGTATAAAATACTTCCAGCTGCCAAAAAAGAAGAACTTACTCCGGGCAATGGTCTTGTTCCAAGGGAAGATTACCGCAATTGGTACCGTTCTCATGGGGATCATAACTGTAGCCGCTATTCAGGGTTGACTGAAATCAACCGATCCAATGTGCAACAACTGAAAGTGGCTTGGATCTACAACAGTGGTGACAATCCTGCCAATGTGCAAACCAATCCTATAATAGTTGATGGTGTGATGTATGCGCCTACTTCGGGACAGCAGATTGTCGCTGTTGATGCAACGAATGGAAAAGCGTTATGGAGGTTTGATCCAAAGGGTAGGCCTGCACAAAGGGGAATTATGTATTGGAACAGCCCTGATGGTAAGCAGGGGGATAGGATTATTTTCACAGTCGGACAACAACTGATAGGACTGCTTGCAGCAACAGGGAAACCTGATCCAAAATTTGGTGTCAATGGTGTCATTCCTATTGCGGACCAAAATGCCGTGCCTGTTTGTATTTTTAAAAATATAGTCATGTTCCCTGGGTTGAGCCGTCATGTTTACGGATATGACATGAATACTGGAGAGCAATTGTGGGTTTTTCATACCGTCCCTGAAGAAGGCGAGTTTGGTTTTGATACATGGAAGGAATCAGAGCCGGGTGCAAGTGCCAATTCCTGGGGTGGGATTGCTTTGGATGAAGTACGTGGAATACTATATGTTCCTACAGGTTCGCCAAAACCAAACTTTATGGGGCATTTGAACTCTGGTAATAATCTTTTTTCAAATTGCCTTGTTGCAATTGATGCCGAAACAGGGAAGTATATCTGGCATTTTCAGGAAGTGAGACATGACATTTGGGATTTGGATATACCTGCACCTCCCATATTAACTTCTATAAAGAGAGATGGAAAACCTATAGATGTGGTGGCTCAGGTAACCAAGTCAGGGAATACTTTGTTGCTGGATAGGGTAACTGGTAAACTCATTTTCCCATTTCGGCTAAAAAGAGCACCTACATCTTCTGTACCAGGGGTGAAGACATGGCCTTATCAGCCTGATGTAGAACTGCCGGAACGGTTTAGCAGAAACGAATTTACACTGGACGATATCACGGATATAGCACAGGAAAATCATGATTTTATATTGAACAAAATACAAAAAGATAGTGCTACTTATGGTTGGATGCTGCCCAATGAAATAGGCAAGCCAAATATTATCAACAATATCCATGGTGGAGCGGAGTGGACCGGAGCAAGTGTAGATGTAGCAACTGCTACGCTGTTTGTGAGTTCTAATGAATTGCCTTGGTACATCACCATGAACGAAGAGAAAGAGCAGGTAGTTGACGAAAGCAAATTGCCTGTTACGGCAGGGCGAAAAATTTACCTCAATAATTGTGTGGTTTGTCATGGTGTCAACAGGGAGGGTAGTGGTGAATATCCATCGTTACTGAGCTTGAATGATAGAATGGATTCCGGTGGTATTGATTCGCTTTTGCAATATGGCCGAAAAAACATGCCGGCAATGTCTCATATCAAAGGACAGGAATTGGAAGACCTTAAAGATTACCTGTTGGAGGCAGGTCAACCGGAAAAACAAACTGAGGAGGTTGATCAGTCAAGACCACATTATGCATTTGACGGGGGATGGATTAAGTTGTTGGATCAGGAGGGCTATCCCGGCATCAAACCTCCGTGGGGCAAGCTGACGGCTATCGACCTGAATACAGGAAAGATAAAATGGAGTGTGCCTTTGGGCGAGTATGAAGCATTGACCAAACGAGGCATACCAGTTACAGGTACAGAAAACTTCGGGGGGCCGTCGGTCACTGCCGGAGGTTTGGTTTTTTGTTCCGGTACACGGGACCTGAAGATCAGGGCATTTGATGTAGATACCGGAGCAGAACTCTGGTCTTATAAGTTGCCTTTTGGAGGCTCAGCTCCACCGAGTATTTATGAAGCTAATGGCAGACAATACATTGTGGTGCCTGCTACGGGAGGAGGAAAGCTTGATTTGCCAAAAGGGGATGCTTATGTGGCATTTGCACTTCCTGAATGATTAACTGTAATCAATTTTTCGTTAATGGTATCATCGGCTGGAGGTGCATCAGGGGCAATCGCATTTAAAAATTCTTGCTATCCCCAGACTAGTTCTGGGGTCTGTTGGGGTTGAATGTGACCCTAACAGATACCGCAATAAATGCGGTAAGGAGTTTATTTTTAAATGTGATGCCCTTAAAGGTTTTATTATGTTGCATGAGTGAGCTAAAAGTCTCAGAATAGCCAGTCCCGAACTTGATCCTGAAACGGTTTTTATTAGATTATAAAGTAGAACTAAGGGGTGTAAGTTTTTAAAGCAGCGTCATTTCCCATTTGAGTCAGCAGTTTTTTCATTCCGTCTAGATTCCTCTGGAGTGAGATTTTCACATCTTCATCGTCTTTATGTCCTAAAATGCCAATAGAACCCTGAAACCCGGATTTCTGCAAAGTATTCATCATATCCAGTTCCAGGTTTCCTTCGCCAAGGGGAAGGATTTTTTCTCCGCCTTTCTCCATGCCGTTCAAATTGACAGTATTCAAATAGGGTGTCATCATCTTGATGTTTTTTTCATAATCGGAAAGCTGTAGGTGTGCATGATGGAAATTATATATGATACCAATGGATTTATGCCCTGAAGCCTCAATGATTTTAACCATATTTTCAGGCATGCCAGACCATCCCCCGTGGTTGTACAATGACACAGAACAACCTATCGCTTCGGCTCTGTCATAAATATGATTAACTAGTTCAACCCCTTTTTTCACCTTTTCTTCATCGGTCATTCCCTCAAAATTATCTTCCGGAATACTTACCCACAAATCGGTTTTGGTACCAGTTTTCTCCAATATTTCAAGAATTGTTTCATTGCCATTGTTGATGATTTTACCATTGTCTATGGTAACGTAAAACCATACACTTTTGAGTTCAATGTTGCTTTTTTTCAGCACATCGATTTCCTGTTCGAAAAGGGGTAAATGCTTTTCTCTCCAGTCCCAGGCCAGTGATGTGATTCCGAGTTCGTTGAGCATACTTGCCCTTTCTTCCGGAGATCGGTTTTCTGTATCAAAAGGCACAATGCACCAGGCAACTAAATTTTCTTTGGCAAAAATGTCCTTGGTGTTTTTTGTTTGACTGCAAGCAATAACAATACCTGCGATTACCAAAAAAAGCAAGGCATATGTAAACCGGGGTTTATTTTCTTTGTGGAGAGGCATTTAATTTAAAATAGAGGGTATAAAATTTTCTTTTTTTCAGAGAGGAATTTAATACTAATCGGTGGGTTCTTGACGATTACTGAGATATATTATCAGCCAATAAAATTGGATTTTCTGATAAGAGCAGAGCCTTGTCTTTAGGTTTACTCTTGCGGATTGGAGAAATCACACCACAACCTAAACTCATTGAGGAAAAAGCAAGAAGAAGGAAAAATGCTAGTATTTTCATAGTTGTTTAGATAAATAGGTGACTCACTTTTTATAGTGGACAGCTGCGAGTTGAATTTGCTGTCAAGTCAAATATAGTGAATTCACTAATAGACATTTCACGATTCGCGCACTTGTTGCTCGATCCATTAGGAGGTATGGATAGGGATGCCGGAATAAATCCGGCAAGGCTGTATCCCCCGACCCGTTCGGGGGTCTGTTGGAGTTAAGCACTATTCGCAGATTTATTCTGCGATCCCTCGGAGGTTAGGATAGGGGTCTCGCTACAAGGCCGGGAACAACTTACATTTGCTTATTCTTCGTCAAAACCGGAAGAGTATTTGAATATCAAATGCCTTAGCCAGAATATATAATATTGTCTTGATAATGGAGATTGGAAAAAAATGGAAACCATTCAATTCTAAAAAAGTATTCAGGAATTGTGTATTTGGATTCGATAATAGTGAAATTTGAGATATGTCCGAAGAAATTATCTACCTTGACCATAATGCTACCACTCCTCTTGATTCAAGAGTATTGGCATAGGTAGGAGTAATTCCAGTGATGAATAAATACCGTACTAAAATCATTGCGATCTGTCCTTACGCAACTCAAAACACTTGCCTGATATGAAACATGACTTGATCAAATCCCTCACAGATACTTTTGAAGACCACTCTAATACTACCGAAAATGGCGTGGAGTTTTGGTTTGCCAGAGACTTACAGCATTTGCTTGGTTATGCCGAATGGAGAAACTTCCAAAAGGTGATTGTAAAAGCCAAGATTACTTGTGAAACCAGCGAAAATAGCGTTTCTGATCATTTTGTTGACGTCAACAAAACGATCTAAATGCCAAAAGGAGCCGAAAAGGAAATAGATGATATCATGCTTACTCGTTTTGCCTGTTACCTTATTGCTCAAAATGGTGATCCAAAAAAAGAACCCATTGCTTTTGCCCAGAATTATTTTGCTGTGCAGACCAGAAGGTCTGAACTCATCGAACAACGCATCAATGACTGGGAGCGATTACAGGCCAGAGATAAACTAAGCTTGTCAGAAAAAGAGCTAAGTGGACTGATTTATGAACAAACAGGGAGTAAGGGGAGTCTTGCTCCAAAGGGGTATTCGACCCGAAGATTTGCCTGCGGAGGAAGACATCAAAAAACTGGAACGGAGAGTAAAAGGCGAAGAGAAGAAGCTTGGGAAGAATCCGGATAAGTTGTTCGGGAGTCTGTCTGTTTCACCGTTTGCGGACTTGTTGCGTGATACTTTAGTATTATAACAAACGGGTGTCTGGCCTAAAGCGAAAATCAAATAATAATGTAACCCCTCACTTGGCAATGTTTTTATGCTACATTTTTTTTCAAAGGTGAAATAGAAGAAAAATGCAATAATTATTATAAAACAATATTGAATACTCTATGGCACAATTAGATTGATTACATTAGCCATACATCTGAATGTAAGCTTGTTATTTTAGGAATGTCTAAACAACTAATCAACCAATACTACAACCACCTACATAGCCTAAAGAAATCAGGCATTAGTAACGAAATGGCGATCAAACAGCCATTCGATACTTTGGTACAGCAATTGGCTTCCTCCAGGCACTACATCTATGCCCTGGAAGTCACGATCAAAAATGACAATGGCAAAAACATTCGTCCGGATGGAGTGCTAATGAATGAACTTAGAATCCATAAGGGCTATGTGGAAAGCAAAGACAAGGACGACAGCATAGACGAGGAGATCAATAAGAAATTGTACAAGGACGGCTACCCTAAAACCAACATCCTTTTTCAAGACAGTGAAACCGCTGTTTTGATTCAAAATGGGGAAGAGGTACAGCGGGTTAAAATGCAGGAAGTTGACCAGCTGCAAGCCATTTTGAAAACCTTTATCGAATACAAGCCCAAATACCTTGCGGACTTTGAAAGTGCCCTTGAGAAGTTCAAAGAGGATATACCGACCATTGTAGACACCCTTCGTAATCTTATAGCGGAACAAAACGAAACCAACCCGACCTATGTCAAAGCAAGGGACACGTTTTGGGAGATGTGCCAGCAAGAGATCAACCCACAGATCACCCCAGAGGATATTCGGGAAATGGTCATTCAACACATCTTGACAGAAGACCTTTTTAAGTCCGTATTTGATGAATCCGACTTTCACCATGAGAACAACATAGCTCGAGAACTGGAAGGGCTCGTGAACACATTTATGAACCGCTCAGTAAGACAAAACCAACTGGGTGAACTTGGACACTATTACAAGACTTTGAACGCTCAGGCGGCTACTGTTGCCGATCACCACGAAAAACAAAAATTCCTAAAGGTGGTCTATGAGAATTTCTACAAGGTTTATAATCCAAAAGGTGCCGATCGTCTGGGGGTGGTCTATACACCCAATGAGATTGTGGACTTCATGATTCGAAGTACAGACTATTTATTAGAGAAGCATTTTGGGCGAAACCTCCACGATGAGAACGTCCACATTCTTGACCCAGCCACAGGAACAGGTACTTTCATTACAGACATCATAGAGTATATCCCTGCACAATACCTAAAGCACAAGTATGAAAATGAAATCCATGCTAACGAAGTAGCCATTTTGCCCTACTATGTGGCCAACCTCAATATCGAGTTTACCTACAAACAAAAGATGGGAGTATATGCTGAGTTCCCCAATATCTGTTTTGTAGATACACTGGATAATACCGGCGGATTGGCTTACAAAGGGATGCAGAAATTACTTTTTGGTGTGAGTTCAGAAAATGCACAAAGGATTAAAAATCAAAATACACGTAAAATTTCAGTTGTAATTGGCAATCCCCCATATAACGCAAAACAGCCAAATTACAATTTTCAAAATTCCAATAAGGCTTACCAAGGTGTTGATAAGCGAATCAAAGACACATTCATTAAAATGGGGAATGCCCAAAATCAAAATATAGTCTACGACATGTATACTAGATTTTATCGATGGGCGATGGATCGAATAGACGAAAATGGAATAGTTAGTTTTATAACAAATCGAAATTTTATTGATACTCGGACTTTTGATGGTTTCAGAAAATGCATTCAGGAAGAATTTGATTATTGCTACATTCTTGATACTAAAAGTGATGTTAGGGCGAATCCCAAAATAGCTGGAACAACACACAATGTCTTTGGTATACAGACTGGGGTGGCTATTATGTTTTTGATCAAAAAAGAAGAAAGAAACGATAATGGATGTCAGATTTACTACAACGGAGCTTTACAAGATGATTGGCGAAAGGAAGTGAAGTTGGAATGGATTAAGAATTTGCAATTTTCCAACATTCATTTTGAAAACATAGCTCCAAAAAAAGGAAATTGGATAAACCAAACTGATAATGATTTTGATGAAATGATCCCAATTATATCAAAAGATAAATCAGAAGCTATATTTAGAAATTTTTCAAGGGGACTTGAATCAAATAGACAAGAATGGGTATATGATCTGAAAAAAGAAGACTTGGTGAAAAAAGTTAAATTTTTTATTCATTGTTACGAATCAGTTAGGAAGTCAACAGACAAAGAATTAGGTGAGATTATTAAATGGTCTAGGAGTCTGTCGGACTTAATAAACCACCCAATTATTTATATCTTGGGGCATGATATCATTTATTGGAGCGGATAGAGAACAAGTTTCTTTTATGCCACATGACCTTAACGATTGGCTACCTGAAGATCACTTGGCAA